>NZ_JBYSZG010000010.1:0-156204 GCF_058786935.1 Rugamonas sp. FW305-51
GTTCGTTTCGTCCATCGCGGCGGTACTGGTGCCCGTGATGACGGCCGCGTCGTTGGTGCCGTGAATCGTGACGCTAATCACCTGGGTGGTGCCGTCGGCGGTTGCCACGGTGATGCTGTCGGTGTAGTCGGTGCCTGCCGCAAATTCGTTGTGGGCGGTGTTGGTGGCGTAGGTCCAGGCGCCGGTGGCGTCAATGCCGAACTTGCCGTAGCCGTTATCGCCAGCGACGTTACTCTGAGCGACGAAGTCGGCCGGGCTGTCCACGTCGGTGGCGTTCAACTTGCCGCTGGCGTTGAGGATGGCATCGGTTTCGTCCATCGCGGCGGTGCTGCTGCCCGTGATGACAGCGGCATCGTTGGTGCCATGGATGGTGACGCTAACCGTTTGGCTGGTGCCGTCGGCGGTCGTCACGGTGAAGCTGTCGGTGTAGTCGGTGCCGGCCGCAAATTCGTTGTGGGCGGTGTCGGTGGCGTAGGTCCAGGCGCCGGTGGCGTCGATGCCAAACTTGCCGTAGCCATGGTCGCCAGCGACGTTGCTTTGAGCGACGAAGTCGGCTGCGCTGTCCACGTCGGTGGCGTTCAACTTGCCGCTGGCGTTGAGAACGACGTTCGTTTCGTCCATCGCGGCGGTGCTGGTGCCCGTGATGACGGCCGCGTCGTTGGTGCCGTGGATGGTGACGCTAACCACCTGGGTGGTGCCGTCGGCGGTTGCCACGGTGAAGCTGTCAGTGTAGTCGGTGCCGGCCGCAAATTCGTTATGGGCGGTATCGGTAGCGTAAGTCCAGGCGCCGGTGGCGTCGATGCCGAACTTGCCGTAGCCATTGTCGCCAGCGACGTTGCTTTGAGCAACGAAGTTGGCGGCGCTGTCCACGTCGGTGGCATCAAGCTTGCCGCTGGCGTTGAGAACGACGTTCGTTTCGTCCATCGCGGCCGTACTGGTGCCCGTGATGACGGCCGCGTCGTTGGTGCCGTGGATGGTGACGCTAACCACTTGTGTGGTGCCGTCGGCAGTAGTGGCGATGAAGCTGTCATTCAAGCTGCCGCCAGCATTCAACGCCTGTACCATCACGTTGCTGTTGTCGAGCGTGTAGATCCAAACGCCGGCGGCCGTCATTGCATAGCTGCCATAGGTGGTGCTCGCTCCCGATACGGCTTGGAAGGTATTGGCGGGATTGTCGATGTCGGTATCGGTCAGGGTGCCGGTGGCCGTTGGCGTGCCGGCGTTGGCGTTGGCTACGCCACCTGCCTCGACGACGGAACCGGCAACCGTGCCGCTGACCACGGCGGCATCGTTGACGGGCGCTATCGTCAAGGCGATCGTTGCGGCGGCAGCGCTGGTATTGCCGGCGGCATCGACGACGCTGAAGCTGACGCTGTCGCTGCCGTTATAGTTCGCGTTAGGCTTGTACCAATATTGGGTAGCCGCGCTGAGCGCATTGAACGCGGCCGGCGTGGTGGCCGCGGCATCGCTGTAGAGCGTGCCATGTTGTGGCCCCGTCCCTGTCAGTTTGTATTGCGTGACGCCGCTTCCGGTCCCATCGCTGCCGGCGAGCGTGATGCCGATGATGGTGTCTTCATTGCCGCCTGCTGTTGCTGCGGTTGCGGTGGGGGCCGTTGCGTCCAGCGTGGTGCTGTTGCCGTTCACCGACTTGGTATTGCCAGCCGCATCGGTGATCACCATCGATGAACTCACCATACCGTCGCTGAACGTGCTCAGGTCGAAGCTGAAGGCACCGTTCACGGCGTAGGTATGGGTGGCGCTGTGGACGCCATCCGTTACGGTGACCACGGCGCTGGCATCGCTATCCATGCCGGCGACGGTATAGGCCAGGGCGGATTTCTCGGTGCTGTTGACCAGGTTGTCGGCCACGGCCAGGGTCGCGAAGGGCGAGACGTCGGCGGAACTGTCATTGAGGACAGTCACACCGGCCGAGGCTTTGTTTGCAACCTGATACGCGGTGACCGTGAGGTTACCCTGGGCCAAAGTCGCCGCGCCAGGGAGGCTGGGAACCGTCATGGTCCATGTCACCTTGCCGCTGGCTGGAACATCGGTCAGGGCAGCCGTGCCGGTATAGGTCGAGGTGTTGCTTCCATCACTGAATTTAACTGTCATCGTCTGCGTGCTGGGGACGGTCCCGGAGCCGCCATATGCCCATTCGCCACTGACGACGAATCCAGCCGTGCTTTCGGTTGAATTGATCTTGTTGTCGGCGGCAACGGTGGTAAGCGTAGGCGCATTGTTGAAGTTAATTGCCAGCAGCCCGTCATAGTTGGTGTCGGCCAGCGTCGCCGTTTCGATGCTGCCCGTGCTCGCTTCCAGCACCCAGTCGCCGCCGGCCGCGCTGGCGCCCGTCAGGTCGGTCGAGGCGGCCACGTCGGCGCCGGTGGCGGCGGCCAGGCTGGCGATGAATTGCTGGCCCGTGGTGCCGGCCGCCACGTCGCAGCCGTACAGCAGGATGTCGGCGCCGGCCGTCAGGTGGCTGCCGATGTCGGCCAGCTCGCTGCCGTAGGCGGCCATGGTGCTGGCGTTCAGCACGGTCGAGCCGATGTGGATCTCGCCCGGGCTGCCGTGCGACACCACATCCACGCTGGCCAGGTTGGTGACGATGTCGATGGCCGCCACCAGCCCCGTATTGTGGGCCAGGAAGTCGTGGATCTGCTGCACGCCGTCCCTGGCCGCGTCCAGCACGACGACGGTGGTGTTGGCCGGCGTGGCCGCGATGATGCCCTGGTAGCCGTCCACGCCGGGGTCGACGAAGACTACGCGCGGCGTGAACAGCCCGTTCAGGCTGGCGCTGGCCGACACCACGTTGATGTCGGCGGCCACGGCGCCGTGAGAACTCATCCAGTCCTGGATCTGCTGCGGGCCGGGCAGGGCGGCGTCGAGCAGGACGACGTTGAAGACATTCGTATCGTATTGCGCGGCAAGTGTCGCGGCATCGGACAGGGCGGAATCGATAAAGACGGTACGGGTAGTGGCCATGATCTTCTTGCTCTCACTGTGGGGTTATTCGGTGAAGTGCTGCAAAGAAATTTTCGTTTCTCCGTCTCACGTATTTGACGCTCAAGCTGCAAGTTACGCATGGGAGAAACTGCTCTTTTTTTTGGTAGCTATTTGAAATTTCCTGTGATAAAAGTGTGACAAACATCATGGGAGGCGGCGATGATCGGGAACCCGTGGCAGTCTTACGGCACAGTGCGCAGCGGCGGCTGGGGGAGGGCACATGGCAGTTGCCCATAGCGGCCACGTCAAGGGCATCCGGGTGTTGCTGATTTGCGACTTGCCGATCACGGCCTGGGGCCTGGGCCAGCTGATCGATGCACGCCGGCCGGCGCTGGAACTGGCCGGCAGCGTGGCCACGGTGGCCGAGGCGCGCCAGCACTTGCGCAGCCATGGCGCCGACGTCGTGCTGTACGACCTGGACGGCGCCAACCCGCTGGCGCTGATCGGCGAGCTGCTGCCTGGCTTCCACGGCAAGGTGCTGGCCATCACCAGCGCACGCGAGTCGACCCTGGCCGACGATGCGGTGCTGGCCGGCGCCAATGGCCTGGTCTGCAAGAGCGAACCGGTCGACATGCTGGTCAAGGCAATCGAAAAAGTGAAGGGCGGCGAGTTCTGGCTCGACCGCCTGGCCACGGTGCGCATCCTGGCGACCATCGCCCGCAGCAAGGCGAACGAGGACCCGGCCCATGAGAAGCTGACTCGTTTGACACGCAAGGAACGCCTCGCGGTGGCCGAACTGGTCCGTGATCCACGCGCCAGCACGGCCGATATCGCCCAGCGCCTGGCCATCGGCGAGCGCACGCTGCGCAATCACCTGACTGCCATCTACGCCAAACTGGGCGTGAACAACCGGGTGGCCCTGTACGACTTTGCCTCGCGCCACATGCTGGCGCGCGAACTGGGCATCGAACACTGAGCACCGGCCCCGGCGATTGCTGTAACAGCCGCAATGGGGCCGACCTGACGCCGCCCACGCTGCGCTTGGCCCTTGCGCTTGTATAATGCTGGCAAACTAACAGGCTGCCCACCATGACCAATACCACCCATTTCGGTTACAAGACCGTCTCCGAAGACGAAAAAGTGCACGAAGTTGCCAAGGTTTTCCACTCCGTCGCCGCCAAATACGATGTGATGAACGACGTCATGTCGGCCGGCCTCCACCGTCTGTGGAAGACATTTACCATCGCCAACGCGGGCGTGCGCCCCGGTTTCAAGGTGCTCGACATCGCCGGCGGCACGGGCGACCTGGCCAAGGTGTTCGCCAAGCAGGCGGGCCCGTCGGGCGAGGTATGGCTGACCGACATTAACGAATCGATGCTGCGCGTGGGGCGCGACCGCCTCTTGAATCGCGGCCTGCTGACCCCCACCTTGTTGTGCGACGCGGAAAAGCTGCCGTTCCCGGACAATTATTTCGACCGCGTCAGCGTCGCCTTCGGCCTGCGCAACATGACCCACAAGGACCTGGCGCTGGCGGAAATGCGGCGCGTACTCAAGCCGGGCGGCAAGCTGCTGGTGCTGGAATTTTCCAAGGTGGCGGCGCCGCTGCAGAAACCGTACGACCTGTATTCCTTCCACGTGCTGCCATGGATGGGCCAGAAGATCGCCGGCGATGCGGAAAGCTACCGCTACCTGGCCGAATCGATCCGCATGCACCCGGACCAGGAAACGCTGAAGAAGATGATGGAGGAGGCGGGCCTGGAGCGGGTCACGTATTACAACCTGACGGCAGGTGTGGCCGCTTTACACACTGGTATCAAACTGTAGGAAACACAACACACCATGAACATGAAGAAGATCCTGGTCGGCGCCATGCTGGCCGTGTCCGCCCTGTCGCTGATGGCCGAAGCGACGGCCCGCCCCATGGGCGGCAGCCGCACGTTCGGCCGCCAGTCGCAGAACGTGAGCCGCATGGCGCCCGCGCCGGCCCCCACGGCGCCGCGCCAGGCCGCCGCGCCGGCCCCTGCGCCCGTGGCGCCGGCGGGCGCATTGCCGCCCAAACCGGCCAGTCCGTGGAAGGGCATCCTGGGCGGCGCCCTGCTGGGTCTGGGCATGGGCGCGCTGATGTCGCACTTCGGCCTGGGCGGCGGCATGTTCGGCTCGCTGCTGATGGTGCTGCTGCTGGGCGGCCTGGCCTTCTTCATCATCCGCATGCTGCGCGGGCTGGGTGGCGCCAAGCCGGTGCCGGCCAACGTCTACAGCGGCAATTTTGCCGGCCACGCCGGTGGCCAGGCGGCCAACGTCACGCCGGAAATCGGTGCGCGCCTGCAGCCGGCCCAGTTTGATGCCCAGCCTGCCGGTAGCGTCGCCGCCGTAGCCGCGCCGCACACGCCATGGGGCGTGCCGGCCGATTTCGACACGGCCACCTTCCTGCGCGTGGCCAAAGGCAATTTCATCCGCCTGCAAGCGGCCTGGGACAAGGGCGACGTGGCCGACATCCGCGAATTCACCACGCCGGAAGTGTTTGCCGAGTTGAAGATGCAAATCACGGAACGCGGTGCGCAAGCCGACTTCACGGACGTGGTCAGCATCGACGCCGAATTGCTGGGCATCGAAACGTCCGACAGCGACTACCTGGCCAGCGTCAAGTTCGCCGGTATGATCCGTTCCGCGCCGGGTGCCGCGGCCGAGCCGTTCCACGAAGTGTGGAACCTGGCCAAGCCCGTCAACGGCAGCACCGGCTGGATGCTGGCCGGCATCCAGCAGCTGGCCTGATCCAGGCAAATAAACCGGGGACGTAACACGGTTTTGTTTAATTAATGGGGACGTACCCCATTAATTTAGACAGAACGGCCAGAAATCAGAAATGGGGTACGTCCCCATTTTTTTCAGAAATGGGGTACGTCCCCATTTTTTCGCGCAGGTTTTCGGCGGTTTTCGCGGGTTGGGCCGCGGCAGTTTTCCTGCAAACTGGTAAGATCAAGACCGCCCGACTTTTCGGGCGGTTTTTGCTTTTCTGCGGCTACCTATCGACACCACCGTGACTTCTTCCACTTCCTCTCCCGTTTCCCCCGCAGCGGCGCTGCTGGCGCCCCTCGCTGCCACCCTCAACCATCTGCTGGCCCAGGAACCCTGGGCGCGGCGCGAACTGGCTTTGCATGCCGGTAAGGTCGCCTGCGTCGATGCCGCCTCCGTGGCGCTGCGCCTGCGCGTGATGGCCGATGGCTTGCTGGAGGTGGCCGCCGCCGACGCGCCCGCCAGCGTCACCATCCACGTCAAGCTGGCGGACTTGCCCCTGATCGCGCAGAACCGCGAGCGGGCCTTCTCCTACGTGCGCATCGAGGGCGATGCGGAGTTCGCCAACTGCCTGTCGGGCCTGAGCAAGTCGCTGCGCTGGGAAGCCGAGCACGACCTGGAAAAGGTGGTGGGCCCGGTAGCGGCCGTGCGCATGGTGGCCGGCGCCCGCGCCGCGTTCGCGGCCGTGCAGAATGGCCACCGCAAGCTGGCCGAGAATGTGGCGGAATTCCTCGCCGAGGAGCGTCCCGTGCTGCTGCGCCCGCCCGTGGTGGCGGAGTTCTCGTCCGACGTGGTCCGCCTGCGCGATGACGTGGAGCGCGCCGCCAAGCGCATCGCCAAGCTGGAACAACTGCTGGCCGCCCGGTCCGCCAAGCAACAAGCACTGGATCTTTGATGATATTGAAATTTTTACGCCTGCTGAAAATCCTGCGGGTGTCGGTCAAGTATGGCCTCGATGAAATCGCCATCGCCGGCCTGAAAGTGCCACGCACGGCCAAGCTGATCGACACCGTCATCTTCTGGCGTGACATTTCCGCCCCCCGCGGCGAGCGCATGCGCATGGCGCTGGAAGAGCTGGGGCCCATCTTCGTCAAGTTCGGCCAGGTGCTGTCGACCCGGCGCGACCTGATCCCGCTCGACCTGGTGGAAGAGTTGTCCAAGCTGCAGGACCGGGTGCCGCCGTTCGATTCCGAACTGGCCATCGCCCAGATCCGCAAGTCGCTGGGCGACCACCCGGACCAGCTGTTTTCCACCTTCGAGCGCACGCCGGTGGCGTCCGCCTCCATCGCCCAGGTGCACTTCGCCACGCTCAAGGATGGCAAGGAAGTGGCCGTCAAGGTGCTGCGCCCCGGCATGAAGAAGTCCATCGACGAGGACGTCGCCCTGATGCACATCGCCGCCGACTGGATCGAGCGCATCTGGAACGACGGCAAGCGCCTGAAACCGAAAGAGGTGGTGGCCGAGTTCGACAAATACCTGCACGACGAGCTGGACCTGATGCGCGAGGCGGCCAACGCCAGCCAGCTGCGCCGCAACTTCGCCAACTCCAACCTGCTGCTGGTGCCGGAAATGTACTGGGATTACTGCTCCTCGAGCGTGATCGTGATGGAGCGCATGCACGGCATTCCCGTGTCCCAGATCGACCGCCTGGAAGCGGCCGGCGTGGACCTCAAGAAGCTGTCGAGCGACGGCGTGGAAATCTTCTTCACCCAGGTGTTCCGCGACGGTTTCTTCCACGCGGACATGCACCCCGGCAACATCCTCGTGTCGATCGACCCGGCCAGCTTCGGACGCTACATCGCGCTCGACTTCGGCATCGTGGGCACGCTCAACGATTTCGACAAGGATTACCTGTCGCAGAACTTCCTGGCCTTCTTCCGGCGCGACTACAAGCGCGTGGCCGAAGCCCACATCGAGTCCGGCTGGGCCCCGCGCGACACCCGTGTGGACGAGCTGGAGTCGGCCGTGCGCGCCTGCTGCGAGCCCATCTTCGACCGCCCGCTGAAGGACATCTCGTTCGGCCAGATCCTGCTGCGCCTGTTCCAGACGTCGCGCCGCTTCAACGTGGAAGTGCAGCCCCAGCTGGTGCTGCTGCAAAAGACGCTGCTCAACATCGAAGGACTGGGCCGCCAGCTGGACCCGGACCTGGACCTGTGGAAGACGGCCAAGCCCTACCTGGAAAAATGGATGGCGGCCCAGGTGGGCTGGCAAGGCATGCTGGAGCGCCTGAAGGCGGAAGCGCCGCGCTACACCCACGTGCTGCCGCAACTGCCGCGCCTGCTGCACCGGGCGCTCGAGCAGGCCGGCGAGCCGCCCGCCAACGACACGGAGCTGATCCGCGTGCTGATCGCCGAGCAGCAGCGCACCAACCGCCTGCTCAGTTTCGTGGTCTATTTCGCGGGCGCTTTCGGGCTGGGCGTGGCCGGTTTCCAGCTCTATCTGCGCTTGCATAACATGCATTAAATTTATAGAACGGTAACCGTACTATGCAGGAATTTAATGAACGTGATCCGCAATCGCCGGCCTTCTGGGATGAGCGATTCGACAAGCAATTCACGCCCTGGGACCGGGGCGGGGTGCCGCAAGCGTTGCGCGACTTTGTGGCGGGGGCGCCGGCGCCGCTGGTCACGCTGATCCCCGGCTGCGGCAGCGCCTACGAACTGGCTTTCCTGGCCGAGTCCGGCTGGGATGCGACGGCCATCGACTTTTCCCCCGCCGCGGTGGCGGCCGGCAAGGCGGCCGTGGGCCCGTACGCGGACCGGGTGGTGGAGGCCGATTTCTTCACCTGGCAGCCGGCCCGGCCCCTGCAACTGATCTACGAACGGGCGTTTTTGTGCGCCATGCCCCGCGCCCGCTGGCCGGACGTGGCGGCCCGCTGGGCGGCGCTGTTGCCGCCGGGCGGCCTGCTGGCCGGCTTCTTTTTCTTCGACGACGCCCCCAAGGGCCCCCCGTTCGGCGTCGCCCGCGCCCAGCTGGACGCCTTGCTGGCGCCGTATTTCGACTGCGAGGCGGACCTGGCCGTGACCGATTCCATCCCCGTGTTCCAGGGCAAGGAACGGTGGCTGCAGTGGCGGCGCCGTTGAAACCGGTGAAGCGGACAAAAAAAGCTTTATAATTCAGGGTTTTTGATGATTTTTGCGGAGTAATAGATGCCGATCTACGCTTACCGCTGCGAGGAATGTGGTTTTGCCAAGGATGTCTTGCAAAAGATTTCCGACCCGCAGCTGACGGTTTGCCCCACTTGCGGCAAGTCGTCGTTTAAGAAACAACTGACCGCCGCTGGTTTCCAGCTCAAGGGGACTGGCTGGTATGCGACCGATTTCCGTGGCGGCACGCCGCCGGCCACGGGCGTATCGAGCGGCCCGGCCGCGCCCAAGCCGGACGCCGCGGGGACCACCCCGGCTGCCGCCCCGGCCGCCCCGGCGTCGACCACCAAAGCGGATTGATCGGCAGTGCCGCCTGGCGGCACCCTTATTCACTCTAGAGAGCACGATGCGTAAATATTTCATTACCGGCCTGCTGATCCTGGTGCCGCTGGCCATTACGGCCTGGGTGCTGAACCTGGTGATCAGCACCATGGACCAGTCGCTGCTGTTCGTGCCCTTGCGGTGGCAGCCGCGCACCCTGTTCGGCTTCGACATCCCCGGCCTGGGGACGATGCTGACGGTGCTGATCGTGTTCCTGACCGGCCTGCTCACCAACAACCTGGTGGGCAATTACGTGGTCAAGCTGTGGGAGCGCCTGCTGCAGCGCATCCCCATCGTCAACTCGCTGTACTCGAGCGTGAAGCAGGTGTCGGACACGCTGTTCTCGTCCTCCGGCAACGCCTTCCGCAAGGCCGTGCTGGTGCCGTATCCGCACCGCGATTCGTGGACCATCGCCTTCCTGACGGGCACGCCGGGCGGCGACGTGAAGAACCACCTGGTGGGCGACTACGTGAGCGTGTACGTGCCGACCACGCCCAACCCCACCTCGGGTTTCTTCCTGATGATGGCGAAGGAAAACGTGGTCGAACTCGACATGACGGTCGACGCGGCATTGAAGTACATCGTCTCGATGGGCGTGGTGGCGCCGGACCATGTGCCCGGCGCCGAGACGGCCGGCAAGGCATAAGAAGAAGGGCGCGCTGCCGCGCTGGCGGGCAGCAGCCGATTGTATAAAAACTGAGCAATTTAACCTGAACTGAGAAATAACATGTCCTCAATGCGTACTCACTACTGCGGCCTCACCACTGAAGCCCTGCTTGGCCAAACCGTCAGCCTGTGCGGCTGGGTACATCGTCGCCGCGACCATGGCAGCCTCATTTTCATCGACCTGCGCGACCGCGAAGGCCTGGTGCAGATCGTCTGCAATCCTGAGCAGGCCGAGATGTTCAAGGTAGCCGAGGCAGTGCGCAACGAGTTCTGCCTGCGCGTCACGGGCGTGGTCACGGCCCGTACCGAAGGCACCATCAACGCCAACCTGAAGTCGGGCAAGGTGGAAGTGGTGTGCTCCGAACTGGAAGTGCTGAACGCCTCGGTGCCGGTGCCGTTCCAGCTGGACGACGACAACCTGTCCGAAACCACGCGTTTGACCCACCGCGTGCTGGACCTGCGCCGTCCGCAGATGCAGAACAACCTGCGCCTGCGCTACAAGGTGACGATGGAAGTGCGCAAGTACCTGGACGAACTGGGCTTCATCGACATCGAAACCCCGATGCTGACCAAGTCGACCCCGGAAGGCGCGCGCGACTACCTGGTGCCGTCGCGCGTCAACGCCGGCAACTTCTTCGCGCTGCCGCAATCGCCGCAGCTGTTCAAGCAGCTGCTGATGGTGGCCAACTTCGACCGCTACTACCAGATCACCAAGTGCTTCCGCGACGAAGACCTGCGCGCCGACCGCCAGCCCGAATTCACCCAGATCGACTGCGAAACGTCGTTCCTGAACGAGCAGGAAATCCGTGACCTGTTCGAAGACATGATCCGCAAGGTGTTCAAGAACACGCTGGCGATCGACCTGCCTAACCCGTTCCCGGTGATGGACTACGCCACCGCCATGGGCAAGTACGGTTCGGACAAGCCGGACATGCGCGTCAAGCTGGAATTCACCGACCTGACGGACGTGATGAAGGACGTGGACTTCAAGGTCTTCTCGGGCGCCGCCAACATGCCTAACGGCCGTGTGGTCGGCCTGCGCGTACCGAAGGGCGGCGACATGCCCCGTTCGGAAATCGACGCCTACACCCAGTTCGTGGCCATCTACGGCGCCAAGGGCCTGGCCTACATCAAGGTCAACGAGAAGGCCAAGGGCCGCGACGGCCTGCAATCGCCTATCGTCAAGAACCTGCACGACGCGGCCCTGGCCCAGGTGCTGGAACTGACGGGCGCGCAGGACGGCGACCTGATCTTCTTCGGCGCCGACAAGGCCAAGGTGGTCAACGACGCCATCGGCGCGCTGCGCGTGAAGATCGGCCACAGCGAATTTGGCAAGAAGGCCGGCCTGTTCGACGACGTCTGGTCGCCGCTGTGGGTGGTGGACTTCCCCATGTTCGAATACGACGAAGAGTCGGACCGCTGGACCGCGACCCACCACCCGTTCACGGCGCCAAAAGACGGCCACGAGGACATGCTGGAAACCAATCCGGGCGCCTGCATCGCCAAGGCCTACGACATGGTGCTGAACGGCTGGGAACTGGGCGGCGGTTCGATCCGTATCCACCGCGAGGAAGTGCAGTCGAAAGTGTTCCGCGCGCTCAAGATCGACGCCGACGAAGCCCGCCTGAAGTTCGGCTTCCTGCTGGACGCGCTGCAGTACGGCGCGCCACCGCACGGCGGCCTGGCGTTTGGCTTGGACCGCATCGTGACCATGATGACCGGTTCCGATTCGATCCGCGACGTGATCGCCTTCCCGAAAACCCAGCGCGCCCAGTGCCTGCTGACCCAGGCACCGTCGGAAGTGGACGAGAAGCAGCTGAAAGAGCTGCACATCCGCTTGCGCGCCGCCGAGCCGAAAGTCGCCGGCTGATAGCGCCCTGCGCCCGCCGCGGCGGGCGCAGTGTGTGATCAAAAAGGCGCGGGCGACTGCGCCTTTTCTTTTATCGGACCATGAAGCCCTACAAGATTCCCGAATCCGTGCTGGTGGTGATCCACACGGCCGACCTGCAAGTGCTGCTGATCGAGCGGGCCGACCGGCCCGGCTACTGGCAGTCCGTGACCGGCTCGCTGGACGCCCCGGACGAACCGCTGCTACAGACGGCCGCGCGCGAGCTGTACGAGGAGACGGGCATCGTGGCCGACGGCGCCGGCATCGCGCTGCGCGACTGGCAGCTGTCCAACATCTACACCATCTACCCCGTGTGGCGCCACCGCTACGCGCCGGGCGTGACGGAAAACACGGAACACGTCTTTTCCGTGCAGGTGCCGCGCGACATCCCCATCGTGCTCAGTCCGCGCGAACACCTCGCCCACATCTGGCTGCCTTACCTGGAGGCGGCCGACAAATGCTTCTCGTCCTCCAACGCGGAAGCGATCCTGCAGCTGCCGCGGCAGCTCGCCTTGCGCTGACGGTAAAGCAACGGCTGCGACGCTGCCCGAGGCTGCTGTACGGGAAAGCGCACGGATGGGGGTAAAATAAAAACCATGAAGATCCGCGTCGCCACGTACAACATCCACAAAGGCGTCAGCGCCATCCGCAGCTTGCCGCGGGTGCATGCGCTGAAGCAGGCTATCGCCTTGTTCGATGCGGACGTCGTGTTCCTGCAGGAAGTGCAGGGCCGGCACGACCTCAACGCGGCCCAGTACGGCGCCGAGCACCACGGCCACCAGCACTGGCCGGAGACGGCCCAGCATGAATTCCTGGCCGGCGAGTCACGCCACGAGCACACGGCCTACGGCATGAACGCCGTCTACGACCATGGCCACCACGGCAATGCGCTGCTGAGCGCCTTCCCCATCGTCCACAGCCGCAACCACGACGTGTCCGACCATGCCTTCGAACAGCGCGGCATCCTGCACTGCGAACTGCAGATGGCGCGCACGGTCGTACACTGTTATGTGGTGCATCTGGGCCTGTTCGAGGGGGGCCGCAAGCGCCAGACGGCAGCCCTGATCGAGGCCGTGCGGGCTTCGGCGCCCAACGGCGAGCCGGTCATCATCGCCGGCGACTTCAACGACTGGCGCAATTCCCTCAGCGCCGAGCTGCGGCGCGAGCTGGGCGTGGTGGAAGTGTTCGACCAGATCGGCTCCAATTCCACGCTCGACGAGCTGGGCCGCGTCCTGCGCGGCAAGAACAGCGTGGCCCAGGCCCGCACCTTTCCCGCCGCGCTGCCGTTCTTCCGGCTCGACCGCATCTACGTGCGCGGCTTCCAGGTGGAGGCGGCCGAGGTCATGCACGGCACGCTGTGGGCCAAGCTGTCGGACCACGCGCCCATCGTCGCCTCGCTGGCCCTGGCCTGACCGGACTTATGCGTTCCGTCAATTTTCTGGCCGATAACGAAATCGAGCTGCTCTATTGCGGCACCGCGTATTTTCCCGCCCTGATCGCGGCCATCGACGCGGCCCTGTACGAAATCTATTTCGAAACCTATATCTTCGCCGACGACGACACGGGCCAGGCCGTGCGCGGCGCCCTGATGCGGGCCGCCGCCCGCGGCGTGCAGGTGCGCATGATCACGGACTGGTTCGGCACGGGCCGGCACCAGGTCGACAGCCTGCATGCGCAGCTGGTGGCGGCGCGCATCGAGCACCGCATCTTCAACCCCTGGTTCCGGCGCGGCGTGACCCGCACCCACCGCAAGATCTGCGTGGTGGACCATGGCATTGCCTTCGTGGGCGGCATCAACATCAACGACGACCTGTTCTGCGACTACGACCACAGCATCGGCCTGGCCGCGCCGCGCTGGGATTTCGCCGTCTCCGTGCGGGGACCGCTGGTGGCCACCATCCAGACCGAGGCCGAAGCCCAGTGGGCGCGCCAGGGCAAGCTGGGCCTCTTCAAGCGCATCGGCCTGTACCGCGACTTGCGCAAGCTGAACAAGGCGGCCTCGCGCACCATGGTGCAGGCCGGCTTTGTCGTGCGCGACAACCTGCGCAACCGCGTGACCATCCAGCGCGCCTACCTGCAGGCGCTGGGCCGGGCCCGCAAGAGTGTGCTGCTGGCCAATCCGTATTTCGCGCCGGGCCGCAAGTTCCGCCGCGCCCTGGCCGCCACGGCCGAGCGCGGGGTGGAGGTGGTGCTGCTGATCGGCGTGGGCGAATTCTGGCTGCAGGACGCCGTGGCCCATTCCTTCTACCCCAAGCTGCTTGCGGCCGGCGTGAAAGTGGTGGAATATCATAAGACCCAGTTGCACGCCAAGGTGGCCGTGATCGACGACGACTGGGCCACCGTGGGTTCGAGCAATGTGGATGGCTTGAGCCTGTTTTTGAACCAGGAAGCGAACGTGGTCGTCAAGGACGCCGTGTTCGCCCGCAGCCTGCGCGCCCACATCGAGCAAGCCATCGCCGACGGGGTGGTGGTGCATGCGGACGAGTTCGCCAACGTGGGCCGCTTCCGCCGCATCGGCTATGGCCTGGCCTACATGGGCTACAAGCTGCTGATGCGGATTTTTGCAGTGGGGAAATACGCTTGAACGAGACGGTCAGACTGGATAAATGGTTGTGGGCGGCCCGCTTCTTCAAGACCCGCTCGCTGGCCACGGACGCCGTCGACAGCGGCCGGGTCAAGGTCGGCGGCGACCACGTCAAGCCGGCCCGCGCCCTGCGGGTAGGCGACCGGCTGCTTATCGATAACGGCTCGGACCGCTGGGAAGTGCTGGTGCTGGGCCTGTCGGACGTGCGGGCCGCCGCCCCCATCGCCCGCACCCTGTACGAGGAAACGGCGGCCAGCGTGGCGGCCCGGGCCACGGCCGCCGAACGGCACCGCCTGTTCCGCGAGCCGGGCGCCGACATCAAGGGCCGCCCCACCAAGCGCGACCGGCGCCAGTTGGGCAAGCTGGGCGGCCCGGACTAGCCAGGGGCTAGTGCCGTTAAGTTAAACGACCTCTAAGCCGGCTTCGGGGACAAAAATGGGGACGTACCCCTTTTTCGAGCTGGGCGGCCCGGATTAGCCGGGCCAGGGGAGGGCGCCCCTGCGGCGCCACGCCACCTTGGCGGCCCTGCGGCCAAACGTCCACGGTTTACCTGTCATGCGTCAAGAAAGCCTGTCGCCGGGATGACAGCGCCATCGACATGGAATAGGATTGCCGAGTGGCAAAAAAGGCAAGCGCCGGTCATCCACCGATGGCCAGCCATTGCCGGCAATGAAGGGGGCGCCGCCGTCCCTGTTGCGGCGACGTCGAAAAGGCATGCATGAATCAGGTTACGGAAATGCTCTGGCACCGGTTGACGGGCTTGATGCCAGGTGAGCTGAAGCAAAGCGAGCTCGGCTGGCTGTTTTCCCCGCACCGCCATCTGAGCCTGCTGGCGCGGCGCCGCGCCACCCTGATCGTCAACCGCGTCCGCCTGTTCGCCTTCCTGTTCGCCGTGCTGACCCCGATGTGGAGCATCATCGACTTCATCGTGTTTCCCTTTCCCTTGTGGGGCCAGCTGGCGTTCATGCGCTTTGCGGCCAGCGCCGCCTTCGCCAGCCTGCTGGTCTACTACCGCTCCAACGGCGACCTGTTCAACGCGTACCGGGCCATGGCCCTGCTGTTTGCGATCCCGACCGTGTTCTACGTGGCCTCGCACACGCTGCTCACGCACTACCAGCTGACCGGCATGTCGGCCGCCATCGGCGCCGGTTACGCCTTCCTGCCTTTCGTGCTGCTGGGCGGACTGGCCGTGTTCCCGCTCGCCATCGCCGAAAGCTTCGTGGTCGCCAGCCCCATCCTGATCTGCCAGGCCGTGTCCGGCTACCTGCGCTGGACGGCCATGGACTGGCCCGCGTTCACGGGCGCATTCTGGCTGCTGGTGCTGATCACGGGGGTGGCGGCACTGGCCGGCATTTGCCAGCTGGCGTTCATGATCGCGCTGGTGCGCCAGGCCATCCGCGATCCGATGACCAATGCCTTCTCGCGCAGCAGCGGGGTCGAGATCATCGACCTGCACTTCACGATGGCCCAGCGCGCCAATGCGCCGTTCGCCCTGGCCTTCCTCGACCTCGACCATTTCAAGCGCATCAACGACGGTTTTGGCCACGAAGCGGGGGACAGCGCGCTGATCACCATGACCGAACGGGTCAGCCAGCACATGCGCCACGGCGACGTGCTGGCGCGCTGGGGCGGCGAGGAATTCCTGCTGATCATGCCGGGCACGGGGCTCGAGCAGGCACGGACGGCCATCGAGCGGTTGCGGACCAGCGGTTTCGGCGAGCGCCCCGAAGGCGGCCCGGTGACGGCCAGCATCGGCATCGCCGAGCGCCGGGCCGACAATGTGGGCGACTGGAAGCGGCTGGTCGAGCTTGCCGACCAGCGCATGTATGCGGCCAAGCAGGGCGGCCGCGACCGCGTGGTCAGCGGCGAGCCTGGTCCTGGGCCCGCCGTTGCGCCGTGCCGTCACGCCGTGCCGTCCGCCGTCGACCAGGCATGCGCGTGATTGCCGTTTAGTTAATTTTCTGTCAGAGTAGCGCCTGCGCGGCGGGCACGACAGCGCACGTCCGTCGCCGCCCGGCGCAGCCGCTTGCGGCCCCGCTGCGGCCCTATTTCCACACAAATCTGCTGCGTCGCAGCAATAGAACCTCGCCTCTAACGGTACTGTTTGACTTTTACCACCCGGTGGATAATAGTACGAGCGTTCGCAATTCTTTTCACACGAAGTAAATTCAACTGGGGGAGAATGTTCTTTTCTCCTCACAGACGAATTTCTACCTTGGGTGTACTTATTAATACTTCAATCAAATTTATGCGTAAGGGTGAACTGACTCGCGCAGCCATTCTCGATGTGGCGCTGGACCTGGCCAGCCGGGACGGGCTCGAAGGACTCACCATCGGCTTGCTCGCGGACAGGATGAACATGAGCAAATCGGGGGTGTTCGCGCATTTTGGTTCGCGTGAAGACTTGCAGCTGGAAGTGCTCAAGCTGTATCACCACCGCTTCGAGCAGGAAGTGTTTTTCCCCAGCGTGAAGGAACAGCGCGGTCTGCAGCGCCTGAAGGCGATGTTTGCCCGCTGGGTCAAGCGAGTGAGCGTGGAAGTCGCATCGGGCTGCATTTATATCAGCGGCGCGGTGGAATACGACGACCGCCCCGGTCCCATCCGGGAGGAGCTGATGTCGATGGTCAACGCGTGGCAGGGCGCTTTGCTGCGCTGCGTACGCCAGGCCATCGAATGCGGCGACCTCAAGCCGGATACCGACCCGCAGCAGCTGGTCTACGAGATGTACGGCCTGATCCTGGCCCTGCACCATGATGCGCGTTTCCTGCGCATCCCGGGCAGCCTGGACCGCGCCAGCATCGGCTTTAACCGGCTGATCGAGAATTACCAGAATCCGCAGCCGCCCCACCAGGCGGATGCAACGCAGAAATCGTAAGGGGCCGCGGTTCCCGCAGCCACTCAACACTTATTTAGCTATACGCCATCAGGAGAAAATCATGGGTCAATACGTCGCGCCAATCCGGGATATGCAATTCGTGCTGCACGAATTCCTGAAAGTGGAAGATGAACTGAAGCAAATGCCGCACTACGGCGATGTCGATGCCGACATCATCAACCAGGTGCTGGAAGAGGGCGCCAAGTTCACCTCGGAAGTGCTGTTCCCGCTGAACCACTCCGGCGACCGTGAAGGCTGCCACCACGACGCGGCGACCCATACCGTGACCACCCCGAAAGGCTTCAAGGAAGCGTACAAGCAGTACGTGGAAGGCGGCTGGGCGGCGCTGGCCTGCTCCACCGAATACGGCGGCCAGGGCCTGCCTATCGTGCTCAACAACTCGTTCTACGAAATGCTGAACTCGTCCAACCAGGCCTGGTCCATGTACCCCGGCCTGTCGCACGGCGCCTACGAGTGCCTGCTGGAACACGGCACGGACGAGCAGAAGAAGACCTACCTGCCGAAACTGGTATCGGGCGAGTGGACCGGCACCATGTGCCTGACCGAACCGCACTGCGGCACCGACCTGGGCATGCTGCGCTCGAAGGCGCTGCCACAGGACGACGGTTCGTGGCTGATCACCGGCAACAAGATCTTCATCTCGGCCGGCGAGCACGACATGTCGGAAAACATCCTGCACCTGGTGCTGGCCCGCGTGCCGGACGCACCGGAAGGCTCGAAAGGCATTTCCCTGTTCCTGGTACCGAAATACCTGCCCACCGCTGACGGCGGCGTCGGCGAGCGCAACCCGATCACCTGCGGCGCCATCGAAGAGAAGATGGGCATCCACGGCAACTCGACCTGCCAGATGAACCTGGACGGCGCCCGCGGCTGGATCATCGGCCAGCCCAACAAGGGCCTGAACGCCATGTTCGTGTTCATGAACGCCGCCCGCCTGGGCGTGGGCATGCAGTCGCTGGGCCTGACCGAAGTGGCTTACCAGAACGCCCTGGCCTACGCCAAGGACCGCATCCAGATGCGCTCGCTGACCGGCCCGAAAGCGCTGGACAAGCCTGCCGACCCGATCATCGTGCACCCCGACGTGCGCCGCATGCTGTTGACCGGCAAGGCCTACGCCGAAGGCGCCCGTGCCTTCTCGTCCTACGTGGCACTGCAGATCGACCGCGAACTGCACCACCCTGACGAAGACGTGCGCAAGGAAGCGGCCGACGAAGTGGCGCTGCTGACCCCTGTCATCAAGGCCTTCATCACCGACAACGCCTGGATCGCCACCTCGGAAGCGATGCAAGTGTTCGGCGGCCACGGCTACATCTCCGAATGGGGCATGGAGCAGTATGTGCGCGACGCCCGCATCAACCTGATCTACGAAGGCACCAACACCATCCAGTCGCTGGACCTGCTGGGCCGCAAGATCCTGGGCGACAACGGCGCCAAGCTGCGCAAGTTCGGCGAGAAAGTGAAAGCATTTGTCGAAGAAAACGGTACCGATGAAGCCATGAGCGAATTCGTGACCCCACTGGGCGACCTGGGCGACAAAGTCACCAAGCTGACCATGGAAATCGGCATGAAGGCGTTCCAGAACCCGGACGAAGTGGGCGCCGCCTGCGTGCCTTACCTGCGCGTGGTGGGCCACATGATCTACAGCTACCTGTTCGCCCAGATGGCCAAGATCGCCCTGGAAAAAGAATCGTCGGGCGACACCTTCTACAAAGCCAAGCTGGCCACGGCGCGCTTCTACTTCGCCCGCCTGATGCCAGAAACCGCAACCTTGATTCGCCAGGCACGCGCCGGTTCCGCCAGCCTGATGGCACTCGACGCTGACCTGTTCTAAGAAGAGACTAAGGATACGACATGACCAATTTCATCGTTAAAAAAGTAGCCGTCCTGGGCGCCGGCGTGATGGGTGCGCAAATCGCCGCCCACTGCGTCAATGCCAAAGTGCCGGTCGTGCTGTTCGACCTGCCTGCCAAGGAAGGTCCGAAGAACGGCATCGTGCTGCGCGCCATCGAGAACCTGAAAAAGCTGTCGCCTGCACCGCTGGGCAACAAGGAACACGCCGCGCTGATCCAGGTGGCCAACTACGAAGACAACCTGGACCTGCTGGCCGGCTGCGACCTGATCATCGAAGCGATCGCCGAGCGCATGGACTGGAAGCACGACCTGTACCAGAAGGTCGCACCGCACATCGCTCCGAACGCGATCTTCGCCTCGAACACCTCGGGCCTGTCGATCACCAAGCTGTCCGAAGGTTTCGACGCCGACCTGAAATCGCGTTACTGCGGCGTGCACTTCTTCAACCCGCCGCGCTACATGCACCTGGTCGAGATCATCCCGACCGCGTCCACCAAGCCGGAAATCGCCGACCAGCTGGAAGGCTTCCTGACCACCACCCTGGGCAAGGGCGTGGTTCGCGCAAAAGATACGCCTAACTTCATCGCCAACCGCGTGGGCGTGTTCGGCATCCTGGCCATCGTGCATGAAGCCGAGAAGTTCGGCCTGTCGTGCGACGTGGTCGACGACCTGACCGGCGCCAAGCTGGGCCGCGCCAAGTCGGGCACCTTCCGCACCGCGGACGTGGTCGGCCTGGACACCATGGGCCATGTCATCAAGACCATGCAGGACTACCTGCCGAACGATCCGTTCGCCGCCGTCTACAAGACCCCGGCCGTGCTGGCCAAGCTGGTCGAGAAGGGCGCGCTGGGCCAGAAGAGCGGCGCCGGCTTCTACAAGAAAGTGGGCAAGGAGATCCAGCGCCTGGACTTCGCCACCGGTGAATACGTCACGGGCGGCGCCAAGGCTGCCGACATCGTGGCCCGCATCCTGAAGGAAAAGGATCCGGTCAAGAAGATGAAGGCCCTGCGCGAATCGACCAATCCACAGGCGCAGTTCCTGTGGGCGATCTTCCGCGACGCCTTCCACTACATCGCCATCCATCTGGACACCGTGGCCGACAACGCCCGCGAAATCGACTTCGCCATGCGCTGGGGCTTCGGCTGGAACGTCGGCCCGTTCGAAACGTGGCAGGCAGCCGGCTGGTCGCAAGTGGCCACCTGGGTCAAGGAAGACATCGACGCCGGCCAGGCGCTGTGCAACGCACCGCTGCCAGCCTGGGTATTCGAAGGTCCGGTCGCTGAAAAAGGCGGCGTCCACACCCCTGAAGGTTCGTGGTCGGCCGTATCGAAATCGTTCGTGCCACGTTCGGACCTGGCCGTGTACCAGCGCCAGGAATTCCGCGCTCCGGTATTCGGTTCTGGCGCCGTGGACGGCAAGACCGCCGGCACCACCGTATTCGAAGACGACTCCGTGCGCCTGTGGCACTCGGGCGACGAAGTGCTGGTGATCTCGCTCAAGACCAAGATGCACGTGATCGGCGATGGCGTCATCAAGGGCCTGAAAATGGCGCTGGAAGAAGCGGCCAAGAACTTCAAGGGCCTGGTGATCTGGAGCGCCGACGCAGCCGAAGGCGGCGCCTTCTCGGCCGGCGCCGACCTGCAATCGGCACTGCCTGCGTTCATGCAGGGCGGCGCGAAAGCGGTCGACCCTATCATCCGCGACCTGCAAGACACCTTCATGGCCATGAAGTATTCAAACGTGCCCGTGGTGGCTGCCGTGGCCGGCCTGGCCCTGGGCGGCGGCTGCGAAATGGCGCTGCACGCCTCCAAGCGCGTGGCCTCGATCGAGTCCTACATCGGCCTGGTGGAAGTGGGCGTGGGCCTGATCCCTGCCGGCGGCGGCCTGAAAGAAGCGGCCGTGCGCGCCGCCAAGGAAGCCAAGGGCAACGACATCCTGCAATTCCTGAAAGCCGGTTTCACCAACGCCGCTACCGCCAACGTGTCGAAGTCGGCACTGGAAGCGCAGGCCATGGGCTACCTGAAGGAAGACGACGTGATCGTGTTCAACGCCTATGAGCTGCTGCACGTGGCCAAGGTGGAAGCGCGCGCCATGTTCGACAAGGGCTACCGTCCGCCGCTGCAGGCGCCGGTCCAGGTCACGGGCCGCTACGGCTACGGCACCATCAAGGCACAACTGGTCAACATGCGCGACGGCGGCTTCATCTCCGCGCACGACTTCAAGCTGGGCGAGATGATCGCCGAGATCGTGTCGGGCGGCGACATCGACCAGGGTCAGTTCGTCAGCGAGCAGTGGTTCCTGGACATGGAGCGTAAAGCCTTCCTGGAACTGCTGAACCATCCGAAGACGCAAGAGCGGATCATGGGCATGATGCAGACCGGTAAGCCGGTACGCAACTAATCGCGGTCATGTCGGTCCTGTCCCTGGTTTTTAAAGTGTTACTGCGCGTGAGGCCTAGCATGGTGTATGAACGTATCAAGCAGCAAATGATGGACACCCTGCCTTTCGTGCGGCTGCTGGGGATCCGGATCGACGAAATCGGCAACGGCACCGCCAAGGTGTCGATGCCGGAAGACCCGAAGCTCAACAACCACCTGGGCACGCAGCACGCCGGGGCCCTGTTCACGCTGGCCGAAACGGCTTCCGGCGCGGCCATGGCGGGCGGCTTCGCGGACCTGATCGTGGGCTTGCGCCCCGTGGCCAAGGAGTCGCGCATCCAGTACCAGAAGGTAGCCAAGGGCGCCACCCGCGCCGAAGGCCGGGTGCCGGGCGACCTGGCCGCGCTCAAGGCCGAGCTGAAAGCGGCCGGCAAGGTGGCGTTCCCGGTGGAGGTCGACATTTTCGACGCCGCCGGCACGCTGGCCGCGCAGGTACAAGTGGACTGGTATTTGTCCGAGAAGCGCGCCTGATAAAGGCGGCCCCGGGCTGGTGAAACAGATTCGACAGAACTTCGACAGAACTTCGATCAAAAATTTTTGAAAGAATAAAATGAGCAAACAACTTCAAGACGCATACATCGTCGCCGCTACCCGCACCCCGATCGGCAAGGCGCCGCGCGGCATGTTCAACAAGACCCGTCCGGACGACCTGCTGGTGCGCGTGCTGCAAAACGCGCTGGCCCAGGCCCCTGGCCTGGATCCGGCACTGATCACCGACGCCATCATCGGCTGCTCGTTCCCGGAAGCGGAGCAGGGCTTCAACATCGCCCGCCAGTCCGTGCTGCTGGCCGGCATGCCCAAGACCATCGGCGGCGTGACCGTCAACCGTTACTGCGCCTCGGGCATCACCGCCATCGCCATGGCCGCTGACCGCATCCGCGTGGGCCAGGCCGACGCCATGATCGCCGGCGGCGTGGAATCGATGTCGATGGTGCCGATGATGGGCCACCACCCATCGATGAACCTGAACATGTTCACCGACGAAAACGTGGGCATGGCCTACGGCATGGGCCTGACGGCCGAGAAGGTTGCCCAGCAATGGAAAGTGTCGCGCGAAGCGCAGGACGCGTTCTCGGTCGAATCGCACCGCCGCGCCATCGCCGCCCAGCAGGCCGGCTTCTTCAAGGACGAGACCACCCCGGTCGAGATCATCACCCGCACCCCTAACCTGGCCACGGGCGAAATCACCATCAAGAAGCGCACCGTCGACACCGACGAAGGCGCCCGCACCGATTGCACCGTGGAGTCGCTGGGCAAGCTGAAGCCGGTGTTCGCCGCCAAGGGTTCCGTCACCGCCGCCAACAGCTCGCAGATGTCGGACGGCGCCGGCGCGCTGCTGATCGTGTCGGAAAAGTTCCTGCGCGAGCACAACCTGACCCCGCTGGCCAAGTTCTCCTCGTTCGCCGTCAAGGGCGTGCCGCCGGAAATCATGGGCATCGGTCCCAAGTTCGCCATCCCTGAAGCCTGCCGCCTGGCCGGCATCACCCAGGACCAGCTGGACTGGATCGAGCTGAACGAAGCCTTCGCCGCGCAGGCGCTGGCCGTGATCGGCGACCTGGGCCTGGATACGGCCAAGGTCAACCCGATGGGCGGCGCGATCGCCCTGGGCCACCCACTGGGCGCGACCGGTGCCATCCGCGCCGCTACCGTGATCCACGCACTGCGCCGCAACAACCTGAAGTACGGCATGGTCACCATGTGCGTCGGCGCCGGCATGGGCGCGGCAGGTATCTTCGAGCGCGTATAAACGCGGCACGATAAAATAGCAACATCAAGGGCGCTGCGGATTTTCCCCGGCGCCCTTTCCTCATTCTGGAGACGACATGGAAATTGTGAGCAGCAAGGCCGACGGCATCCTGACCATCGAATTCAACCGCCCCGAGCGCAAGAACGCGATCACCAGCGCGATGTACCAGAGCATGGCCGACGCCATCAACGACGGCGAGCAGGACGCCGCCGTACGAGCCATCCTGATCACCGGCAAGCCCGAGATTTTCACGGCTGGTAACGACCTGGAAGACTTCCTCAAGAGCGCCCGCAGCAGCGACGGCGTGGCGCTGGAAGAGCGCGCCGTGTTCCGCTTCATGCTGGCCCTGAGCGGCGCCACCAAGCCCGTGGTGGCGGCCGTGGCCGGCGCCGCCGTCGGCATCGGCACCACGCTCTTGATGCATTGCGACCTGGTGTACGCGGCCGACAACGCCAAGTTCTCGATGCCATTCTCGCAGCTGGGTCTGTGCCCGGAATTCGCATCGAGCCTGTTGCTGACGCAAGTGGCCGGCTACCCCCGTGCGGCGGAAAAGCTGATGCTGGGCGAAGCGTTCCTGGCGCAGGAAGCGCTGGAGATGGGCCTGGTGTCGAAGGTGCTGCCGGTGGCCGAGCTGCCCGCGTTCGCGCGCGCGCAAGCGGCCAAGCTGGTGGCCCTGCCGGCCAGCTCCGTGCGCGCCACCAAGCAGCTGATGAAGGCCAGCCGCAATACCGCCATCACGCAAACCATGGCGGCCGAGAACAAGCTGTTCGGCGCCATGCTGGAAGCGCCGGAAGCGAAGGAGGCATTCACGGCCTTCTTCGAGAAGCGCAAGCCGGACTTTTCCAGGTTCGCCTGACCAGGCCGGAGACATGGATGTTGCCGTTAAGTCTCATAAAAGATGAGATTGCGAACCTGCGAACGCATAGCATCGAGATGGGACGCATGAGCATCAAAACCAGTCTTGGTTGCGATACCAGGTGAGGGTGTCGGCTACGGTTTGTTCAAACGGCCTGAACTTTAGTGCGAGTTCGCGCTCGCTCTTGGCGTGGTCGAAATGGGTACGCCCGGCTTCCTTGACCATCAGCCGCACAGTGGCCAGGCTGAGCAGGATAGGCCGGCCGCTGATGCGCGCATAAATTTCCTGCACCGCCGCCAAGGTATATAAGAGCGATAAAGGCAACTCGCGCGTTGGCGTTTTGACGTGCGCGATCTTGCCCAGCAATGGCACCAGTTGTCGCATAGTCATATGGCGGCCCGCCGCCAGGTATCGCTCTCCGCGTTTGCCGCGCAGCGCCGCCGCGATATGTGCCTGTGCCACATCGCGCGCGTCGACCACGGAAAAACTGCCAGGTACCAGCCCCGGCAATTTTCCGCGCACGACATCGTTGACAAATTGCCCCGAGGAAGTAGGGCCGATGTCGGCCGGTCCCCACATCCACCCGGGCAGAACCAGGCTGGCATGCATGTCCGGGTGGCGCGCCAGAAAGCGCAGCACTGCCTGATCGGCCAATATCTTGCTGCGGTAATAATCATCGGCATCGCCCAGCTCGCGCAAGCAAGTTTCGTCGATCGGCACGCCTGGTTCGCCATTGAGCACGCCAATGGACGAGGTTTGGACAAAACGCCGGATGCCAGCGCCGTAGGCCTGTTCGATGAGCAACTCGGTCCCATCCACATTGATACGCTTGAGTTCCTGCCAGTGGCTGCCGCCTTTGTAGTTGTCCCGAAAGAAGGCCGCCGTGTGAAACACGACATCGCACCCTTGCAGCTTGCCGGCAAAGGCCGGCACGTCGGCCATGTCACCCAGCACAAGCTCGACGCCCGCCAATCCAGCGAATTGTTGCTGTCCCTTGGCCCATGAACGGACCAGCGCCTTGACGGCGTAGCCGCGGCCGATGAGTTCTCGTACGAGGTTGTTGCCGAGCAGGCCAGTCGCACCGGTAACAAACGCAGATTTCAGTTGGATAGTATTTTGCATATCAATTGAATTTCAAAGTTCGAGTGAAATTTATTGTAACGAGATAGTATCCGGATGCCAAGTGAAATCTGAATCGTCCTATCGGAGGTTCATGTGCTATCTTTGCGGGTATGAGTGCATCCATACCAAGAAAGCGGCTGAGCCGCGAGGAAAGCCAGGCACAGACCCGCGCGCGTTTGATCGAAACCGCGCAGCAGCTGTTCGTTACAAACGGCTATGGGGGGACGTCCATCCGCGATATCGCAGATCGAGCCGGTTACTCGCAGGGGGCTTTCTATTCGAACTTTGCCAGCAAGGAGGAGGTTCTGTTGGAGTTGCTGCGGGGGCATATGGAGGCGGAAGCTGCGCAACTTTACAAGGTGATGGACAGCGACGGACGCACGGCTGAACAGATATTTGGGGAGCTGGAGTCTTGGGCCGCCACCCTCAACCACGATGCAGGCTGGAGCATGCTGTCGATTGAGCTTCAACTGCACGCCAAGCGCAGCCCGACGTTCGCCAGCAAGTACCAGGCTGTTTGGGATGCGCATCGGACAGGGCTCGGCCGCGTGCTCGGCAAGTTGTTTGCTACACTCGGACGCACGCCGCAGGCCGAACCGGAGGAGCTGGCGGCGGCTTTTATGGCGCTGACTCATGGCTTGGCGCTGCAAAACGCGGGGACCAGGCCCGATCCGTCAGGGCGGTTGATTCTGGTATTTTTGCGCGGGCTGATCGCCAGCGCCGAAAGGGTGACTTGAACTATGCCGCGTAGTCAATCCTGGCGTTCGAAGTAACACAAAAGAGTTCCCCCCTGGATTAAGGTCTGCATCATGATGAAGGCACGAGCATCCGAAGTTCCCCCATTCAGCGCGCTGCGCCCCAGCCTGGGCAGCGCCTACTTTTACGATTGCTACAGCATCGCCTTGCCGCCCGACGACAGCAGCCCGTTGGACACCTATTTGCGCGTCGTCGCGCGCACGCCGCGCTGGATCGATTTCCTGATGAATGTGCGCAACGCGATCGTGGCCCGGCTCGGGCTCAAGAACATGGGTGCCTTGAGCGGGATCGCGCCCGGCAAGCCCGCGCAGGCCTACCGCATCGGCGACCGGGCCGGCATCTTCAGGCTATTGGAACTGCACGAGCATGAAGTCATCCTCGGCGAAACGGACAAGCATCTGGACGTGAAGATCTCGGTCGCCAAACAGCATACGCCGGCTGGCACCACGGTCTCCGTTTCCACCGTGGTCCATGTCCATAATGCCCTGGGGCGGCTGTATATGTTCTTCGTCACACCGGCCCATCGCATCATCGCGCCCGCAACCGTGTCCCGTCTTGCCCTGGAGGCTGAATAGGCCGGGACTCTGGGCCTGCCGCTCAAGCCCCGATCAGCCCCTGCCCGCACACTCGCACCGTATTGCCGCTGATGCCGCTGGCGGCCGGCGTGCTGAGGAAGGTGATCAGCTCGGCCACGTCGCGCGGCAGGCCGGCCTGCTTCAGCGAGTTGAGGCGCCGTCCGATCTCGCGCGTCAGGAACGGCATCTGGCCGGTCATGGCGGTCTGGATGAAGCCGGGCGCCACCGCGTTGATGCAGATGCCGCGCGGCGCCAGCAGCGGCGCCTGCGCGGCCACGTAGCCCATCAGCGCGGCCTTGCTGGTGGCGTAGTTGGTCTGCCCGAAATTGCCGGCCACGCCGCTGACGGACGACAGGCAGACGATGCGTCCGTCCTGCCTGATGATGCCCGCCGCCAGCAGCTGCGCGTCGATGGCCATCACGGCCGCCAGGTTGATCTGCATGACCATGTCCCACTGCTGTTGCTGCATGTTGGCCAGGGTCTTGTCGCGCGTGATGCCGGCGTTATGGACCACGATGTCGACGCCGCCGTAGCGTTCGGCCAGGAAGCCGGCCAACGCCACCGGCGCGGTCGCCGCCGCGATATCCATCGCCAGCGGCACGCCGTCGAACTGCGCGCACACGCGCTGCAGTTCCTGCGCCGCGCCCGGCACGTCCAGCGCCACCACGGTGGCGCCTTCCTGCGCCAGCCGTTCGGCCGTCGCCCGGCCGATGCCGCGCGCCGCGCCAGTGACCAGCGCCACCTTGCCGGCCAGCGCCTTGCTGGGCGGGGCGGCCGCTGGCGCCGTGACCTGTGCCGTTACCTGCAGCACCTGGCCCGTCACATAGGTCGACGGTACGCCGCAGAAGAAGCGCAGCGGTCCGTCCAGCCGGTCCAGCGCGTCGCGCGCGACGTACAGCAGGTTGACGGTGATGCCTTTCGGCCCCAGCTCCTTGGCCAGGCTGCGGACAAAGCCTTCCATGCCGCGGCTGACGGCCGCCGCCGCCGGCGTGGCGCATCCGGCCGGGTTGGCCGCCACCAGCAGTACCCGGCCGTTGCGGGCGATGCGCCGCAGGATGGGGTGGAACGCATCGTACAGCGCGCGGGCATCGGCGGGCGTGACGCAGCCCGTGGCATCCATCGCCACCAGTGCGGGGCGCAGCGCCGCGTCGGGCGGCAGCTGTTCCACCACGCCGGCCCCGGCCTCGGCCAAGCCGCGCCGCAGGGTGTCGGCCGCGTAGCCGCCGGCGCTCCAGCACAGCAGCGCGCACTGGCCGTCAAACGGCCGCGCCACATAGCCGCCGTCGGCGCGCGCCAGCACGACGGGGTTGGGCACGCCGAGCGCCTTGACGAGGCGCGAGCTGAGGGGATTGCGGTGCAACTTCATCAATAAGTCCGGCATATTTTTTTGCCCAAGTTCGTTAGTCGTGGTGCCGCGTCGTCCAGGCCCGCGTTGCGCACGCCATGATATCGCCGACGTGCTAGAGGACGGTCACTATTTGCGCCATTGCCCGGGGTGCGCCGCGCCCGATTTGCTTCTCCGGTTTGATTTCACATGGGTGCCAGCTAGCCATAGAGGTTGCCAGTTGTTCAGTTTTGATTGATAATGCGAGTCATTCTCATTTGCATTAAGGAAAAGACCATGTTCCGCCACGCAGCCGCCGTCCCCGCCGTTCCCGCCGTCCAGCCCCGCCTGTCCACCATCGCCCATGCCGTCCGGCTGGCCGCCGGGGCGGCGTGCGCCTCGGTCCTGCTGGCGCACGCACCGGCCCGGGCGGACGACGAGATGCCCATGCAGCAGGTGACGATCACGGGCACGGCGGAATCGGGCTACGGCGCCAGCCGCAGCAGCACGGCCACCAAGACCGACACGGCGCTGCGCGACACGCCCCAGGCCATCACGGTGGTGACCAAGGAACTGATGCGCGACCAGGCCATGCAGTCCATGGCCGACGTGATCCGCTACGTGCCGGGCGTGGTGACGGCCCAGGGCGAGGGCAACCGCGACACGGCCGTCTTCCGCGGCAACAGCTCGACGGGCGACTTCTTCATCGACGGCATGCGCGACGACGTGCAGTACTACCGCGACTTCTACAACATCGACAGCGTGGAAGCGCTCAAGGGTTCGAACGCGATGATCTTCGGCCGTGGCGGTTCCGGCGGCGTGATCAACCGCGTCAGCAAGCAGCCCGAGTGGAACAATATCGGCGAAGCGTCGCTCACGCTGGGCTCCTGGGGCAACCGCCGCGCGACGGCCGACGTGGGCCGGATCGTCAATGACAGCGTGGCGCTGCGCGTGAACGGCATGGTCGAGAATTCGGACAGCTACCGCAACGGCGTGACCGTCAAGCGTTCCGGCATCAACCCCACGCTGGGCATCCGCGCCGGCGCCAACACCAATGTGGTGCTCGGTTATGAACACTTCGAGGACGACCGCACGGCCGACCGCGGCATCCCGTCCTACCAGGGCAGGGCGTTCGACACCGACCCGTCCACCTTCTTCGGCAACGCGCGCCTGAACCGCGCCAAGGTGGCCATGGACGCCGTCACGGCCACCATCGAGCATGACCTGGGCCAGGGCGCCATGCTGCGCAACCGCACCCGCTACGCCAACTACGACAAGTTCTACCAGAACACCTTCCCCGGCGCCGTCAACGCGGCCGGCACCAGCGTGGAGATCAAGGCCTACAACAACGCCACCGAGCGCAGCAACCTGTTCAACCAGACCGACCTGAGTTTCAACGTGCAGACGGGCGCCGTGCAGCACAAGCTGGCCACGGGCCTGGAACTGGGCCGCCAGGTGACGGACAACTTCCGCAACACGGGCTACTTCCTGAGCGTGGGTCCGACGGCCACCTCGATCAACGTCCCGACCTCCAATCCGCTGCTGACGGCGCCGGTCACCTTCAAGCAAGGCGCCACGGATGCGGACAACCACGGCACCTCGACCGTCGCTTCCGTCTACCTGCAGGATCAGATCCAGCTGTCGCCGCAGTGGCAAGCCATCGCCGGCCTGCGCTACGACCGCTTCAAGGTGGACTTCCTCAACCACCGCAACAACAGCACCATCACCGTGACCGACACCCCCGTCTCGCCACGGGCGGGCCTGGTGTACAAGCCGGTGGAGGCGGTGTCGATCTACGGCAGCTACAGCCTGGCCTACCTGCCGCGCGCGGGCGACCAGCTGTCCTCGCTCACGCCCACCAACGCCGCCTTCGATCCGGAACAATTCAAGAACCTGGAGCTGGGCGTGAAATGGGACGTGCTGCCCAAGCTGGCGTTCACGGCCGCCGTCTACCGGCTGGACCGCAAGAACGTGGCGGTGGTCGATCCCGCCGATTCCACCAAGTCCGTGCTGGCCGACGGCCAGCGCAGCAAGGGCGTGGAACTGGGCCTGAGCGGCGCGATCTGGAAGAACTGGAGCGTGATGGGCGGCTATGCCTACCAGGACGCGAAACTGACGGCCGACGTGGCCAAGACGGGGCCGTTCGCGGGCGCCGTGCTGGCCCAGGTGCCCAAGCACAGCGCCTCGCTGTGGAACCGCTACGACTTCAGCGACGCGCTGGGCGCCGCGCTCGGCATCGTGTACCGCAGCAGCATCTTCCCGTCCACCGCCAACAACGTCACGCTGGCCGGCTTTACCCGTTTCGACGGCGCGCTGTACTACACCGTCAACCGCAACCTGCAGCTGCAGCTCAACGTCGAGAACCTGTTCGACCGGAAGTATTACGTGTCGGCCAACAGCAACGACAACATCACGCCCGGTTCGCCGCGCGCCTTCAAACTGGGGCTCAACGCCAAGTTCTGACCCCGGCCCTGTCTCCGCCTCCGCCAGCTCGGCACGGTCCTGGATCCAGGCCGAGGCGCACCCCCGGCGTGGCTCAGACCAGCAGGCTGAAGTCGGCCCGGTAGCGGGCGCCTTGCGCGTCCGATCCCGCCGCTTCCAGGTACATGGGCACCTGGTCGATGGCGGCATGTTCCACCGTGTAGGTGCCGCTGGGGAGCGTGGCGCCGGCGCCGCTGAAGGTCAGCCGGAACTGTTCGTGGCCGGCGGCCGAGGGCTGCTGCTGCATCGCCGCCAGTTCCATGGTCACGCCGCGCTGGCTGGCGTAGACGTTGAATGACTGGTGCACCAGGGCCGCGAAGCTGGCCGCGCGCACAGGGGCGGCAGCGGCCAGCGCGGGCGCCGCGAAGGCGGCCAGCGGGGCCGCATGGCCGCTGCCGGCGGCGCCAAGCAGGCTGCCTGTGGCCAGGATGAAGGTACGCCGTTCCATAATGATGTCCTTTACGAAGTGGAGGTGGTGGCGCGCTGCACGGCGGCGGCGGCTTCCTGCTGCGCCGCCTGCCATTCCATGGCCCGGTGCATGCCGCGCAGGTCGACCGGCATGAAGCCCAGCCGCTGGTACAGGGCGATGGCCGGATTGTCCATCGCCACCAGCAGGCGCACGGGCAATGCCGCTTCGGCCCCTTCGTCCTGCAGCTCGCGCAGCAGGGCGGCGCCGATGCCGTGGCGGCGGAATGCCGGCAGCAGGCAGATGTCGATCAGGCGGATTTCTTCCGTGCTGCGGGCCACGTACAGCCGGCCCACGGGCACGTCGTCGGCCAGGATCAGGCTGACGTCGGCCTGCGGATACTGGGCCCGGTACCAGCTCTGCTGGGCTTCGAACTGCATGCGTACGATCAGCTGGCGCGTCGTTTCCGAATCGAGCTGCGCCAGGTCGGCGCGGGTGCTGGCGTACAGCTCCAGCAGGAAAGGCTGGTCGGCCTCGACGGGCGGGCGCAGCGTGATGACGTGGTCGTTGTCCATGGTGGCCTAGCTGCGTGGTGGGAAAATGCCCTGCAGCGCAATGATGAAATTGAGCGTCAGGTAAGGTTGGATGTTGTTGTGCGGCGCGTTGCCGCCGGCGCTGTTGATGACGCCCGGCGCCATCGGCTGCAGGGCCGTCGCGTCGTGGTAGGGCGGCGTGGGGCAGGTGGTCCTGGCCAGCAGGCCACCGTTGGCCGCGCCGCTGGCTGCCGGCGCGCCCGACGCTTGCGGCGCATGGCTGTGGGCTGGCAGCTCCTGCGCGCTCAGCGTATGGCTCGCTTCGCCACCGGATTCACCCAGCAGGCGCTCGCTCAGGCCGGGAGCGGCGCCCGCGTGCAGCGGCACCCGCTGTTGCAGGTTGGGCAGGCCGAAGGTGCTCCTGCCGTCGCCGCCATAGGTGGTGCCCAGCAGCGAGAACAGGGCCGTGTTCTGTGCGATCGGCATCAGCTGGCCATTGCACATGGCCCAGCCGACGGGCGGGAAATTGCCAGCGAACATGCGAATCTCGGCGACGAATGGATCGGCCATGACGAACTCCTCAGCTTTGGCTCGGGAAAATACCGAACAGCGAAATGATGAAATGGATGCCCAAGAAGGGCGCCATGTTGTTGTGTGGCTGGCTGCCGCCGCTGGCCGTCACCGCGCCCGCGTACATGGGCGCCGGCGTGCCGGGGGCCGCGTACAGCTTGGGCTTGGCACCGGGCGAGGCCGGCACATAGGGCACGGCGCCCGTCACGCTGATGCCGCTGCCCGTGGCGGGCGGCACGGCGCCGCTGGCGCCCACCAGGTGGGTGTGGGCCGGCACCTGGGCCGGCAGCAGCGTCACCGCCTCGCTGCCGCCCTGCTGGCCCAGCTGATAGGTGTTGCCGCCCTGGCTGCCCTGGTGGATGGGCACCCGGCCCCGCAGGTCCGGCAACGCGAACGTGGCGACCCCGTCGCCGCCATAGGTAGTGCCGATCAGCGCGAACAGGACGTCGTTTTCCGCGATGGACATGATGGTGCCGTCGCAAAAAGCCCAGCCGGCGGGCGCGAAGTTGCCGGCAAACATGCGGATCTCTCCGACAAAAGGTTCAGCCATGAGTACTCTCCTGGGATGGGCCGCTCAATAACGCGAGGGGAAGATACCCTGCAGCGCTATGATGAAATTGGTGGTGCTGTACGGTTGCATATTGCTGTGGGGCTGGCTGCCGCCGGCCTGGCTCAAGGCGCTCGGGTGCAGCGCGGCCGTGCCGTCGGCCGCGTGGTAGATGTTGAGCGCGCCCGCTTCCACCGACCCCAGCACGCGCCCCGTGGGGTCGGACGCATGGCTGACGGCCGTCGATGCCAGCATGGTGTGGCTATGGGCCGGCATTTCGCTCAGGGTCACGGTGTGCTGGGCTGCGCCGCCCTGGGTGCCGATGGGCAGCTGCGCGTTGCCATGGACGGGCATGCGGCCGCGCAGGTCCGGCAGGGCGAACGTGGTGCGGCCGTCGCCGCCGTAGTTGGTGCCTAAGAGGCTGAACAAGGCTTGGTTCTGGTTGATGGCCAGCAGCTGGCCATTGCACTGCGCCCAGCCGCGCGGGGCGAAGCCGAAGCTGGCCATTCTGATTTCGCCGAGAAAGGGTTCCGACATTGCTCGCTCCTCGTGGATGCCGGCGCCGCGCCCGCCGGGCGGCGGCACGGGCCGTTGATTGGATGGGGAAAGGGAGGACGGCGTTCAGGCGCGCGTCCGGACCGGATTCAGAACGGTGGCGGACGGCGGTGGCGGCGCAGCGCCATCAGTACCAGGCCGGCCATCAGCATGGCGGCGGTGGCCGGTTCCGGCACGGCCGTCATGACCAGCGAGACGTTGTCGAGCTGGTTGTAATCGTACTGGTTGCTGTCGCCAAATTGCAGCAGGGTCTGGCTGCCGGCCGCCGTCAGGTTGGTGACCGTGTAATGGGTCCAGTCGCCGCTGGTGTTGGTTTGGTGGAATACCGTGTTGGCGCCGAAGGTGACCAGCACTTCATTGTTCATGGGCTCGCCCAGACCGGCATTGCTGGTGTCGATGCGCTGCAAGTCGAATTCCAGCGTGTAGCGGGCCCCGGCCTGGGTGGCGATCAGCTGGCCCAGGTAGCCCGGCCCAGGATAGGCGCCATCGGCAAACACCGTGTTGTTCAGGTTGGACAGGGGCGAACCGCTGTAGTCGAAGCTGAAATACTGGGCCGAGGTATCGCCCGTTTGCAGCCACATGCTGTGGTCGGCGTTCTCGAAATCGCCATTGTTGACGAGATTGCTGGCCAGGGCGGCCGGCGCAGCCAGGATGAATGCCAGGCTGGCGAGGGCAGAACGGAAGGTAGGCATAGCAAGCACTTTCAGTCGTAAAAAGGTGCGATGACCGTCCCATGCTGCCCGCCGCCGCGCAGGGCGCAGGGTGCGATAAGGCCGGGACCGTCTGGAGGCACCGATCATACCGCCATTTCGTTATCATTTACATATTTCTCATTGTCAATGTGGTATTTCTAGAACAGTTGCAAAATTGAATTTGACAATTGCCCCCATTTTTGTGACAGGCCTCAATGCGTATCGTAGCGGGCCCGGATGGCGGCCAGCGTCCCTTGCTGTTCCAGGCGGGCGATGGCGGCGTTGATGGCGTCGAGCTCGGCCGCCGTGGTGCGGGCCCGGTTGAGCATCAGGTGCACGGGCGCGCGCAGCACCGTGAACGGCAGCGGCGCCAGCGTCACGCCCTGCAGCCGGGCCTCGTGGTGCAGGGCGCCCGTGTCGCCGAGGATCAGGTCGGCGCGCCCGGCGGCCAGCATGCGCATGCCCTGCTGGACGGAATTGAAAGTGCTGAGCTGGCCGGAGGCGGTCAGGGCCGGCAGCGCCTGTTCGTACGCCCGGCCGTACCAGCCGGCCCGGGGCGCCAGCAAGCCCACGCGCTGGCGCGCGATGGCGTTCATGCTGCCCAGCTTGCGGTAGCGCGCCAGCTTGCCGGCCGTGGTGAACACGGCCACCGATTCATAGCGGTAGGGGCTGCTGAAACGGGCCAGCCGCTGCCGCTCCGGCGTGTCGGTGGCGGCCAGCAGCAGGCTGATGTCGCCCAGCTCGAACAGGCGCTGGCGGCGCACGGTGGGCAGTTCCGGCAGGATGCGCAGGCTGCAGCCCGCTTCCTGCAGGATGGCGCGGGCCAGCTCCAGGTCCAGTCCGGCTGGTTTATCCCTGGCATCCAGGTAGACGTAGGGCGGCCACTGCTCCATCGCCACGCTCAGCGCGCAGCCGGGCGCCGACGGCGCCAGCGTGGCCAGCGTCGCCAGCGCGGCGGCAAGCAGGACTTGGCGGCCACCCATGGAACATCCTTTCCGGAAGATAGTCACATACTCGGCAGTGCCGCAGTGAAAGTCAAGCGGAGGCGGTCAACACAGTCAGTGCCGCCACCAGACGCGCGCATTCGTCGTCGGTGCCGATGGAAATGCGCAGGAACTGGTCGATGCGGGGCTGGCGGAAGTGGCGCACCAGGATGCCCTGTTCGCGCAGGCCGGCGGCCAGCTGGGCGCCATCGTGGCGCGGGTGGCGGGCGAACACGAAGTTGCTGGACGAGGGCAGCACGTCAAAGCCGAGCGCGGCCAGCTGCGCCGTCAGGGTGGTGCGGGTGGCGATGATGGCGTTGCGGGTCTGCTCGAACCAGGCCCGGTCCTCCAGCGCGGCCACGGCGCCGGCCAGGGCCACCTGGCTCAGCGGATAGCAGTTGAAGCTGTTCTTGACCCGTTCCAGGCCGGCGATCAGGTCCGGATGGCCGGCCGCGAAGCCGACCCGCAGCCCGGCCAGCGAGCGCGACTTGGAGAACGTCTGGACCACCAGCAGGTTGTCGTAACGGTCCAGCAGGGCGATGGCGCTGTCGGCGCCGAAGTCGACATAGGCTTCATCGATCACCACCACCTGGTCGCGGTGGGCGGCCAGCAGGCGTTCGATCTCGGCCAGGCTGAGGGCGCAGCCGGTGGGCGCGTTGGGATTGGCCAGGATGATGGCGCCGCCGGGCTGGGTATAGTCGTCCACCTCGATTTCAAAGCGCGCGTTGAGGGGCACGGTGCGGTAGTCGATGCCGTACAGGCTGCAATAGGTGGGGTAGAAGCTGTAGCTGATGTCCGGGCACAGCAGGGGCAGTTCGTGCTTGAGCAGGGCGTGGAAGGTATGGGCCAGCACCTCGTCCGAGCTGTTGCCGACGAACACCTGGTTGCGCGCCAGGCCATAGTACTGGGCCACGGCATCCTTGAGCGCATTACCGTTCGGATCGGGATAGAGGCGCAACTGGTCGCCCACGGCCTGTTGCATGGCCGCCACAGCCTTGGGCGACGGACCGTAGGGATTCTCGTTGGTATTGAGCTTGACCAGGTTAGGCAGTTTGACCTGTTCGCCAGGCGTGTAAGGGGTAAGGCTATGGACGACGGGACTCCAGAAACGGCTCATGATGGGTAAGAAATGGTTGGGGGATGGCCCATCATACAGGCTGTGCCGTATTTTTTCCCGTCCCCGGCCCGCCAGCGCCGGCAACCATCCACCATCCAAAAAATGGGGTACGTCCCCATTTTGAAAAAGGGGTACGTCCCCATTTTGTTAGGTCCCCGGTTATTTTTGCGGCCGCTTCAGGAGGACGCGGCTTTGCCGGCGGGCAGGTTTAGGGTAGGCCGACGGGCAGTTCCGGGTAGTCGCAGGCCAGCGCGTAACGCACGCCGTTGATGGTGATGACATAGGCCGTCGGGCCCGAGATCGGTAGCCGGTAGTTGAGAGTGACGGCCAGCGATGCGCCCGGCGCCAGCGCCTGCCAGGCCGGCAGCGTGAACTGCGCGTGGTTGAACGTGGCCTTGAAGCCGCCGATGTTGTTCGGCCCGCTGTAGCCGGCCCTCGTCACTTTCAGCCCTACGCCGGATTGGTCGCTCATGTCGGCCGGGGCCGAGACGGGATAGTCGAATTCCACCACCGAGCCGCCCGGTATCGTGGTGGCCGTGTTGTTGGTCACCGTGAGCACGGGGTTGATCGGGTAGTTGTCGTCGCCCAGTTTCCAGCTGCCCAGCGTGATGGCGACCCGGGCGCTGCTGGCTGGCATGGCGCTCTCGGCCCGCAGGTTGCCGTAGGCGCCGGCCGTGCTGAAGGCGTTGTAGATGGCGGTGGTGAGCGTGGTGCCCATGTAGTACTCGCCCTTGCCGCCGTTCCTGCCGGCGTTCCATGCATAGTCGCCGGCCAGCTCCCAGATCATGATGCCGCCGATGTTGTTGTCCACCACGTACTTGGCCTTGGCCGCGATCGACTGCGCCGTCTCGGTCGAGATGAACACGCGCTTGGCGGCGTTCCACAGCCACGGCGCGGCCATGGTGGCACTGTAGTTGGCCACGTAGCTGCCGGTCAGGGTCTTGTCGCTGACCTTGTAGGCGTCCAGGTAGTCGGGGACGATGCCTTGCTGCAGGTTGAGCGCGTGCCACAGGGGATTGCCGCCGCCGGGCACGGGCTGGCCGTTGGCGTCCAGGTCGTACCAGACGTTGTCGATGCCGACCGCGCCCGTGCCGCAGGTGGCCACGCCGGCGCAGGTGGTGGTGGAGCTGACCTGGGCCGTGCTGCCCCACAGGCCGTTGCTGCCACCCGTCACGTCCTTCCAGCCGCGCGTGTAGTAGGGCACGCCGATATTGATGCGGCCGGCCTGCAGCGCGCCGCGATAGTAGCGGTAGGCCCAGTCCACGTTCAGGTAGCCGATGTTGGCGTACTGGTAGGCGTTGCCGGCTTTGAGTTCGGCGTCGTTGCCGTCATCGAACAGGGGCGCGTTGGGGCCGACATACTGGTTCCAGGCGCCGTGCAGGTCGTAGGACATGAGGCTGGCATAGTCCAGGTATTTCAGGCCGGACAGGTTTTCCTCGCCCCGCAGTACCCAGCCGGACGCGGAGCCGGCAATGGTGAGCAGGTAGTACTTCTGGTCCGCCGCGGCGGCCGTGTCGAGCTTCTGGCGCACCGTCTTGAGCAGCACGTTGTAGCTGGCCATCAGCCCTGCCAGGCGCGGTTTGGACAGAGGGAAGTCGAGCGGGTTGCCGGCTTCGTTGTTGGTGGTGGGATGCTCGTAGTCGATGTCGATGCCGTCGAAGAAGCTGTACTGGCGCAGCACGGCCACCATGGAATCGGCCAGGGTGTTGATGCCGTTCTGGTTCAGCGTGCCGTCGGCGTTGGTGGTGGCCGTGTAGAAGCCGGTGCTGCCGGCCCAGCCGCCCACGGACAGCATGATTTTCACGTCCGGATACTTTTTCTTGTACTGGGCCAGCAGGTTGAAATGGCCCTGGTACGGCAGCGACGGATCCATGGCCGCGCCGGGTATGGCGGGCCAGGTCAGGCCCGTGTCCGGATTGCCGGCGCCGCTGCCCAGCTGGATCTTGAAGGTGCTCTTGTCGACCGTGCCGAAGGCGTAGTTGAGGTGGGTGATCTTGTCCCACGGGATGTCGTTGACCAGGTAGGTGGGGCTGCCGTCCACCCCCGTGCGCCAGCTGGCGAAGTAGCCGACGATGCGCCGCTTGAGACCATGGGCGATGAGCTCGCGCCCGCTGCTGTCGTACACCTTGCAATAGGGGACGTTGGTGACGGGGGAGCTCAGGCCGTCAGGGCGGCAGGGCACAGGCGTTGGTGTCGGCGTTGGTGTCGGAGTCGGTGTTGGTGTTGGCGTAGGCGTAGGCGTAGGCGTAGGCGTAGGCGTCGGCGTCGGCGTCGGCGTCACGCTGCTTTCCTGCCACGGCCCCCACTGCTCGGTGCCCGGCACGTTCCCTTGCGTCCACCATTTTGCCGTGTAGGTCTTGCCATGATAGGTCACGCAGTTGCCCTGCGTGTAGACGGCCGAGCTGTCCCAGTCGGGGCAGGAGGTGGTGACGCTGGCCAGCATGCGTGGCGCGGCCGTGCTGGCCGTGTCCGGGCCGCCGCCGCCGCAGGCCGCCAGCGTGGCGCCCAGCAGGGCCAGCAGCAGCCGGTTCGGGTGAAAGGTCATAGTGTGTCTCCAGTTGGTGGGTCAGAAGTCGTGGTCGGTGGGATAGTTGCTGTAGAAATCGTTGTCCCATTTGAAATGGGTGGCCGAGATGGTGACCGTGATGTCGAGCGCTTCCACGAAGTGCCACCAGCCCACGGGCAGGAACAGGATCTCGCCCGGCGCGAGCACGCAGTCCAGCACCGGCACGCCGGCCATGGCGGGATAACGCTGCACGTCGATCCGGCGCCCGTCCACCTCGCTGAAGCAGTGGCGATGGTTGCGCAGGCTGGGTGTGTGCCACGGCGCGACCAGGCGCACCCGCTTGCGGCCCATGATCTGCACCATGAAGTTGTTGGTCAGGTCATGGTGCAAGGGCGTGACGGTGCCCGCCGGGCCGAGCCAGAAAAAGCCCCGGTTGTCCGGCTGCGGCGCCAGGTAGTCGGCCAGCGGCGGCACGTCCTGCCACAGCTCGTGCAGCGCCTGGCCGTTGTGCTGGCCGTTGTTGGCCGTCATGTAGAAGTCGTTGGTGTGGCCGCCGTCGCGTACCAGCTCCACATAGCTGCCGAAGCGCATGTGCCGCTTGTGGGCGATGCTGTTCTGCTCGTATTGCGGATCGGCGTTGCGGCCAAACTGCACTTCCACCATGCGCTCGCCAAATTGCCGCTGGAAATAATCGAGACTCCAGCGCGTGCGCGCGGCGCAATCGTCGAGCAGGCCGGTGAGGATCACGGGCGTGTTGCTGCGATAGTGCTGGTGCAGGAAGGCGTCGCCGTCCAGGCGCTGCTTGCGTTCGATATGCGCCGGCCCCAGCCGCTCCAGCCGGGCCGGGATCGACAGCAGCCAGTCGCGCTTGGCGATGCGGTTGTGCAGGCGGCGCGCGCCTTGCAGATAGGGGCTGCGCAGGGCGGCCTCGATCTCGGCGCGCGCGTTCGGCACGCCGGCCTGCAGCAGGATGGGCGCCAAGGTCGACGGCTGGGCGCCCAGCATGAGGTTTTCCGCGATCCAGCGTTTCCAGTCGTCGCTCAGCTGCTGCGGGCGTTGTGCCGCCAGATGGTGTGTTTTCATTGCGCTGCTCTCCGGTGGGAAGGGAAAGCCGGCGGCGCGGCCCGCGCCGCCGGCAGGGCCGATGGGATCAGCGGCCCTTCCACACCTCGCTGGTCAGAGCGCCGCTGGCGTCGCCGTCCAGCTCCCACGAGAAGGCGCCGCGCAGGCCCTGGTCGCGCATGTACTGCATCTTGACGGCGATGACGGTGGGGTCGTCATAGCTCCACCATTCGCCAGTGGCGGTGTACAGGAACAGCTGCCGCGTGACGGGGTGGTACCAGCGCGTGCCGGCCTTGTTCATTAACACCTTGTAGTCGTCGATGCCCGCCTCGTAGGCGCCGCTGGCGGCACCGGCGGCGGCCTGGTACAGGCCATTGCCATTGGGTCCGGCCGGCACGCCTTTCCAGCCCCGCCCGTAGAACGGCACGCCCAGCAGGATCTTGTTGCGCGGCATGCCGGCCGCCACCAATGCCGCGACGGCGTCGTTGGTGTTGTACTTGGCCAGGTTGCCGGTGGCCGGGTCGGCCGGGTCGTGGTACAGCGGCGCGTGGAAGTTGGTGGACGCTTCCCAGGCGCCGTGGAAGTCGTAGCTCATCAGGTTGACCCAGTCCATGTACTGGCTGTACAGGGCCGGTTCCGTCTGGGCGATCTTTTCCGCGCCGGCACCGATGGCGGCCGTTAGCGCATAACGCTTGCCGTCCGTGGTGCCCTGGGCGTCGAGCTGGGCGCGGAACTCGGCCATCAGCAGCGTGAAGTTGTGCTTGTCGTTGGCCGCGTCCACCGTGTTGTAGGGCTGGCCGCCGCCGCCCGGATATTCCCAGTCGATGTCGATGCCGTCGAACACGCCTTTGGCCGCGCCGGCGCCGCCGCGTCCATCCTGCAAGGGCAGGTCGCCGGCGATGAATTGCTTGACGCAGGAGCGCACCAGCTGCTTGCGCAGCGCATCCGTCTTGGCGGCGGCCGAGAAGTATTTCGACCAGGTCCAGCCGCCCAGCGAGATGAACACCTTCAGGTTGGGGTGGGCGGCCTTGAGCAGCTTGAGCTGGGCGAAGTTGCCCGTCAGCGGCGCATCCCAGGAGATGGTCTTGCCGTCTACCGTGCGCGCAGGCTGGCGCTGGTAGTCGGCAAAGGCGTCGCCGCCCGTACCGGCATCGGCCGGGGGCGGACTGTCGTTGCCCGTTTCCAGCTTGGTGACCATGTCGCATTCGTAGCCGCCGTTCTTGGCGTAGATGTTGCCGAAAGCGTAGTTGATGAAGGTGAGCTGGTCGGCCACGCTGGTCATCACGCCGCCCACGGGCGTCCTGGTGGTGTGGATGTCGGCCACCTCGTAACCGCGGCCATACACGCCCCACTGGGCGAAGTAGGAACCGATCTCGCGGCCGCCGGTGGGCGTCGGCGTTGGTGTCGGCGTTGGCGTTGGAGTCGGAGTTGGAGTTGGAGTCGGCGTCGGTGTCGGTGTTGGCGTTGGGGTCGGCGTCGGCGTTGGCGTTGGCGTCACCGTCGTCTCCTGCCATGGCCCCCATTGCTCGGTGCCCGGTACATTGCCCTGAGTCCACCACTTGGCCGTGTAGACCTTGCCTTGGTAAGTCACGCAATTGCCCACCGTGTAGATCTGGCTCGACACCCAGGCCGGGCAGCTGACGTCGGCGTCGGTGCCGCTGACGGCCAGCAGCCTGGTACCGGACGCCGTGGCGTGCTCGTCCCCGCCACCGCCGCATGCCGTCAGCGCGGTGCCGATCAGCATGAGGATCAGACCGCCTGCTTTACGTTGATAAGTCATCTCGTCTCCCTTTATTCGTTGGAACTGTTAGCCCTGCTGAAGCGGGAAACCAGACGCAGCGCGGTTTTCCGGCATGGCCCGGGGGAGAATGGAACCGATAAAAGTGGTGGTCAAGTGGTTTTATAAATGTCTAAATTTTCCAATACCAGTGCAAAAATACCCGTTCTGAAAAATGAAAAATATTGTCACTCTCATCAAGAAAGTGAATTCCGTTCATCATGGCAGTGGCCATCCGCGCAGAATCAGGATGAAGCGTATTTTCATAGTAGAAACTATTTGATCTGCAACAATTTGTGGCGCCGGGAAATAGCATGCCAATGGGGAATCAAATACCACTAAATGACCAGATATGAAGTGGTATTGTCAGCACCCGCAATCGGCATCGCGCCTGAAGTTAGTAAAAATAGTTGTCTTTTTCGTAAAATATCAATTAAAATAGCCGCGTGGAAACTTTTCGAAAGCTGGCGGCGACATGGAACTGATTTATAAAAACGAAAAAAAGCTGTTCGGCTTGATGCTGGGCATCTCCATGCTGATCTGGCTGGGGCTCATCGTCGGCACGGTAGGCGTGGCGCTGCTGTATCTGCTGCTGTTCTTCATCGCCTACTGCTTTGCCCAGTCGGCTCTGATTTCCTACCTCAAGGGCACGGCCGTCAAGATCACGTGGCAGCAATTCCCCGACCTGAAGGAACGCATCGACCAGTGCTGCCAGCGCCTGGGTCTGGAGCAGGTGCCGGACGCCTACCTGTTGCAGATGGGCGGCGTGTTCAACGCCTTTGCCACCCGCTTCCTGGGCACCAATTTCATCGTCCTGTATTCGGACGTGGTCGATGCGCTGGAAGACAAGCCCGACGCCATCAACTTCTACATCGGCCATGAGCTGGGCCACATCAAACGCAACCACCTGCGCTGGTCGGCGCTGCTGATGCCGGCCTCCATCGTTCCGCTGCTGGGCGCGGCCTATGCACGGGCCCGCGAGTACACCTGCGACCGCCACGGCTTCCACGCCTGCGACGACATCAAGAGCGCCCAGCTGGGCCTGGCCGCGCTGGCGGCCGGCGGCAAGCGCTGGCGCCAGATGAATGTGGCCCATTACACGGCGCAGGCCGAGGAAACGTCGGGCTTCTGGATGTCGTTCCACGAGCTGGTGAGCGACTATCCGTGGCTGGTCAAGCGCATGGCCGTGATGCGGGGGCTGGCGCAGGGCAACGAGGTCGAGCAGCCGGGCCGCAGCGGCCTGGCCTATGTGCTGGCCCTGTTCATGCCGCGCATGGGCGTGGGCGGCGCCGGTTCGCTGATCACCATGGTCGCCCTGGTGGGCGTGCTGGCGGCCGTCGCCATTCCCGCCTACCAGCAATACACGGCCAAGGCGCGCGTGGCCCAGGCGGCCATTGTGGGACGCGACGCCACGGCGGCCGTCGAGCGCTATTTCTACGCCAACGGCAGCGGTCCTACCTCGCTGGAGCAGGCCGGCTTTGCGCTGGCCGATCCCGGCCACGCCGTGCAGGATGTGCGGGTCGACCCCGGCAATGGCGTGGTACGTGTGTTCCCGGCCGAACCTACGCTGCGCGGCAAGGCGATCGCATTCACACCCAGGCTCGATGAGAATAAGAAGGTGGCCTGGCATTGCAGCAGCGAGGACATCCCGTCCAATCTGTTGCCGCCGGACTGCCGCAGCAACTGAGCGGCGCCGGCAGACCGGCGCTGCGCAGACGCCCCCGTAAGCGGCGTCCGCCGCACCGCATTTACGCTATCTCCACCACCAGCTTGCCCCGTGCCGTGCCTTCGCGCGCGGCACGGTGGGCGTCGTTGACCGTCTCCAGCGTGTAGCGCGCATCGTCGAGCATGACCTTGACCTGGCCGGCTTCGATCAATTTGGTCGCCGCGCGCAGGATGGCGCCGTGGTGGGCGCGTCCCTTGCCGGACAACAGTGGCAGCAGCGTGAACACGCCGGAATAGGTCGCGGCGCGGAACGACAGCGGCGCCAGCGCATGGGTGCCCCAGCCCAGGCAGCTGACCACATGGCCGTGATACTGGCGCGCGGCGGCGAACGAGGCGTCCAGCGTGGCACCGCCCACCGTGTCGTAGATGATATCGAAGCCCTCTCCGTCCGTGTACTGCGCCACGTACTGCGCCACAGTGTGCGTGCGGTAGTCGATGGCCGTCGCGCCGTATCCCTCTATGATCTGGCGCTGGCCGGCGCTGCCCGTGGCGAATACCTGTGCGCCATGGGCCAGGGCGATCTGCACCGCGATATGGCCCACGCCGCCGGCGCCGCCGTGCACCAGCACACTCTGGCCGGCGCCGATGCGGGCGCGATCGACCAATCCCTCCCATGCCGTGATGAAGATCAGGGGCAGGGCGGCCGCCTCGCGCATCGAGAGGTTGCCCGGTTTGATGGCCAGCAGGTCGGCATCGACGACGGCATACTCGGCCAGCGAGCCCTGGATGCCGCCGATGCCGCCCGTCATGCCATACACTTCGTCGCCCGGCTTGAAGTCATGGACGCCCAGGCCGACGGCTGTCACCACGCCGGCCAGGTCGATCCCCAGTACGGCTGGCAGTTCGGCCTGCGCATGTCCCGCCAGGCCGGCCGCGATCTTGATATCGAGCGGATTGATGCCGCTGGCCCTGACCTGCACCAGCACCTGGCCGGGCCCGGGCTGCGGGCGGGCGACCCGTTCCAGCGTCAAGGGAGTGTTGTAGGCGTGCAGGACGGCCGCTTGCATGAGGGAGGTGGTGGACATGACTGGTTTCCTTTGCGGGAGATTGGGATCGCGTGTGGCTGATCGATGTACCCAGTGTAGGCAGGTCCGGCCGCCGGAAAAACAGGGCGCGCTCCGTTACAGTATTGCGAAACCGTGGATAATCGCTGCAGGGATCAGGGAGAGGTGGCGATGGACAGGCTGGAAGCGCTCAAGGTATTTTGCGCGGTGGTGGAGGCGGGCGCGTTTGCGCGGGCGGCGCAGCGGCTGGGTGTGTCGACGTCTTCCGTCACCAATCAGGTGGCGGCGCTGGAGACGCATTTCCAGGTCCGGCTGCTGAACCGCACCACGCGCAGCATGTCGCTGACGGATGAGGGGCGGCGCTGCTACCAGCATGCGCAGCGTCTGCTGGGCGATATGGGCGAACTGGAAAGCAGCTTGCGCGAATCGGCGCAGGCGCCAAGTGGCATCCTGCGCGTCGATCTGCCCGGCATCCTGGCGCGCTTGTACCTGGCGCCGGCGCTGCCCCGGTTCATGGCGGCGTACCCGGAGATCGCGCTCAAGGTGACGGCGTCCGACCGCATGATCGACATGGTCGAGGAGGGTGTCGACGTGCTGGTCAGGATAGGCCGGCTGCAGGACTCCGCCCTGGTGGCCAGGACGGTGGGCAGCACGGAATATGTGACCTGCGCCGCGCCGGACTTCCTGCGCCGCCATGGCACGCCGGCCTCGCCGGACGAATTGTCGCGCTATCCCTGTCTGCAATTTCTCTACCCGAAATCGCGCCAGGTCCGTCCCTGGCAGTTCCAGCGCGATGGCGCCGGGTTTGCCGCCACGCCCGCTGGCCGCGTTTCGATGGACCATGTCGATACCTTGATCGAAGCGGCGGTGGCGGGGGCGGGCATGATCCAGCATCTGTCGGTGTCGTTGCGCGAGCAGCTGCACAGCGGGGCGCTGGTGCCGGTGCTGCAGCAGTGGCAGGCGCCGGGACCGGACATCTCCATCATCTTCCCGCCGCAGCACCTGCGCGCCGCCAAGGTGAAGGCCTTCGTGGAGTTTGCCGGCCAGCTGTTCGCCTGAACCTTCAGGGCTGTGGCGACGGGGTCTGGCCCCGGCTTCCGGCCGGCTGGCGCCGTGCAATCAGCCGCCGGTGCGCTTGGGCTGGTGGCCGAGCTTCAGCAGTGTGGCCATGACCAGTTCGCAGTGGTCGCCCTGGATCTCGATCACCCCATCCTTGACGGTGCCGCCGCTGCCGCAGGCGGTACGCAGCTGCTTGCCCAGGGCGGCAAGGGCGATGGCGTCGAGCGCCACGCCCTTGACCACGGTGACGCACTTGCCGCCCCGGCCCTTGGTCTGGCGCGACACGCGGACCACGCCGTCACCCTGCGGCACGGCCCTGGCGCCGGCCTTGCAGGTGCAGGCGGCCAGCGGCTGCCGGCAATCGGGGCACATGCGGCCGCTTTCGGTGGAGTAGACCAGGCCACTGGTGGCGTTGTTTTTCATGGTTGAAGATGCTTCCCGGAATTGATGTGGCCGGGGTGGAAACAAAAGGGCGCCCAGTTTATCAGTTTCGCGTGCGGACGCCGTCAGGCGTCCGGCGTCTTTTTCTGGTGCATGGCCTGGCGGTAGGCGCTGGGGGTGACGCCGTTGCGCTCGCGGAAGGCGGTGGCGAAATTGCCGGCGCTGTTGAAGCCGATTAGCAACGCTATGTCCTGGACATCCATGTCGGACTCGCTCAGCAGCTGTTCGCCGCGGCGCAGCCGCTCCTCGCGGATGAAGGCGAACACGGTCATGCCGGTCTGGGCCCGGAACGCTTGCGACAGCTTTTCGCGGTACGTGCCCACGCTGCGGGCGATGTCGGCCAGGCCCGGCACGTCGGCCAGGTTGTCGCCGATCAGGCGCTTGGCGGCGGCCACCAGCACGGCATCCGGATCGGCCGGCAGCCCGGGCGGGACGGCCGCTTGCCCCGGCGCGGCGGGCGGCGCGCTGTTGCGCCGGGCCAGGTTCAGGTGGACCTGGATGCGGGCCGCCAGCTCGCCCGGCGAGAACGGCTTGGAGACATAGTCCACGCCGCCGATTGACAGCCCCATGATGCGCTCCTCGTCGGCGCCGGCGCCGCTGAGGAAGATGACGGGGATGTTGTGGGTGGCCGGATTGGCCTTGAGCAGGCGGCAGGCCGTGTAGCCGTCCATGTTGGGCATGCGCACGTCCAGCAGGATCAGGTCCGGCTGGTTGGCCAGGGCCAGCTGGTAGCCCTGCAGGCCGTTGAAGGCGACCGAGATGCGGTAGGGTTGCTCGCTGAGCAAGTCCATCAGCATGCGCTGCTCGAACGCGGAGTCATCCACGACGAGTATGTTGCGCATGACTGGTTCGCTGGTCGGTTGCATGGAGTGTGGTCAGGGGCCTGTACGGTAGGTGACTAGCATTTGCTGTTGCTTATTATGCCTATCTTTCTAAAAAATTTAATAGTTTTCTCCGCCCGCAAAGGCCCCGTCGCTTGCAGCAAAAGCACGGTTTTCGCAGAAGTCCAATAATGGAATTGCGGCGCACCTGCGCCTAGTCATTCTCACCTGGACTGAACCTGCTACGGAGTCAATTATGAAACATACTGATTTTGGCCGCATGCCTTGCCCCATTGCTCGCAGCCTGGGCAAGGTGGGCGAGTGGTGGAGCATCCTGATCCTGCGCGATGCCTTCTACGGCATGACGCGCTTCGATGAGTTCGAAAAAAGCTTGAAGATCGCCCCCAACATGCTCACGCGCCGTCTGGCCGGCCTGGTGGAAGGCGGCCTGATGGAGCGACGCCAATACAGCGCCCGTCCCCCGCGCTACGAGTATGTGCTGACCAAGGCGGGGCGCGACTTCAAGCCGGTGCTGCTGGCCTTCATCGCCTGGGGCAACGATCACCTGGCGCCGGAAGGGGCCAGCCTGCTGGTAGTGAGCCGCGAGACGGGCAAGCCGGCCGACCAGGTGCTGGTTGATGCCAACAGTGGCCTGGCCATCAACGATGAAGACTATATGTTCGCCCCGGGCCCGGCCGCCACCGAGATGATGCGCTCGCGCCTGATCGAAGTGGGCAAGCACGCCTGAGCCTGCATTGACCGTCCTTGACCGGACGGCCTCCCGGCCGGGCCGCCCTCTCAACCGGGCGGCTCCAGCTGGGCATAGACGGCATCGGCCAGCTTGGCCAGCGCCGCCTTGTCCAGCCCGCCGGACAGGGCGTAGCCGTAGCGCCCGTCTATCCAGTAGAACACGCCCACCTGGCCTTCCTGCGCAAAGCGGAAGGCCGTGCTGCGGTTGTGGCGCTGTTCCGTCGATACGTACAAGGTCAGGCGCTTGCCGCCGGCATTGTCATACATAAATTGCGCGACCGGGCCACTCTGGCCGGGCAGCAAACGTCCGCCGATCAATTCATAACCGAGCGCGCCCAGTTGTGGCGGATGCAGCGGCGCGCCCAGCCGCTTGGACAACCACGTCACCAGATGTTGCTGCTGGTCGGCGCCCACTTCCACCGGGTGGCGCTGCTCCGGGCTGTAGACGGCGTGGGCCACGGCCGCACTGCGGGCCAGGGCCTGGCCCTCGGCTGTGGGCGGGACGTCGGCTGTCACCAGCCGGGCGCTGGCGCCGTTATCGGGCGCCCGGCGGTCCGCATGACGGGACGCGCCACCAATGGCAGCGGCAACGGCCGCGTCGTTTCCGCTGCCGCTGCGGGCCAGCACGGCCGGCGCACCGCCCGGCTGCAGGTCGTGCAGCAGCCAGCCGGCGGCGCCGCCGGCCAGCGTCAGGGCCAGCATGGCGGCATAGCGCCACGCACCGTTGGCGGCCAAGGCGCCGCGCAGCGCGCGCCGCAGCGGGCCGTGCGGGCGGGCGGCCAGCGCGGCCGGCACGGCTTCATCGAGCACCGGGTTGTAGCGGGCGCGCAGGGCCGCGTTCTGCTGGCGGTACGCTTGCAGCCGGGCCGCCTCGGCCGGATGCAGGGCCAGGTAGGCGTCCACGGCCGCGCGGCGGGCGGCCGGCAGGCAGCCATCGACCCATGCTTGCAATTCGGCTTCGACGACGGGTGCGCTCATTTGATCACTTTCAGCGTGGCGGGCACAGGCTGGCCCAGCATTAACAGGCGCAGCCGTTCACGGCCGCGCGACAGGCGCGACATGACCGTGCCCAGCGGGATGCCCAGGGTGGCCGCCGTTTCCTCGTAACTCAGTTCTTCCACCGCCACCAGCAGCAGCACGGCCCGCTGTTCGGGCGGCAGTTGCTGCAGGGCGGCGTCTAGGTCGCGCACGGCCAGCCGGTCGGACGGCTGGGCCGGGTCGGCCGGCTGCGGCAAGTCGCCGTCCAATGGCACCGTGGCCAGGCCGGGCTGGCGCAGCCGGTCCACATGCAGGTTGTGCATGATGGAGAACAGCCAGGCCCGCATGTCGCTGCCGCGCCGCCACGTGGCCAGCCGGTCCCAGCCGCGCGTCACCGTGTCCTGCACCAGGTCGTCGGCGTCGGCGCGCTCGCCCAGCAGCGCCCGCGCATAGCGGCGCAGGCGCGGGATGCAGGCCACCAGGCGGGCGCTGTCCTCTTGCATGGGCGTTTAGTCCTTCACCACGTGCCAGATATTCTTGAAGTTGTCGCCCTTGCGCTGGCCCGGCTCGTCCTTCTGGAACACATACAGGGGCTTGCCCTTGTAGGCCAGCTGTTTGGCGCCGTCGTCGCGGGTGATGACGGAGTAGGGCGGGCTGACGCTGGCCGGGGCCGACACGGCCGGCCACAGCTCGGCGCAGGGGCCGTTGCAGGCGCTCTTGCCGCTGTCGGCCACGTCCTTGTCGAAGGTGTAGACGGCCATGCCGGTGGCCGTGACGAGTACGCCGTCCTTTTTCATCAGGACGTCGTCGGCCAGGGCGGCGCCCGACAGCAGCAGGGCAGCCACGGCGGCGGGCAGCAGGCGCAGGGTGGAACGGGTGATGGTGTGCATGATGGCTTCCTTATTGTTGGTGAAGTGGAGCGTTAGGGCGGACTTGCACTGACGTATACGAAGCTGCGGTGGCCTTTATTCCAGCCCACGGCAAATATATTGTAGCCGCCGCCGCGCTCCGCGCCGTTGCCATTTGCGTACGTGGCGGGCCCGGCCGCACGGGCGCCGGCGCCAGCGGCTACAATGGCAGCCCATGCTCGCCATCCTGTCCGTTACCTTTCCCTTTTTCGCGCTGGTGCTGTGCGGCTACCTGGCCGCCCGCCGCATCCTGCTGCCCCTGGCCGCCATTCCCGGCCTGAACGCCTTCGTGCTGTATTTCGCCCTACCGTGCCTGCTGTTCCGCTTCGGTGCGGCCACGCCCATCGGCCAGCTGCTGGACGGCAGCGTGGCCGGGGTCTACCTGCTGGGGGCGCTGGTGATGGTGGGGCTGACGGTGGCCGTCACCCTCAGCCACCGCATCAGCTGGAACGATGCCGCCTTCGGGGCCCTGGTGGCGGCCTTTCCCAACACGGGCTTCATGGGCGTGCCGCTGCTGCTGGCGTTGCTGGGGCCGGCCTCGTCGGGACCGGTGATCGTCACCATCGCCATCGACATGGTCATCACCAGTTCGCTGTGCATCGCCCTGTCGCGGGTGGGCAGCGGCCATGGCGGCGAAGCCATGCGCAATGCCCTGCGCGGCATGGTGCGCAATCCGCTGCCGTGGGCCATCGCGCTCGGCACGCTGGCCTCGGCCGCCGGGTTGTCGCTGCCGGGGCCGCTGATGCGCACCGTGGGCCTGCTGGCCGACGCCGCCTCGCCCGTGGCCCTGTTTACCATGGGCGCCGTGCTGGCCCGCTCCCAGATGGGCAGCGCCGCCGCCACGCACTGGCGCGACTACGTGCCGGTGGCCGTCAAGAAACTACTGCTCCATCCGCTGCTGATGCTGGGGCTGGGCCTGGGCGCGCGGGCGCTGGGCGTGCCGCTGGCGCCGCAGGCGCTTGCCGTCATCGTGCTGGTGGCCTGCCTGCCCAGTGCCAGCAACGTGGCCATCCTGGCCGAGCGTTTCGGGGCCGACACGGGCCGCATTGCGCGTATCATCCTGGTATCGACGGCCTTGTCGTTCCTGTCATTCTCGGCCGCCGTGGCGCTGGCGCAACACTGGCTGAAATAGTTCTTAGAGTAAATCTTCGTTTCTTTTATGGAATCAAATTCGCCTTGTGAATCAAGGGCTTGTGGTGGCGCCGCCATGCGCGGCGCGCGGCGGCGGCGGCAGGCTGTCCAAACTGTGAAATAATGCTGACGGACGCATACATGCGTTAAGGCAATAGCGCCGCGCCGCCGGGATCCGGGGCCGGCAGAACAGGTTGAGGTAGGAATTTGGTGGACATGTTTGCGCTCGATCACGAGTTGGCGCAGTGGGAAGCGGACTTGCCCGCCGCCCAGGGGGCGGTGCGGCTGGAGCTGCTGTCGCAGCTGGCCTGGCATGCGCGCCAGCGCGACCCCGTGCGCGCCGCCGCCTGGTCGGCCGAGGCGACAGCCGGACTGGCCCTGGTGCCGGCGACGGCGGGCGCCGGCCTGGCCGCGCGGCTGCAACTGATCGAAGCGGAAACGACGTGGCTGCGGGGCCTGCTGGACGGCGCCGAGCGCCTGGCCCGGACCGCGCTGGCCGCGCTGGAGCAGGCCGGTGACCACCTGGGCCAGGCCGACGCGCTGTGGCTGCTGGCCTGGATCGCCAACGACCGGGGCCGTTCCGACACGGCCAACGGCTGCCTGACGCAGGCGGCAACGGCGGCCCGCGCCGGCGGCGACGCCGCCCGCACGGACGTGATCGACGCGGCCACCGCCATCTCCGCCGTGTTCGCCGACTGGCAGAGCGCCAGCGCGCGCTGGGCCCGCCATTTCGACGTGGCGCTGGAGGGCAAGCCGGCGGCGGCGGCCGGCTGGATCAACGACTACCTCGGCACCTGCGCCTACCAGGCCTGCGATTTCGGGCGCGCCATCGGCCACCTGATGCGGGCCTACGAGGCGACGCTGGCCACCGGCCAGCTGCGGCGCGCCATCATCGTCGCCACCAACATCGGCAATGCCTTCACCAGCCTCAATGCGCACGAGGCGGCGCTGGAATGGATGCAGCGCGGCCTGGACCTGGCCCGCCCCACGGGCTGGCCCATGAGCGTGGGCCTGTGCCTGATGCAGACGGGCGAAACGCTGCGCCACCTGGGCCAGCGCGAGGCGGCCCAGCACCTGCTGCGCGAGGCGCTGCACACGCTGGCGCCCCTGTCCGGCTCGCGCGCCTACGCCGTGGCGCTGGAATACCAGGGCGACCTGGCGCTGGACCTGGGCAACTACCCGGCCGCGCTCGAGAGTTTTTCCCGCCTGGCCGAACGGGGCGACGCGCTGTGCCAGTCCGACTTCCAGAGCAGCGCCCGGCGCGGCCAGGCGCACGCGCTGTCGCAGCTGGGCCGCCCGGCCGACGCCGTGGCCGCGGCCGACGCCGCGCTGGCGCTGGCGCGCGAGCATGGCGACGCGGCCAACCAGATCGCCGCGCTCGACGTGCTGGCCCGCATCCACGCCCGCCACGACCTGCCCGACCCGCAGCCCATGTCGGCGCCCAACGCCGTGCTGCACTACCTGCAGCTGGCGCTGGGCATCGCCGCCACCATAGCCGGCTACATCGTGCCCGGCGCCTTGCTGGACGCGGCCGCGCGCGAGTACGCGGCCACCGGCGACCATGCGCGCGCCTACGACATCGCGCTGCAGGCCAGCGCCGCGCGCGAACGCATCCACAATCAGCAGGCCACCAACCGCGCCATCGCGATGCAGGTGCAGTACCAGACGGAGCGGGCCCAGACCGAGGGCGAGCACCACCGCCAGCTGGCCGCGGCCGAGGCGCAGCGGGCCGAGGTGCTGCAACAGACCAGCGCCACGCTGGAACACCTGAGCGCGATCGGCCAGGAGATCACGGCCCACCTGGACGCGGCGGCCGTGTTCCGCGCGCTGGACCGCCACGTGCACGGCCTGCTCGACGCCACCCATTTTTCCGTGTTCCTGCTCGAGCCGGACGGCGCCGCGCTCAATTGCGTGTTCGGGGTGGAGGCGGGCCGGCCGCTGCCGGCAATGCGGGTGCCGCTGTCGGAGTCGAACGCCAATTCGGCGCGCTGCGTGCGCGAACGGCGCGAGATCCTGATCGAGATCGGCGACGACGGCGCCACGCCCAACCTGATCCCCGGCACCTTGCCCACCCTGAGCCTGCTGTTCGCGCCGCTGCGCGTGGGCGAGCGCGTGCTGGGCGTGATGACGGTGCAGTCGCTGCTGGCGCACGCCTACGGCGAACGGGAACGGCTGATCTTCCGCACGCTGTGCGCCTACGGCGCCATCGCGCTCGACAACGCGGCCGCCTACCGCCAGGTGGCGGCCACCCTCAAGACCCTGAGCGCGACCCAGGAACAGCTGCTGGAGAAGAACCTGGAACTGGAGCGGGCCTACAAGGCGCTGGAGGACGTGAGCCTGACGGACCAGCTGACGGGCCTGCGCAACCGCCGCTTCTTCCTGCAGAACGTGGACGCGGACGTGGCCCTGAGCCTGCGCGGCTACGACCAGCCGCAGCACCGTCCGCCCACCGAATGCGAGCTGCTGGCGCCCAAAGACCTGGTGTTCTTCATGGTCGACCTGGACCACTTCAAGGAAGTGAACGACCAGTACGGCCACGCGGCCGGCGACTCGGTGCTGGTGCAGATGCAGGAGCGGCTGCGCGAAGTGTTCCGCGAGTCCGACTACCTGGTGCGCTGGGGCGGCGAGGAATTCCTGGTGCTGGCGCGCGCCACCCACCGCGACGAGGCGCGCGTGGTGGCCGAGCGCATGCGCCGCGCCGTGGCCGAACGCCCCTTCGAACTGCCCGACGGCACGCGCCTGATGCGCACCTGTTCCATCGGCTTTGCCTGCTATCCCTTCCTGCCGGCGCAACCGCGGCTGCTGCCCTGGCCGCAGGTGGTGGAACTGGCCGACCAGGGCCTGTACATCGCCAAGCGTTCCGGCCGCAACGCCTGGGCCGCCTTGTACAGCACGGAGGGCGCGCGTCCGGACGGCCTGTTCCCGCGCCTGATGCACAACCTCGACCAGGCCGTGGCCGAAGGCGAGGTGCGCCTGTTGAGTAACCTGGCCGGGCCGCTGGTGCTGGGCGGCGAACGGCGCCGCGTGGGGCTGTCGAGCGACCTGGAAACCTAGCAGCTGAATGCCGGCACCGGCGCGGCCGGTGCGCGAAACCGTAACCGCCGGCGCGCTACAGCGCCACCACGATTTCCGTTTTGAGCGAGTTGGCCACGTAGCACTTTTCATGTGCCTCGTGATGGATCTGCGCCAGCTCTTCCTGCCCGGGCCAGGCCATGCCGGCGAAGACGATCTCCGGCTGCAGCGTGATGCGCGTCATCGCCATTTTTCCGGCGGCGTCCTTTTCCAGCACGCCCAGCGCCCGGTCGCGGTAGCTGTCGACCGTGTGGCCCCGTTTTGCGGCAATCGACAGGAAGAACAGCATATGGCAGCTGGAGGCGGCGGCCACCAGCGCCTCTTCCGGATCGACGGCGGCCGGATCGGACATGGGCAGCGGCACCGACAGCGGCGATGACGAGGCGGGCAGCGCGAGCCCGCCATCAAAGCGCCACTGGTGGGCGCGGCTGTAGCGCTGGCCGAGAAAATCCTGTCCCTGGCGTTGCCATTCAACGGTTGCTTCAAATTGCATCACAGCTCCTGTGGAGAAAAATCGGGCGTGCCCAGTGTAGCGGTTTTTGCATCTGGTTGCCGCAGGCAACGTTGTCAAGAAAATGATAAATTATGTGCCGCCACGGCCGCTGCTACCCATGTGCGGACGGGCTCTTTGCGAGGGACGTGCATGAAGACGACAACGGTTGCCGTGATCGGCGCGGGCGTGTCCGGCCTGGCCGCGGGTATTTACCTGGCCCAGCGCGGGCTCGATGTCACCCTGTATGAGCGCGCCGACCGCGCGGGCGGCTGCTGCGGCACCACGGAGCTCGACGGCTACCTGTTCAACGACGGCGCCATGTATCTCGCCATTCCCGGCATACTCGACGCGGGCTTTGCGCGGCTGGGCATGGACCGCGCGGCGTTGCTGCCGCTGCGCCAGATCCGCCGCATGCAGACCTCCACGTTTGCCGACGGCAGCGCCATCAGCTTTGGCGTCGGCGGCGCGCTGGCGGCGCACGGCGCGGGCCTGGACGGCCGTGCCGACGCCCTGCGGGAAGAGCTGGCGCGGCTGGCGGCCCGCTGGCGCGACCTGTACGACGTGCTGACGGGTGAAATCATCGTACGGCCGCTGTCCGTGCCGCGCCTGCTGGCGGCCACCTGGCGCCATCTGCCCAAGCTGGCCGGCACGGTGGGCAAGGAACTGGCGCGCCATATCGCCGACCCCAGGCTGCGCGCCGCGCTGGCCAACGTCACGCTGTACACGGGGCTGGCCCCGGAACGCACGCCGGCGCTGCAGATGGTGGGCACGATGGCCATGTTGCTCGACCAGTTCTATCTGCCCGTGGCCGGCATGGGCGCCATCCCCGCTGCGCTGGAGCAGCGCCTGCGCGCGCTGGGCGGCAAGCTCGTTTGTGGTGCGCGGGTGATGGCCATCGACGTGGCGCGCGGCCGCGCGGCGGGGCTGACCGTGGAGGGCGCGGGCGCCGTGCCGTACGACGCCATCGTCTCCACCATCAGCGGCATGCACACTTTTGCCTCGCTGCTCAATGCGGCCGATGTGCCGGCTTCGATGCGCAGGAAGACGCAGCGCGCACCGCTGTCGCAGCGGGCCATGTCGGTGCAGCTCGGGCTGCGCAACCGCATCGAGGACGTCAGCCACTTCAACTACCGCACGCCGCTGATGGAACAGCAGTACCGCTTCCTGCAGGCAGGCGACATGTCCTGCCTGGCCTACACCGTGCCGACCGTGACGATGCCGGAACTGGCGCGCGGCGGCGGCAGCATCGTCGAGCTGTACCCGGCCATCGACCAGTCGCGGGGCCCCGACGCCTGGACCGACGCGCGCAGCGACGAGGTGGCGCAGGCGGCGCAGCAAGCCCTGTCGGCGTTGCATCCGATGGACGTGGCGGTACGCCGCGTGCGTTCGCCGCGCGACTTCCGCGACCGCATGTTCCTTTACGAGGGGGCAGTCTACGGCCTCTCTCCGGCGGCTGACAGCCGTGCCCAGTATCCGCACGCCACGCCCATTCCCGGACTGTACCAGGCGGGCCAGACGTCCTATCCTGGCTTCGGCGTCAGTACCTCGCTGCTGTCGGGGATATTTGCGGCGGAACAGATACTGGCGCGCGCGGGCGCGGCATGAGCCGGGACAGGTACGGCAGGCTGCAAATAATTTATACTGCCCACCTTCCGCACCGCCATCCGCCGCCATGACACTTACCCGCTGCCGCTGGGCCAATCCGGCCAATCCCCGCTATCTCGATTACCACGACCACGAGTGGGGCGTACCTTGCCACGACGAGTTGCGCCTGTTCGAGATGCTGAACCTGGAAGGGGCGCAGGCCGGGCTGAGCTGGGAAACCATCCTCAACAAACGCGACAGCTACCGCGCCGCCTTCGACGGCTGGGATGCGGAAAAAATCGCCGTGTATGACGCGGCCAAGGTGGCCCAGCTGCTGGCCGATCCCGGCATCGTGCGCAACCGCCTCAAGGTGGCGGCGGCCATCGGCAATGCGCAGGCTTACCTGCGGCTGCGGGCAGCGGGCGGTTCGCTCGACGCCCTGCTGTGGGATTACGTGGACGGCCGGCCCATCGTCAACGCCGAGCTGCCCCGGCCCGGCAAGACGGCCCTGTCCGACCGCATCTCCAAGGATCTGGCCAAGCGCGGCTTCAAGTTCGTCGGCTCGACCATCATCTACGCCTACATGCAGGGCATAGGCATGGTGGACGACCACGATCCGGCCTGCTTCCGCCACGCGGCGCACCGCCCATGAGCGCACGCCACGTCATCCTTGCCACGGCGTTCGGCGATGGCGCCCATTTCATGGAGGCGCGGGCGGCCGGTCCGGACGAGCTGCACTACATTGCCATCGCGCCGCGGTTGCCCGACGCATCCGCGCTCGCCGATCCGCAGTTGCGCGCGCTATGGCCGCTGCCTTTGCCGGGCGTGCACCGCGTCGTGCTCGATGAGGGCCGCGTCACGCTCGACCTGATGGTGGGCACGGTGGAGGCCATGCTGCCGCAGGTCGTGGCGCGGGTGCAGGCCTTTGTCCTGCCGGCCGGCGCCGGCGGGCAGCTGCCTGCGCGTACGCTGGCCGGCGCGCTGGCGCGCCTGGCCGCGCCGGGCGCCACGCTGCAGGCGCAGGCGCCGGACGAGGCGCTGGTGTGGGCGCTGACGGCCGCCGGCTTTGCCTGCAAGGTCGCGCCTCAAGCGATGACGGTCGCGCAGGCCGGCATGGCCCGCGACAAGCCGCCTGCCGCCGCAGCGGGAATGGAGACGGATGATCTGCCCGACATTTGCGCGGTCTTCGCCAGCCGCCGTCCGCTGGCGCCGGCGCCGCCGGAGCCGGTGCGGCGGGCGGTCGTCATTGGCGCCGGGGTGGCCGGTTCCGCCCTCTGCCAGCGCCTGTGCGCGCGCGGCTGGGAGGTGACCCTGATCGAGCGCCATGACGGCCCGGCGCAGGAAGCGTCGGGCAACCTGGCCGGCATCTTCATGCCGCTGCTGTCGAAGGACGACAACATCCCCACCCGTTTGAGCCGTGCCGCCTATCTGTTCGCGCTGCGCGAATGGCAGCGCATGGGCGGCGTGGGCACCGCGTTCAAGGGCGCCGGCTGCGGCGTGCTGCAGCTGGCGCGCGACGCCGGCCATGCGCGCGTGCAGCGCGAGGTGGTGGAGCAAGGCCACTATCCGCCGCAGTACGTGCGCTGGCTCGACGCGCCGGCCGCCAGCGCCTTGCTCGGTTCGGCCACGCCGCACGGCGGCTGGCTGTTCGGACAGGGCGGCTGGGCGCGGCCGTCGTCGCTGTGCCAGGCCATGCTGGCGGCATGCGGCGCGCGGCTGCGCCGCGTGTTCTGCGCCGAGGCGCTGACGCTGGCGCGGGTGGACGGCCAATGGCAGGTGCATGCGGCCGATGGCGCGCTGCTGGCGCAGGCGCCCACGCTGATCCTGGCCAACGGCACCGGTGCCACGCGGCTGGCGCAGGCGGCCGAACTGCCGCTGTCGTCCCTGCGCGGCCAGGTCACGCACCTGGCGCCCGAGCGCGTGCCGGCGCAGTCGCTGGTGGTGTGCCGCGAAGCTTATGTGACGCCGCCCTCGGACGGCGTGATCTGCGCCGGCGCTACCTACGGCACCGACGACGATCCCGACCTGCGTCTGTCGTGCCAGCAGGAGAACCTGGCGCGGCTGGCCGAAATCCTGGACGGGGTGGCGGTGGCCGATGCGCCGCTGGCGGGCCGGGTCGGTTTCCGCTGCGCGGCGCCGGACCGGTTGCCGCTGGCCGGGCCGCTGCCCGACTATGCGCGCGCCGGCCGGCTCGAGCAGTTGAGCGACGTGCCGCGCCATCCCGGCCTGTACGGCCTGCTCGGCTATGCGTCGCGGGGCCTGATCTGGGCGCCCCTGATGGCCGAATTGCTGGTGGCGCAGCTCGAAGGCGCGCCGTTGCCGCTGGAAGCGTCGCTGGCGGCGGCGCTCGATCCGGGCCGCTTCCTGCTCAAGCAGCGCCGCCGCAGCCAGTAGGGCGTGCGGCACGCAAGCAAGCGTTGCATCCGCGCCAACTTGTATATTGCTCCGCCGCAATTCCATGCCTTTTGCACTTGTCCGCAGGATATAATTCAACTTCAACAATGCGGGCACCAAGGGCGCCGCGTGGCCCCTTTTGGAGAGCTGAATGATGGATGACCAAGCGGGTGCGCCCGAGCTGTTCCTGTTCCTGGCGTCGACCGTGCACGACATGAAGAACTCGATCGGTGTGCTGAGCGGCACGCTGGAGCAGCTGCTGTCGGCCGGGCCGGAGGTGGTCATCGCCCCGGCCGGTGCCGCGCCCGCCGACCCTGCTGAAGCGAGCGAAGCGACCCCCTACGGCCAGATGGCCCACATGCTGTACCAGACCCGGCGCCTGAACGACAACCTGATCCAGCTGCTGGCCCTGTACAAGGAAGTGGGCAAGCCCGGCTATCCGTTCGAACCGGCGCCGCAGCAGATCGGCGAGCTGGTCGAGCAGGTGGCGTCGCAGGCCCGTATCCTGCTCAAGTCGCGCGGCATTACGCTGGAACTCGATTACGACCCCGAGCAGATCTGGTGCTTCGATGAAGACCTGGTGATCGGGGTGCTGGTGCACGCCATCAACAACGCCATCCGCTATACGCGCGACCGCATCCGGCTGGCCATCGTCGCCGACGGCGACCAGCTGGCACTGCGGGTGGAGGACAACGGCGACGGCTTCCCTCCCGCCATGCTGGCCGCGGGCGCGGCGCCCATGGAACAGAGCCGGGTCAACTTCCTCACCAACAGCAGTGGCCTGGGGCTGTACTTCTCGCGCGAAGTGGCGCGCATGCACAAGCACCGCCAGCGTTGCGGCAGCATCGCGCTGGCCAACGGCGGCACGCTGGGCGGCGGCTGTTTCGTGCTGCGCCTGCCTTAGAAAGCATGGACACCATGACCAGCACCGTCCTCCATCCCGCCGCCATCGACGCCGTCGACTGGGCCGAAAAACGCTATCTGCTGGTGGACGACTTTGTCGGCATCCGCCAGCTGCTGCGCGAATCGCTGCGCAACCTGGGCGCCAAGCATATCGACCAGGCGGCCAGCGGCGGCGAAGCCATGATGTTGCTGGCCAAGACACGCTACGACGTGGTGCTATGCGACTACAACCTGGGCGACGGCAAGAACGGCCAGCAAGTGCTGGAAGAGGCCCGCATCCGGCACCTGATGCTGCCCAGCAGCGTGTGGCTGATGGTGTCGGCCGAAAAAAGCGTGGAGTCGGTGATGGGCGCGGCCGAGCACCAGCCGGACGCCTACATCATCAAGCCCATCACGGAAGGCGTGCTGCTGACCCGCCTGAACCGGGTATGGCACAAGAAGCAGATCTTCAGCGACATCGACCAGGCCTTTGCCGACAAGGACTTCCTGCGCGCGGCCCGGCTGTGCGACGAGCAGATCGCCCACAACAGGCTGCACGAGATCGACCTGCTGCGCATGAAGGCCACCTTGCTGCTCAAGGCCGGCGAGCCGGAACAGGCGCGCGCCGTGTACGAGCGGGTGCTGGAAGGGCGCGAATACAACTGGGCCCGCACCGGCCTGGGCAAGATCCGCATGAACAACGGCGAGCTGGAAGCGGCGCGCCAGATGTTCCAGGGCGTGATCGCGGAAAACCGCTTCTTTATCGATGCCTTCGACCAGCTGGCCCAGGCTTACCAGCGCATGGGCAAGACGGAGGAAGCGTGCGACGTGCTGGAAAAGGCGGCCAAGCTGTCGCCCAATTCCGTGCCGCGCCAGCGCAGCCTGGGCATGGCCGCCCTCAAGCTGGGCAATATTCCGCTGGCCGAGCGGGCGTTCCGCAAGTGCATCGAGATCGGCGAGTATTCCATCCTCAAGACGGTGGACGCCTATTTCGGCCTGGCCCGCGTGTACGGCCTGAAGAACGACACCCGGGAAGCGCTGCGCCTGCTCAACTCGGCCCTGCAGCAGTTCTCGGGCGAGCATGTGAACCTGCGGGCCAAGATCACGGAAGGCCTGGTCTACCACGAGAGCGGCGACTTCCGGCGCGCCCGCAAGTCCGGCGACGAGCTGGAACAGATGCTGGTGGAGGAGCAGCTGCGCCCCGACGTGGCCACCTGCATGGAGATGGCCACGCTGCTGTTTGCCGTCGGCGTCAAGGAAGCGCCGGTGGACCTGCTGTGCTACGTGGCCCGCAACAACGACGACAACGAACCGCTGCTGGACGATATCCAGAAAGTGTTCGACAAGGCCCGCATGAGCGAGGAGGGCGAGGAGCTCATCAAGTCATCGCGCAAGGAAGCGGCCGACATGATGAACAAGGGCGTGCTGCTGTGGAAGACGGGCAAGCTGGACGAAGCGGTCGAGTGGATGCGCGAGGCGCGCCTGGCGCTGCCCAACAACATGCGCATCCTGTTCAATTCGGCCCAGATCATCATCTCCCACCTGCAGCAACGGGGCTACGTGCGCGAGCTGGCGGAGGAAGCCATCGGGGTGCTGATGCACGTCGATAAAATCGCTCCCGGCCAGCAGCGTTTCGCCCAGCTGATGGAGCAGCTGGCCCTGCTGGCGCCGGCGCCCGTGGTGGCGCTGGACGCCGTGGCCGAGGCACTGGAGCAGGCGGCCGGCGAGTGATGGATGGACGCAACGGTGGCGCCCGGCGCCAGCTTGTTTCCGGCCGGTCAAATGATTACACTGAAAAACCGGCGCAGCCCGCAACGAGTGCGAAGCCGCTGCGCCCCATAACAAGCATTAGCCAAGAGAAGGGCACACCCATGCGCGATATCGCCAAAGAAGTCTACGACAAAATGAAAATCGGCGGCACGGCCTGGATACGGCCGGTGACCGCCAAAGGCGACACCATGTCGAGCTTCCAGGGCGCGCTCGACAGCGCCAAACAGCTGGCGGAAGAAGGGTTGATCAACATCGAAAAAGTGCAGCGCCAGGAGGACGGCCTGATCGAGGCGATCCGCATCCTGCGCCTGTCCTGATGGCAAGCCGCGCGGCCTACCATTGACGGCTCCCTGAGGGTTTCAGTCAGCGAATACCGCACATTGTCGGCGCGCCAGGGGAATCCAGGCAGTGCCTCAATTCCCGCCTGCGCGACGACAGATATGCCGACGCGCTGTTATGCTTTGGTGGCCGGCTTGGCCTTGGCGACGCGCGGTTTGGCGGCGGCCTTGGCGGGCGACTTGGCCGCGGCGGGCTTGGCCGCATCCGCATTCGTTTTCGGCTTGACGGCGCTGGCGGCCGTGGCGGCATTGGCCGCCGACTTCGCCACCGACGTCGCCGCTGCCGTGGCGGCCGTCGCTGCCGCCGCCATCTTGCCCGCCGCGTTCGTCATCGCTTCCGGTCCCAGCGTGCTGGACACGGCCTGCTTGAACTGATCCTGCAGCAAATTCCACCAGATGGCGGGGTTGGCCATTTGCGCGGCCGCGTCGGCGGCCGGGGTGGCCGCCGGCTTGCCGGCTGCGGCGCTGCCGTTGGCCGTGGCGGCGTCCGCCGGTGGGGTGGCCGTGGCCGGTGCGGCTGGCGCGGGCGGCGCTTCCTTCACGGTCGCCTTGGCGGGCGCGGCGGCCAGGGGCTGCTGGAAGAAGACAGAGGCGTAGGGTACCGTGTCGAGCAGGGATTTGGTGTCGCCGCTGCCCTGGTTGACGGCGGCGGCCAGGCTGGCGCCCACCGACTTGAGCGTGGCGATGGTGCCGCGCTGCACCTCCAGCGCCTGGATACTGCCGCGCAGCATGCTCATGTTCAGGTTCAGCCACGTTTCCACGGCCTTCAAGTCATTGATTTTCTTGTCCAGTTCGTCCACGGACAGGGTGGGCGCCGTCAGGCCGGGCACGCTCATGCTGCCCCACAGGTTCTTGACGAAATCGAGTGTGTCCGTCATGACTGCAGCACCTGGGATGTTGGGCATTTGAGGGTTAGACATGGCTGGTTTCTCCTGTGGGTGAGCGATTAGCGTAGCAGATATCGGGATGCCGTTCAAAAGGTTTTGGCAACATTCTTGTTCCTGCTTGACGCACCGTGGCCTGGCCGCGCGCCGGCGCTGTCAGCGGAGGAGGGCCCGGACACGTTAAACTAGCGTTATGACGATCGCCACTTACCTCCGCCCACGCCGCCGCTGGCTGCTGCTGGGCGCCGCCACCGTGGCGCTGCACTACCTGGCGATAGACTGGGTCGGCACCCAATTGGGCCAGCGCGAGGCGCGCCGCCGGCCGCCGCCGTCGCTCATCACGGCCCAGCTGCACCTGGCCCTGCCGCAGCACCGCGCAGCGCCGCCGCTGCCGGAATTGCAGCCGCTGCACGCTGCGGCGCCCAAGCCGGCCGCCAGGCCCGCCCGCCGGCCTTCACCGCCACCGCCCGCACCGGCGGCGGAACCGGCCGCCGAGCCGGCGCCGCCCATGGCCGACAGCGGCGCGTCCGACAGCAGCGCCCTGTCCGCCCCATCCGCCCCATCGCAGGCGGGGACGGACGGCGCGCCTGCGGCCGCCCAGCCCCAGGCCGGCGCCGCCCAACCCACGCCGGGCGCGGCGCCCGCCCCGACCGCCCAGACCAGCGAGGCGCCGCCGGCCCCGCCCGTGCAGGCGCCAGGCCAGGGCATGCGGCGCTACAAGGTCAACCTGCCGCCGTCGGCCGACTTTGCGCTCGACGTGCACCGGGTGGACGCGGACGGCACCAAATGGACGGGCGTGGCGGCCATGGCATGGCATACTGACGGCAGCAACTACACCTTGTCGGTGGAAGCGGGCATCAGCATGCTGATCACCCGCATCAACCTGCTGGTGCTGACCAGCGCCGGCGCCATCGACGATTACGGCATCGCGCCCGTCACCTCGACGGAAAGGCGGCGCGGCCGGTCCCAGACGGCCACCCATTTCAACCGTGACGACGGCACCATCACGTTTTCCGCATCCGAACGCAGCTATCCGCTGCTGGTGGGGGCGCAGGACAAGGCCACGGTGCCGTTCCAGCTGGGCGCCATCGGCCGGGCCGACCCCAACCAGTTCGGCAGCGACGTCGACATCCTGGTGGGCGAGGACAAGGAAGCGAACATCTTCCGCTTCCAGCTGGTGGGCGAGGAGGAGCTGGACACGGCGCTGGGCAAGCTGCAGACCTGGCACCTGACCCGCCCGCCCAAGCCGGGCACCTATTCATCGCGGCTGGACGTGTGGCTGGCGCCGTCGCATTACTGGTATCCGGTCCAGATCCGCAACACCGAAGCGAGCGGCGCGCTGACCACGCAGACCGTCTCCAAGATCACCATGACAACATCGGGAACATGACTATGACGACATTGAACACCATGGCGGCCCTGCTGCTGGCCGCCGCCGCGCTGGCCGCGCCGGCGCAGGCCGCCCAGCGCGGCCAGGCGGCCGGCGCCGGGGCCTCCGCCGCCAGCGAACACCCCAGCGTGCGGCGCGCCTACAGCCTGCCGCCGTCGGCGGAGCTGCGCTACACCATCCAGGCGCGCCAGCGCAGCCTGCCCATCACGGGCGACGCCGTCGTGGCCTGGCACACGGGCGAGGGCAAGTACAGCATCAACACGGAAAGCCACGCCGTCATCTTCGGCAAGATCCTGGAAAACCGCAGCGAAGGCGCGGTCGACGAGTACGGCCTGGCGCCGTCCACGTTCTACCAGAAGCGCTTCCGCAAGGACCCCAGCACCACCACTTTCAAGCGCGACAGCAAGACCATCGTGTTCTCGGACGGCGACGACAGCTACCCGCTCAAGGGCGGCGAACAGGACCGCACCAGCGCCCCGTGGCAGCTGCTGGCCCAGGCCCGGGCCAACCCGGAGCGTTTCAAGCCGGGCACGGAGTGGGCCTATTTCGTGGCCGGTTCGCGCGATGCGGAACCTTGGGTGTTCAAGGTGGTCAACCATGAGACGGTGCACACGGGCCAGGGCGAGGTCAACGCGCTGCACCTGGTCAAGGCGCCGCCGCCGGACGCCCAGGGCCAGCAGGTGGACCTGTGGCTGGCGCCGTCGCTGGACTGGTATCCGGTCCGTATTCGCTTCGCCGATGCGGACGGCGATTTTGTCGATCAGACGCTGGACAAGATCAAAACTCTTGTAAAATAATCATGCCGTCGCGGGCCTGAGAAAGAGCCGCCAACTGGCCGACGTGCCGGCACATCACTTCTTGAACAAGGTGACGGCATGCCCTCTATCCATCCCCCAGCCATGCCGGCGGCGCCGGCAGCATTGGTCAGTGACATTCGGCAACTTATCGAGAGCAGCCGCAGGGAACTGGCACGCGTCGTCAACAGTGCGCTGACCCTGTTGTATTGGCAGATTGGTCAGCGCATCCGCGACGAGGTGCTGCGGGGCGAACGCGCGGGATATGGCGAACAGATTGTTTCCATGCTGGCACGGCAATTGGAAGCGGATTTTGGACGGGGGTTTTCCAGCAAGAACCTGCGTCATATGTTGCGCTTTGTCGAAGTCTTTCCGGATCAGGACATTGTCTCCGCAGTGCGGAGACAATTGAGCTGGACGCATATCAAGACGCTGATTTATATCGACGATCCACTCAAGCGCGACTTCTACTTGCAAATGTGCCAGCAAGAGCACTGGAGCACTCGCGTCCTGCAGGAGAGGTTGGATTCCATGTTGTTTGAACGGACGGCGCTCTCGCGTCAGCCGGAAGAGCTGCTCTTGGCCGAACTGGCCAATTTGCGGCAAGGTGGCACGATCAGCCCTGCGCTGGTACTCAAAGACCCCTATATTCTCGATTTTCTCGGCTTGCAGGATCGCTATGTGGAAAAGGATCTGGAAGACGCGATCTTGCGCGAGCTGGAGCAATTCCTGCTGGAGCTGGGCGCAGGTTTTACCTTCGTCGCAAGGCAAAAACGCATCCAGCTCGACAACGATGATTTCTATATCGACCTGCTGTTCTATAACCGCCGCCTGAAGCGGCTCGTGGCCATCGACTTGAAGCTGGATGATTTCAAGGCCGCTGACAAGGGCCAGATGGAGCTGTACCTGCGCTGGCTGGCCAAATACGAGCAGGAGCCTGGCGAGGCGTCGCCGCTGGGCATCATCCTGTGCAGCGGCAAGAAGCAGGAGCAGATCGAACTGCTGGAGCTGGGTGCCAGCGGCATCCATGTCGCCGAGTATTTCACCCAGTTGCCGCCCAAGTCACTGCTGCAGCAAAAACTGCACGAGGCCATAGTCCGTTCCCGCGCGCGCCTGGAGAACCGTGGCGAGGAACAGCCATGACGAGCGCGCTGTTCACCCACCGTTAAATCCCTGGTCCGCGCCGCCCATCAGGCCCGCGCCCCGGGCCGGGAAATATATCGGCCCAGCCGCTCCGCACTCCAGCCTGACCGATGGCCGTGCCTGATATACTGACGCCCCCGCGATGAAGATGACGGCCCCCGCGAGGGCGGTTTCTGTTGTCATCTTAATCATCATCGAGAATGGCACAGAATGATAGAAATAATGGCAAGTGCAGCTGCGGCTGCGGAAGCACCGATCACCGAGCAAGAGCACCAGGATACGCTGCAAGCCCATTTCCAGCCCAATATATCGGCCGACGAGATCGAGCAGGTCTACCACCTGAAGCGCGCGCAACCGCTGCTGCAAGTGTTTACGGCCCTGTTCCACGGCGGCTTCGACGGCGTGCTGGTGCGGCTGCTGGTGCTGCGCGAACTGGCGTCCGACACGGCCACGTCGGCCTTCTCGCGCGCCGACATCAATACCCGCCTGGCCTACCTGCTGCCGGAAAGCCTGGAAACGGTGCTGATGCGCCTGCGCTCAAACCAGCTCTTGGCCTGGGACGCCCAGCAAGCCGTGTACCGCGTCACGCCCATGGCCCGCAACGTGCTGTCGGCCATCGACGGCCTGCTGGCGCTGGGCCAGAACGAGGACGAGGCGGAAATGGGCTTCCTGCTGTCGCAGGTGGCCGGGGCCCAGGCCGTGGGCGGCGTCACCGTCGAGCAGCTGCAGCACCTGCTGGGCCGCCTGGTCGAGCTGACCGAGGAATTTGCCGACGCCATCGCCTCCGGTTCCGAATTCCGCCTGCGCGCCTCGCAAGCCAAGTGGCACATGGCCTGCGACTGGGTCGAGAAGGGCTCCGAGATCCTGCGCGCCATCACGGCCGATGAAAACGCCGACGGCGCCACCCACAAGGCGGCCCAGGCCATCGGCCGCGCCCAGAGCGCGCTGCTCAACATGCAGGGCATGTTCTCGCGCGCCCTGAACCAGATCGAACGCCAGCGCGTGCACCTGGGCCAGTCCGGCCTGTCGACCACCGACATCAAGCGCTGGCTGCTGCAACATGAAGACCTGGCCTCGCTGGCCGAAGGCGCCATCGACCAGCCGGTCGTGCCGCTGTTTATCACGCCGGCCGAAATGATCGACGTGGCCGAGACGGAGCTGCTGTCGGACCGCGTGTCCGGCGTGGCGCCGGGCGGCCTGCCGACCGGCCAGGATGCACCCACTACCATCAACGACACACCCGCCATGCAAAAAGAACTCGATGACTGGCTGGCGCGCCTGTCCGACTTCGCGGCGCTGGGCAATTTCCCCAGCATCGCGGAGGAAGCTCCGAAATCGATTCCGATCCAGGACTCGCTGCTGCCGGCCAGCTTTGCCGTGGCCTCCTACCGCGCCTCGCTGCTGCCGCTGCTGGGCGACGCCTCCGAGGCCAGCCTGCAGGGCGCCACGGCCGAACTGGCCCGCCTGCCCGTGACCTTCACGCCCTCCGACGAAATGGTCGAACTGCCCGACCTGCACGTGGCGGCCATGTCGCTCGCCACGCTCTCCCTCTCCCTCGATCCGCAAGGCGACAAGACCGATGAATGACGATGCACAAATCCTGATCGCGCGCCTGCTGACGCACCAAACCCTGCGCCGCGACGACAAGCTGGTCAAGCGCGTGCTGTCGGACGAACTGTTCCGCGCCGAGATCGACACGCGCCTGCTGGCCACCGGCCTCAAGCTGCTCGACAACGTCTATGCCGACCACGTCACGCTGGCCCTCACGCGCGCCATCGAGCCCAAGATCTTCGGCGCGCGCGACGTCTGGCAGAACAATAACTTCGGCCTGTCGCGCGACGGCGTGGCCCTGCTGGTGGTGCTGTGGGCGCAGATCATCCTGCCCAAGCGCGAGCGCCAGGAAACCCACCAGCACGCCGAGGACGACCAGAACGACATGTTCGGCGTGGAGAAACCGCTGCCGCGCGCCGAAGACACCTCGATCGGCATCGCCTACAAGGCGCTGCTGGCCGACTTCGGCGACAAGCTGGGCAAGAAGACCCGGCTCGACATGAACCTGGGCATCCTGGCCAAGCTGGGCTTCATCGAGCGGCGCGGCGACGTGATCGTCGAAGGCCCGCTGCTGGACCTGATGATGGACACCGACCTGCTCAAGGAACGCATCATCAACGGCGCGCTGGCCGACGTGTTCAAGCGCGCCCCGGCCCAGATCATCCCCGTGCCGCGCCGCGCGCCGCCGGCCGCCGCCGCCGATACCCACGCCGATGCCGCCGCCGGCGAGCCGCCGGCCGACGTGGCGGATGACGAGGTGCCGGCGTTCGAGGTGCCGGCCTTCGACGTACCGGCCTTCGACGTGCCGGCCGCCATCCACCGCGAGGTGCTGCCCACCGGCGCATCCGCCGAAGAACATGCCGTCGAACCAGACGCCGCCCACGATGGCGCAGCCGGGGGCGATCATGCCGCCGCCGCGCCGTCCGACGACACTCCAGCCAGGGATTAATCCATGTTTCACATCAAATCACTCGAACTGGTGCACTGGGACTACTGGCAGCGCATCAAGAACATCCCGCTCGACGCCAAGATCATCACCATCGCCGGCCAGAACGGCTCCGGCAAGACCACGCTGCTCGACGCGCTGCGCACCCTGTTCGGCCTCGATTGCTCGATGGGCCGCACCTACAAGCACTACGCGCGCCACTCCGGCCAGCAGACGGCCTGGCTGCGCGCCGTGGTCGACAACAAGAACGTGGGCAAGCAGCTGTCGAACCGCCCGTTCCGCAGCTCCGGCTTCTTCAGCGACGACGAGGTGACGCTGTTCTGCCAGATCCAGAAGAACGGCGGCGACTGGAAGCGCCAGTACCTGATGCGTCCCGGGAATGTGCAAATCGAGGACATCACCGATGCCAACGACTGGCTGGGTGTGGAAAACTACCGCAAGCGCCTGGCCAACGCCGGCCTGTCGCCGGCCATGGCCAAGGTGCTGGCGCTGGAGCAGGGCGAGACGGACAAGCTGTGCGAATACGCGCCGCGCCAGCTGCTCGACCTGGTGTTCCAGGTGTTCGGCGACAAGGAAGTGCTGGACGCCTACGACGAGGCCAAGCGCCACCAGCGCGACACGGAGCAGGAACTGAAGCGCTTCGAGACGGAGCTGGAAGCGTCGAAGACCAACCTGGAAGGCTTGCGCCTGCGCGTGGCCAACTACCACCAGTGGGAAGACCTGAACAAGGAACGCCGCAACCTGCAGGAAGAAGTGCTGCCGACGCTGGAATACCACGAAGCGCGCGAAAAGCACGGCAACATCAGCCGCCAGCTGCGCGACGCCCGCAAGCCGCTGGCGCAGGCCGACCAGCAGCTGACGGACAAGCGCAATGCACTGGCCGCGCAGGCCAAGGCGCTGACGGAAGCGCAGCAGCATGAGACGGTGCTGGAGCAGGAATCGACTGCGCTGCAGAGCCGCCTGAGCCAGATCAACGGCAAGTTGAAACCGCTCGACAGCCTGCTGGAGCAAAAGGCCCGCCTGCAGAAGCTGGCCGCCGACTCCGGCAGCGACATTGCCGAAGTGGCGCAGCAGCTGGAGGAAAAGGAAGCGGAACTGGCGCGCCAGAAGCAATCGCGCGAGGCGCTGTCGGCCCGCATCGCGGGCGAACTGGCCACCATCGCCGCGCTGCAGGGCAAGACCGCCATGCCGGAACCGGAAGCGGTGCGCGGCATGCGCCGTGCGCTGCGCGACGCCGGCATCGGCCACGCCATGCTGTCCGATATCGTGGAAGTGACGGACGCGCGCTGGCAGGGCGCCGTCGAGGGTGTGCTGGGCGGCTATGCCTCCGTCGTGCTGCTCGACAAGGCCAAGGACGCGCCGGCCGCCTACCGCCTGGCGGAGAAGGAGCGCTATCGCCACTTCATCGTGCCCGAACTGGTCACGGCGCCCGGCATCAAGGACGACAGTCTGCTGTCGGTGGTGAAGTTCTCGGCGCCGGTGCCGGCCTGGCTGGTGGACCAGCTGTCGCGCATCGAGCGCGTCGACACGGTGGACGACGGCTTCAAGCTGGGCAAGGACGAGGAATGGATCACGCCCGAGGCCTACCACCGCGAACGCCGCGGCGGCCGCTCGCTGTTCGTGGAAGCGTCGCGCTACCGCTTCGGCTCCGCGGGCCGTACCCAGCGCATGGAAGCGATCCAGAAGGCGCTGCCGGCGCTGGAGGCGCAGGAAGACGCGCTCACGCTGGCCATCAGCAAGCTGGCCTCGGAAGTGGGCGCGCTCAAGGCCCGCATCGCCGGCGTGGACGCGGCCAAGGAACTGGCCGCGCGCCAGGCCGAATTCGACGAGGCCGCGCGCAACGCCGTGCCGCTCAAGGAAGAGCGGCTGGAAGTGGGCACCCGCCTGGGCGAGCTGCAGACGCTGATCAAGGACGCCACCGTGCAGCGCACCCGCACCGACACCGTATGGCAGAACGCGCGCTTCGCCCTGTCCGAGGCGGAAGCGGGCCTGCGCCTGAACAACAAGCGCCAGATCGAGCAGCGCGGCGACCACGCCCGCGCGCTGCTGGCGCTGCGCCGCGCCTGGCGCCACCTGCCCAAGAGCTGGCGCCGTCCGGCGCGCCGTGCGCGCCTGGTGGCCGAGCACCAGAACTCGCACCAGGTCGCGCTGCGCATCCACAGCCTGGAAGCGAGCCTGGCCCGCAGCGACTGGGAGCTGGACGCCACCGTCATCGACCAGTACCAGCGCCTCAACGAGCAGCTGCATGGGCGCCAGTCGGAAACGGAGGAACGCCGCTACCAGAACAACCGCGCCATCGAAGCGACGGGCAATGCACGCGGCGCCTACATCGAGCGGCTGCGCTACACCATCAAGACCTACAGCAAGAACATCAAGGAGCTGGGCGAACTGGCCGGCATCGAAGTGCATGCCGACCCGGTGCGGCTGGAGAACGACGACACCCAGCTGGCCCAGGCTGGCCTGCACGTGCGCTTCAAGTTCGACGGCAAGGGTCCGATCGGCATGAACGACGGCGAAGCGTCCGGCGGCCAGCAGGTGATGAAATCGCTGGTGCTGCTGATAGGCTTGCTGAAGTCGGAAGACGGTTCCGGCGGCTTCGTGTTCATCGACGAACCGTTCGCCCACCTGGACATCCGCAACATCCAGCTGGTCGGCGAGTTCCTCAAGAACACCGAGGCGCAATACCTGATGACGACGCCGCTGACGCACAACACGGACGTCTACGACCCCTCGGAGCTGACGCTCATCACCAGCAAGAAGAAGAAGGACACGGAGTGGGCGCAACCGATCTTCGTGCTGCAGCGCCGCGCCGGCGACGCCGCCAAGGCAGCCTGACGGCGCCAACAACCGGGGGCAGATGGACTGCCCCCGGTTTTTTTTGCTGTCAGGTGCGGGGATGTACCAGGTCGTCGTCGGTGCGCTCGCCCAGCAGCTCGTCGAGCTGTGCGCCCAGGCGTTCGGCGATCTCGCCGCCCTTGGCTTTCAATACCGCCTCCAGGTAGGGGCGCCGCAGTTCGCGGAAGTCTTCCACGCAGGCCGCTTTTTCCACCTTCAGCTGCAAGGTGAAGCCGCGCAAGCCTATCGTGCTCTTGATGGTCTTGTTGTAGAAATCGTACAGTGCCTGGAATTGCTGGGCCTTGGTCGCGGCAACCGGCGCGACGCCAGGCGCCGCAGCGACCGGTCGCACGGGAGGCGGGGCCGGCATGACGGGCGGCGCGGCCTGCGCCATGGCCGGCATGGAGGCGGCGATGGCCGGCGCGGGCACGGCCGTTATCTCCTCGGCGTCCACCAGCGGCGCCTCGATCGTGTTGTAACTGGTCGACAGGACGATGAACTGCTCGCGCAGCAGCTCCTGCATGGCGTCGGCCGTCAGGCCCAGGCCGGCCACGTTGCGCAACAGCTCATCCTCGGGCCGGCGGCCATCGACCAGCACCAGCAGCGTGCGCAGGCGCGGCGCCAGCTGGTAGCGCCGGGTGGCGATTTCCTCGCGCCCTTTGGCGGTCTTGTCGTAGATGGACGTCTTCATCGACTGGTGTAAATTTGCATGGATTTCTTTTCGGGAAATAAAGTTGCCTCATGGATACATGAAGCATACCATCAAATTACAGCTTTCCAGTATCAATGATAGTACCGCCGGAGCCAATCGGGCGCAGCGAAAACCGTTACAGCGGGCGGTCCAGCGGGCCGCGCGGGACGGGCTGCTGGCCCCGTTGCCAGCGCGCCAGCAACAAATGGTAGCTGCCGAAGAAGCCGGCCAGCAGGCAGAACGGCAGCACCGTCAGCGGATTGCGGTGGAATTCCTCCGGCGCCAGCGCGGTGCCGTTGTGCATCTGCAGATACAGTTCGAAGCCGCGGTACAGCAGGCGGGCGATGAACAGCATGGACACCAGCACGCCCAGGCGCAGGTTGGGCGTGTAGAAAAAGCCCTGGGGCGTGTTTTCCAGCAGGCTCAGCGCCTTGTTACGGTAGCCCAGGGCGATGCCGCCGGCCAGGCCCAGCACCAGCGCGCCCAGCGCCAGCGGGCTGTCGATCACCTTGGCGGCCAGCCCGCCCACCAGCGCCGCCAGCAGCAGCACGACGGCATAGTGGCGCCACAGGATGGACTGGGTGCGGCCCATGGCCGCTTTCAGGCGGGAGTAGATGCGCCACACCAGCAGGGGCACCAGCAACAGCAGGATGATCGTCGTAATTTCCATATCAGCATTCCAGGGGCCGTCGCCGGCCGTGTCAACCGCAGCAACGCGCTGCGCACCGCGATTGTAAGCCAGATCGGCGGTGCATTGACTTTCCCATGGGGTAACAGCAATATGGGGCGACCGTCGCATCCACACAGATTGTCACCCACATGAGTACATTGATTCCGCCCCTGCCGCCGGGCATGGGCCTGATGGCCGCCTCGCCCCGCAGCGGCGCGCAGGATGGCCGCTACCAGCTGCCGGCGCCCGCGCTGCAGGCGATCGTGGACGCGGCGCGCGCCCCGGCCCTGAGCCTGAGCCCCCGGCGCGACTTGGCGGCCATGGTGCAGACGCCGCCGCTGCCCGGCATCGAGGAAGTGGCGCAGCCGGAACTGAAGCTGGCCGGCCTGCGCATCAATCCCCGCACCTGCGCCGCCAGCCGCTTCGCCTACGGCACCGACCTGACCCTGCTCGACATCGCCAGCGGCAAGGAGAGTCGCATCGGCGGCCTGCCGCGCGCCTTGCGGGTGGCTGACCTGAGCTGGGCGCCGGACCAGCGCCACCTGGCCTTCAGCCACGTGGCCTACAAGGGCGAGCGCGGTGAAGTCCAGCTATGGCTGATCGACATCGCGGCCCGCCGCGCCCGGCGCCTGGTGAGCCGGCCCCTGTCGGCCGTGTTGAGCCGCGGCTTTTCATGGCTGCCCGACAGCAGCGGCCTGCTGCTGCAGCTGCGTCCGGACGGCATGGGCAAGGCGCCGGCCGTCCACTCCGTCCCCGCCGGCCCCGTGCAGCTCGACAGCGATGCCGAAGGCGCCGTGCGCCAGCTGCGCACCTACCAGGACCTGCTGCGCAGCGAGGACGACGCCCGCCTGTTCGAGCACTACGTCACGGTGCAGCTGGCCCACACCGACCTGCAGGGCGCGGTGCGCCTGCTCGGTGAGCCGGACCAGTACTCGCGCGTGTCGGTCGCGCCGGGCGGCCAGTACCTGCTCACCCAGAGCATCATGCGGCCCTATTCCTACCTGGTGCCGGCATCGAGCTTCGGCGAGCGGATCGAAGTGCGCGACATGAACGCCAGGCTGCTGCACACGGTGGCCATGCTGCCGCTGGAAGAAGGCCTGCCGCCGGGGAACGACGCCGTGTCGGCCGGTGTGCGCCATGTGTCCTGGCGCGCCGACGCGCCCGCGTCGCTGCTGTGGGCGGAGGCCCAGGACGGCGGTGACCCGGCCCGCCACGTCGAGCACCGGGACGTGCTGTACCTGCACGCGGCGCCATTCCACGGCGCGCCCCAGGTGCTGGCGCGGCTGGCCATGCGCTACGGCGGCATCGCCTGGGGCCGCGGCGACGTGGCCCTGCTCAACGAACGGTGGCACAAGACGCGCGCCGTGCGCCAGTGGATGATCGCGCCCGACCATCCCGCGCTGGCGCCGGAACTGATTTATGAAGGCTCCTACGAGGACCGCTACAGCAGCCCCGGCGCGCCCGTGATGCGGGCCGACGCCAGCGGCTTCCCCCGCCTCGTGATCGGCCCGGAAACCACCATCCTGCTCGACGGCGCCGGCGCCACGCCGGAAGGCGACCGCCCCTTCATCGACCGCCTGAGCCTGACCACGCGCAAGAAGGAGCGCCTGTTCCAGAGCGCCGCGCCGTATTACGAAAACGTGGCGGCGGTGCTGAACGAGGAGGGCACGCTGCTGTTGACCACGCGCGAATCGCCCACCGAGCGGCCCAATTACTACGTGCGCGACCTGCGCCTGCCGCCGCAAGACCAGCTGCGCGCGCTGACCAGCTTCCCCCATCCCACGCCCGAACTCAAGGATGTGCAGAAGGAGCAGATCCGCTACTGCCGCAACGATGGCGTCGAGCTGACGGCAACCCTGATGCTGCCGCCCGGTTACCTGGCCTCGCGCGACGGTCCCTTGCCGATGCTGATGTGGGCCTATCCGCACGAATTCAAGTCGGCCAGCGCGGCCAGCCAGACCACGGGTTCGCCATACCGCTTCAACGCCGTCAGCTATTGGGGGCCGGCGGCCTTCCTGGCCGTCGGTTATGCGGTGCTGGACAATCCCTCGTTCCCCATCATCGGCAGCGGCGAGGCGGAACCGAACGACAGCTATCTGGCCCAGCTGGTGGCCGACGCCGAGGCGGCCGTGGAGGAAGTGGTGCGGCGCGGCGTGGCCGACCGGCGCCGCCTCGCCATCGGCGGTCATTCCTACGGCGCCTTCATGACGGGCAACCTGCTGGCCCACACGCGCCTGTTCCGGGCCGGGATCGCCCGCAGCGGCGCCTACAACCGCACGCTCACGCCGTTCGGCTTCCAGTCCGAGGAGCGGCCGTTCTGGCAGGCGGCTGAGGTGTACCAGGCCATGTCGCCGTTCAACCACGCCGACAAGATCAAGGACGCGATGTTGTTGATCCACGGCGAGCAGGACAGCAATCCCGGCACCTTCCCCATGCAGAGCGAGCGCATGTTCCAGGCCATCAAGGGGCTGGGCGGCACGGCGCGGCTGGTGATGCTGCCCAACGAGGCGCACGCCTACCGGGCGCGCGAATCGATCCTGCACATGCTGCATGAGACGCACCGCTGGCTGGACAAGTACGTCAAGCACGCCGAGCCCTGAGGTGAGGGCGGGGGGCGGCGCGTGCGGTGGCCAGATCAAATTGTGATCAGATCGGGCAGGGAAGCGTCCGGGGCGGCGTAGAATGGAAGCACATCGCCAGCCACCCTGGAGGAAGATCATGCACAGTGCCGCTATCCAAGCCCACCGCGCGCCGGACCCGGCCCCGGTCGACGACCCGGTGCCCGAGCCGCCGCCGCACCAGCCCCATCCCGTACCGCAGGACGATCCGGTGCCGGACCATAATCCGGCCGGCGTGTAGCGGAATTTGCCCGTCATGAGGACGTCGGCGAGAGGCCGTGGTCAATCTTGGGCGCGTTAAGTACCAGGTCAAAGGACACATGACAGTATTACCTCGGCTGAATCATCATCGTGCGTCGATGCAGCGGGCATTCTTCGCCCCTGCCATTGCGCTGTTGAACCGCATGGGTTACAGCAGGAAATTTACGCTGCTGTGGCTGGTGTCCCTGCTTGCCATCGCGGTGGTGATTTATGGCCTTTTCGTCAACCTGAGCCGAGTGATCCAGCCTTCGCGACGACAGTTGGCGGGCTTGGCATTGATCGAGCCGCTGTCGCGCACCACGCAGACCATGCAGCTGCACCGCGGGCTCTCGGTGGCGCTGCTGGGCGGCGACGCGGCGCTGCGCGAACGGCGCGCCGCCCAGCAAGCCGAGTTGGAGCGCGCATTGCACGCGCTCGTACACGTGTTGCCGCGTGGCGTGGCGAAGGGCGATGCCTTTGGCCGCATCAGGCAAGACTGGAACCGGCTGCGCGACCAGGGACTCGAATGGACCGCGCAAGAGAACTTCACCGCGCACACGCGTCTGATCGGGCAGGTCGCGTCGTTCGAAGTGTCGGTCGCCGACGACTATGGCCTGATCCTGGACCCGGAACTGGCCACCTTCTACCTGATCGACACCGCCATTAACCGGATGCCGCACGCACTCGAACACCTTGGCCAGCTGCGCGCCTACGGTACCGTCGTGTTGACCCAACAAACGATCACCGAAAATCAGTATGCGCAATTGCACGCTCTGCGTGCCGAGTTGGCCAGCTCGCTCAAGGAGCTCAGGGACAATATCGAGAAGATCGGGCATCACCAGCCGGAGCTTCAGGTGCCGCTGCGGAACGCTTATGCGGGCATCGCCGACTCGGCGCGGCAGGTGTCTGAACTGGTGGAGTCGGACATACTGAGCGCCCGGTTTACGATGACGCCGACGGTTTTTCTCGATCTGGCCACTGTCGAGATCGACAAGAGCTATGCCCAATTGTATGGCACCTTGCTGCCGACCGCTCGAACGTTGATCGAACGGCGCATTGCGCGTGCCAAAGACGCCTTGCTGGTGACCGTGGGCGGCGCCACGTTGCTGTTCCTGCTGACGGTCTATCTTGCCGTCAGCAGCTACTACGCCATTGTCGGCAGCATCCGCTCGCTGGTCGGTTCCGCGCACGCGCTGGCCGGGGGCGACCTGAGTCGGCGGGTCACGCTGCCCACCCGCGACGAGCTGAGCCTGGTGGGCGACAGCTTCAATCGCATGGCCGACGGCTTCAGCGCCATGCTGGCCGAGCGCATGCGCGAGCAGCAGGTGCTGGCCGAGAGCCAGGATAGGCTGCGTGCCATTGTCGAGACCGCCCTGGACGCGGTGGTGCAGATCGACGCCAGCGGCGCCATTACCGGCTGGAACGCCCAGGCGGAAGCGATTTTTGGATGGAGCCGCGCCGAGGCGCTCGGCCGCCAGTTACCCGAAATCGCTATCCCAGCCCAATACCGCGAGGCGCATAGCAAGGGCTTGCAGCGTTTTCTGCTCGGCGGCAAGGGGGCTATCCTGAACGCGCGTACCGAGATCACGGGCCTGCACCGCAGCGGGCGCGAGTTTCCCATCGAACTGACGGTGACCCCGATCACCACGGCCAAAGGCTATGAATTCAGCGCCTTCATTCGCGATATCACGCAGAAGAAGCAGTCGGCGGAGTTGATCTGGAGGCAAGCCAACTTCGACACCTTGACGGGCCTGCCTAACCGTCACATGCTGTTTGATCGGCTGGGGCAGGAGATCAAGCGCGCCGAACGCGCCGGCCTGCCCTTCGTCGTGCTGTTCCTGGACCTGGACCGCTTCAAGGAGGTCAACGACACGCGCGGGCATCGCGTGGGCGACCTCCTGCTGTTGGAGGCAAGCCGGCGCATCAGCGCCTGCGTGCGCGCAACCGATACCGTGGCCCGCATGGGGGGCGATGAGTTCATCATCATCCTGAGCAAACTCAACGAAGTGCAACAGGCGGCCGCTTTGGCGCAGAACATCCTGGACGCCCTGGCTGTGCCGTTCAAGCTGGGCGATGAGAATGCCTTTATCACGGCCAGCATAGGCATCACGGCCTATCCGCACGATGCGAGCGAAATCGAGACCTTGATCCAGAGCGCCGACCAGGCCATGTATGCGGCCAAGGGCGGCGGGCGCAACCGGTATTGCTATTTCACGCAGTCGATGCAGCAGGCGGCTCAACTGCGGCTGCGCATGACCAATGACTTGCGCAGCGCATTGTCGGGCGGGGAGCTGCGTGTGTACTACCAGCCCATCGTGGAATTGACAACCAACCGCATCGTCAAGGCCGAGGCTCTGGTGCGCTGGCAGCACCCCACGCGTGGACTAGTCAGCCCCGCCGAATTTGTGCCTTTGGCCGAGGAAACCGGCCTGATCCTCGATATCGGCGACTGGATATTCAGGCAGGCGGTGCGCCAGTGCCGGCGTTGGCGGACCCTGTACGACCCGCAGTTTCAAATCAGCGTGAACGTGTCGCCGGTGCAGTTCCACAGTGGGGACAGCCCATGTCAGGCATGGCTGGCGTATTTGCGCGAACAGCAGGTGCCTGGGCAAGGCATCGTGATCGAAATCACGGAAGGCTTGCTGTTGAACGAAGACGCCGGGGTGAAAGACGCGCTGCAGCAATGTCACGCGGCGGGTGTCAAAATCTCGCTCGATGATTTTGGCACCGGCTATTCATCGCTGTCCTATCTCCAGAAATTCGACATCGATTTCTTGAAGATCGACCAGTCTTTCACGCGCAAGCTCGAACCCGGCTCCAGCACCCAGGCACTGTGCGACACCATCATCGTCATGGCGCACCGGCTTGGCATGCAAGTGGTGGCCGAAGGGGTGGAGACGCAGGCGCAGCATGCCTTGCTGGCCGCAGGCGGCTGCGACTACGGGCAAGGCTATCTGGTGTCCAGGCCGGTGCCTGCCGATGCGTTCGAGGCGCTGTTAGCGTCGTGGCCGGTCCAATCTGACAAACAATGCATCCTTACTCAGTCAAAGGTCCAGGTGTAGAGCACGTCCAGCGCGTTGTTGGTGCCGGTCTGGAATTGCAGCGTGATGCGGGGATTGAGTTTGTAGCGCAGCTTGACCAGGCTGGTGGCCGAGCTGGCGCCCTGCTCGAAACTGAGGTAGGCGCGCGAGGAGAGCCGCTTGCCGACCGTGACGACCGTCGTTTCCAATCCCTTGGCCTGGCTTACGCCCAGTTCGTCCACCCCCAGCGTGTTGGCCAGCCGGCCCTGGCCGCCGCCGAACAGGGCGCCGGCGGCCGTGCTGAGCAGGGCCATGTCGTTGCCGGCCGTGCTGTCGATGCCGTGACCGAGCACCAGCCAGGCCAGCTTGTCGCTGTCGGAGACGGCCGGGGTGGAAACCAGCTTGGCCACCGGCGCCAGCGCCGTGCCGCGCACTTCTACGCCCGCTTCCACGTTGTTCTCGTTGAGCGCTTCGCCTTCGGGACGCTTGCGCACGGCCAGGATGTTCAGGCCCGGGTTGTCATACGCGCCCGTGAAATTGATCACGCCCTTTTCGATCGCCAGCTTCTGGCCATACGCGGCATAGGTGCCGCTGGCCACGCGGATGCTGCCCGTCACGCGCGGCGGCCGCCGGTCCGCCACCCGGATGCGCACGGCGCCGGCCAGCTGGGCGTCCAGCCCCTTGCCTTTCAGGGTGAAGGCGTCGCCCAGGTCGGCCTCGATGTCCACGCTGAGCGGCATCGATTTGCTGTCCTTGACGGGCGCCGCGCCGCGCCCGAGGATGACGACGTCGTCGCTCATGGTGGGCGTGTCCTGGCTGGCCAGTTCGATGTTGGCGCGGTCGGCGCGCAACTTGCCGTCCAGCTGGAAGCGCTTGGCGTCGCGCACCAGCGTGCTCTGGCCGCTGACCACCAGCGTGCGGTCGGGGCGGGCCAGCACTTCCAGCCGGTCGGCCGTCAGCTTGAGCTCCATGTTCGCTTGCGCGCCGGCGAAGCGTATCGCCCCTTCCGCCTGGGCGTGGCCTTCGGTGCCGTCAAAGGCCAGTTTCTGCAGCAGCAGCTGGTCGCCCGCCAGGCGCGCCTGCAGCTGGCCGTGGTGCAGGCGGATGCCTTGCTCGGCCCAGTTCAGCACCAGCTTGTCGCCCGTGATGTCGCCGTTCAGCTGCGGCGTGCCCCAAGTGCCGGCGCCGGTCATGGCCAGCTTGAGCGTGCCGTCCAGCTCCAGCCCTGGCTGGCCCGCCAGGGGTGCCAGCCAGGCCAGCGATCCCATGTTGGCGCTGCCGTTCATGGTCAGGGCGCTGGCGTCGGCCAGCTTGCCGTCGATCAGGTGGGCGCTGGCGTCGAGCCGGGCCTGGCCGGCGCGGCTGCCGTCCAGCGCCAGTTGCACACGCAGCGTGCCGGCGGCCGCGTCGATGCGCGCGTCCAGTTGCCGCAGGCCCAGCGGCAGCGGCACTTCGGCGCCCGTCACGATCATGTCGCCCTGTTCGCGGTACAGGTGCAGCATGCCGTCCACGGCCGGCGCGCCGCCGGGCGGGGCGGCCTGCACGGCCAGCGACCAGGCCGCGCCGACCGTCATGTCGCTCTTGATGTTGTCGCGCCAGGCGTCGGACAACTGGGCCAGGTAGTTGACGGGCACGCCGGCCGCCTGGCCTTTGCTGCGCCACTGCGGGCCGTTCTTTTCCACGCTGTCGATGCGGATGGAACCGGTGGGCAGGGCGATGGCCGTGGCGCCCAGCGCGATCTGCTCCGGGTGCAGCAGGCCGGCCACGCCGCTGCCGGACGGCGCGGCCAGCCGCAGCGGCGCCGGCGCCTGCAGCGTGAGGGCGTAGCGGCCGCGATTCTGCAGCGTGTCGATGGCGCCGGTCCAGGCGTCGCCGCGCCAGCCGCCCTTGAAGCGCACGGCCGCGTCGAAGTCGCGGTTGCCGCCGCTCAGCTGCAGCACGTGGGCCGCGCGCGTGCCGCTCGCTTGCAGGTGCGCGCGGTCCAGCGTCAGGGACGGCGAGCTGTAGCCGGCGATGGTGAGGTCGGCCACCACCGGGTCGTCGCTGCCGTCGCGCGCACCCGCGCCCGCGAGCGCGCGCACGCCCGCCAGCATGCGCGAACCGGCGCCCGCTTCCGGGCTGGCGCCCAGGCTGGCGCTGCCTTGCAGCGATTTGATCTGCTGCTGTCCCGGTGCGTGCAGGTTGGCGCCGTCTACCGTCAGCGTCAGCGCGGGCCGCTCGGCGCTGCCCGCCAACGTGCCCGCCGCGTGCAGCACGCCGCCGAACTGGGGGCCGGCGCTGGCCAGCTGGGGCGCGTCGAGTTTCCAGTCCAGCCGGTCGCGCGCGCTGCCGAAGGCGCCCTGGGCCTGCAAGCTGTTCGGTCCCAGCTGCAGCTTGACGTCGGCGCTGCCGATGTGGCGCGGGTCGGCCGCCAGCCTGGCGTAGCCCGACAGCGCGGCGCCCGACAGTGTCGATGGCTGCAGCTTGAGGTTGAGGGCGGCGCGCCAGTCGGCGGCCAGGGCGGCGTCGCCGCTGAAATCGGCGTTGACGGCGCCGGCGGGGTAGGCGCCGAAGGCGGCCGGGTTGAAGCGCTGCGCACTGCCGGCCGCCTTCAGTTCAACCTGGTGCGCGGGGCCGGCCAGCCATATGTCGCCGCTGGCGTGCAGCAGGCTGTCGGGCACGGGATGGCGCGCCGCCGCCAGCCCCAGGCCGCGCAAGCTGGCGTCGAAGCTGGTGCGCGGCGCGGCCAGCGTGCCGCGCGCCGTGCCGCTGGCGGCCAGGGCGCCCAGCAGCTTGCCGCCGGCCGCGCCCAGGTCGGGGGCGTCGATCTTCCAGTCCAGCTGTTGGTCCGGCGTGCCCAGGCCACCGCGCAGTTCGGCCGTGTTGCGGCCCAGCGCGAGGCGCGCTTGCACGCCGCTGATGCGCTGGGCGTCGGCCGTCAGCCGGCCGGCGCCGGAGATGGGCTGGCCCAGCAGCTTGCCCGGCTTGAGCGTGAAGTCAGCGGCCACCTGCCACGCGGGCGACAGATGGCCGCTGGCGTTGATGTCGGCGCTGATGTCGGCCGTGGGGTAGTTGCCGAAGGCGGCCGGGTCGAAGTGCTCGGCGCTGATGCCGGCCTTGAACGCTTGGCCGTCGCGCAGGCTGGCCTGGCCGCTGGCGCTCACGCTGCCCTTGCGCAGCTGCAGGCGGGCCTGGCGCAGCTGCAGCAGCTCGTCGGCCAGCGTGGCTTGCAGGTCCAGCCGCAGGCCGTCCTGGCCCAGCGCGGCGCGCAGCGTCTGCTGCTTGCCGCGGGTATCCAGCGTGACGTCGCCGGCGATGGCGGTGGCGTGCAGGCTGCCGTACAGGTGCTGCAGGTTGAGGCGCTCCGTGTGCAGCGCGAGCTGGGCCTGGTCCAACCCGGCCTGCGGCCCGCTGCGGGCGATGCGGGCGCCGCCCGTGAAGCGGCCTGCCGCGCCCAGGTCGATGGTGATGGCGTCGATGGTGGCCGCCGTCAGCGTGCCGCCCAGGCGCGCCGTGGCCCTTTGCAGCGGCAGGCGTTGCTGGTCCAGCGGGCCGGGCTGGCCTTCGTTGTGCACGCTCAGCTGGCCGGACAGGGCTTGCTTGCCGTCGATCCTGGCGGCCAGCTGCACGGCCAGCCGGGCCTGCGGCCAGGCGGCGCGGTAGCCGGACGGATTGATGCCGCCGGCCTTCAGTTCGATCGCATGCAGGATGACGGGATCGAACGGCGCCAGCGCCAGCGTGGCCGTGCCGCTGGCCGTGCCGGCGGCGCCGTCGGCGTCCAGCCGCAGCAGCGACAGGTTGCCGCGCGCCTGCAGGTGCAGCTGGGCGGGGTGGGGCGGGGCGCCGGCGACCTGGGTCAGGCTGGCCTTGCCGTCGACGGTGAACGGGCGCCGGGCGCCCAGGGCCAGCTGCGCTTGCAGCCGGCCGATGTCGCTCATGGCTACGCCGTTCGCCAGCTGCCAGCCGTTGCCGTCGCCGCTCAGGCGGAAGCGGATCTGGCTGAGCTGCGTGCGGCTGCCGTGATCGAGCACGGTCAGCCGGTCCAGGCGCGCATCCGCCACGTGCAGGCGAAATGGCGCGGCCAGCGAGGCAGGCAGCACGGGCGGCGTGGACGGGCCGTTGCTGTCGACGGTCAGGCTGGCCGCATGCAGTTCGCTGATGGCCACGCCCTCCGAGAGCAACTGCAGCGGCGACCAGCTGATGTCGATGCCGTCCACCGTGATGACGGTGCCGGCGTCGCGGTGCACCAGCCGCGCGATGCGCATGCGGTGGTACAGCGAGCCGCTCACGCCCTGCACTTCGATCTGGCCGCCGCTGGCGGCGGCGATGCGCTGCAACAGCTGGCGCAGGGTGGTTTCGCGACCGAGCAGCCAGACCGCGCCGCCCAGCACCACGCCCGCCGCGCCCAGGCCGATAAACGTGCGGCGCAGCCAGCGGCGCGTGCGCCGGGGCGGCTGCGGCGGGGAGGGCGGCGTGGCGCCGGCCGTGGCGCTGGCGGGCAGGTGGTCGGTATCGGACATCAGAACGTAAATCCCAGTGAGAAGTGCAGGCGGTATTTGCGCACCGCGTGGCCGTAGGCGATGTCGACGTTGATGGGGCCGACGGGACTCTTCCAGCGCGCCCCCACGCCGTAACCGGACTTGGGATGCAGGTCCTTGACCGTATCGGCGGCGTTGCCGACGTCGTAGAACACGGCCGCGCCCCAGGTGGGCTTGAACCAGTACTGGTACTCGGCGCTGGCCGTGCCCAGGTAGCGCCCGCCCGTGATGGCCGTGCCTTCCTGTATGCCCAGCTGCTGGTAGGCGTAGCCGCGCACGGACTGGTCGCCGCCGGCCCGGAACAGGTAGACGGCCGGCACGCCCTGCTTGTTGCGCGAGGCCAGCGCGCCCCCTTCGGCCCGCACGATCACGTTGGCGTGGCTGCCCAGCGGGTGGTACAGCACGGCGCGCGCATAGCCGCGCACGAACGCTTCGTCCGTCAGGATGGGCAGCAGGGCGCCGCCCAGCTGGGCGTTGATGACGTAGCCCTTGGTGGGAAACAGCAGGCTGTCCAGGTGGCGCCAGGTGCTGCCGTAGGTGAGCGGCAGGCTCTTGCTGCTGCCCGTCTCCACGTTGCCGATGGTCTTGGTCTCGCTGAGGAACTCCAGCGTCAGGCTGCGCTCCAGCAGCGGCGTGCCCCAGGCCCGCTTGCCCGAGATGGCCGACACGCTGGTGATCTCGCCCGAGATGTCGCTGCGCTCGAACGAGGCGCCGATGCTGTCGCGGTAGCCCTGCGGCGTGACGGGGTAGTAGAAGTCGCTGCGCGCGCTCTGCTTCTTGGTCTCCAGCGTCAGCGCGCTTTTCATGCGCAGGCCGAAGATGGACAGGTCGTCATAGGTCAGCGAGGCGCGGTTGCCGGTGTTGGTGGAGTAACCGAGACCGGCGCTGACGTTCTTGCGCTTGTTTTCCGTCACCCGCACCAGGAGCGGCAAGGGCGGCATGGGCGGCGGCGCGGCCGCGCTGCCGGGCGCCGCTTCCTGGGCCTGGGTGGCGGCGCCGGCCGCCAGCTGCTCGCCGATGACGGCGCTGGTGTCGGCGCTCACTTCCACGGTGGCGAAGTAGCCCGTGTCCTGCAGCCGGCCCTGGAACGCCTGCAGCGCCGCCTCGCTGTAGTCGTCGCCGGGCTTGATCTGGTTCAGGTTGGCGACGATGGAGGGCGGATAGCGCTTCAACCCTTCGATGCGCAATTCGCCGAAATGCATTTCGGGCCCGCTGTCGAGCACCACGTGCAGCAGCGCCAGGTGGGTGTCGGGATCGACGGTGGCGCGGCTGTCGGCCAGCTGGGCGCGCGGGTAACGGGTCTGCACCACCTGGCGCAGCAGGGCGCGCTTGGCCTGTTCCCAGTCGGCCTGGCGGAAGATGGCGCCGCGCGGCAAGCCCCAGCTGGCCAGCAGGGCGTCGCGGTCGTAGCGGCGGTCGGCCGGCTGGCCCGGCGGCGGCTCGAAGCCCTGCAGTTCCAGCTCGACGTCGCCTACCCGCACCGGCTCGCCCGGCTGCACCTGTACCAGCACCACTGGTTCTTCCTGGTCGGCGTCGAGCCGCACGCTCACTTCGGGCGAGTAATAGCCGTCCGTGGCCACCAGGGTGCGGACCTGGGCCGGCGCCACGCGCACCATGCGCTGCAGCTGCTCGCGGTCGATGTGGGGATTGCCGCGAAAGCGCTCCAGGTCCAGGTTCTGTTCCAGCAGCGTGGCGAGCGGGCGCGGCGCCTCGATGCGCACGCGGTAGCGCAAGCCCTCGGCCGCGGCCGGCACGCAGGCCAGCACGGCTGCCGCCAGCAGCAGCGCGCAGCGCGCCGGCGGGGGCGATACTTTTGCGGCCACTTGTGCCAAAATTCGTGATCCTGCCGCAGTGCGGGCGGGCGGTGCCGGTAACATGGGACTCCATCGGGATGTGCGCTATGCGCATGTTACCGGATTGCCTAATCCGATGGCGTACTTATAATGTTGCACCTGACTGCGCCGCGTCCCGCGCCGCCACCCCATAGACCCTATCATCGACCGCAAGTTCGACAGAAAGACCGCCATGCTCCCTACCGATACCGCCCTGGTGCTTTTCAGCGGCGGACAAGACTCCACCACCTGCCTGGCCTGGGCCCTGCAGCACTACGCGCGGGTGGAAACCATAGGCTTCGATTACGGCCAGCGCCACGCCGTCGAGCTGACCGTGCGCCCGACCGTGCTGGCCGGGCTGCGGGCCCACAATCCATCCTGGGACGCCAGGCTGGGCGAGGACCACATGATCGACCTGTCGCTGATCTCGGCCATTTCGCAGACGGCCATGACGCACGACATCGCCATCGAAACCCAGGCCAACGGCCTGCCCAACACCTTCGTCCCGGGCCGCAACCTGCTGTTCATGACGGTGGCGGCCACGGTGGCCTACCGGCGCGGCTTGAGCGTGCTGGTGGGCGGCATGTGCGAGACGGATTTTTCCGGCTACCCCGACTGCCGCGACGATACCATGAAGGCGCTGCAGGTGGCCCTCAACCTGGGCATGGACAGCCGCTTCAAGCTGGAAACGCCGCTCATGTGGCGCGACAAGCGCCAGACCTGGGAACTGGCGCAGGAGCTGGGCGGCGCCGCCCTGGTGGCGCTGATCCGCGATGAAACCCACACCTGCTACCTGGGCGAGCGGGGCGCGTTGCACGACTGGGGCTATGGCTGCGGCACCTGCCCGGCCTGCGCCCTGCGCGCGCGCGGCTACCGCCAGTTCGCCGGCACCGAGGCGCCGGCCGCCTGACCCAGCTATCTCCGCCGGCAGCGTTTAAGTGCGTTGCATGGCGGCAGTCTCTCACGTACTATCGGTAACGGGGCGGCCAGGGCCGCCCCTGGCGTGCTGCTCCCGCTCCCAACCTGAGGCGACGATCGCAGATGACTCCTCCCGCTTTCCGACCTGGCGTTGGCCGGTTGCTGCAGGCCTTGTTGCGTCCGGCCGTGCTGGCCGGCGTCATCCTGGCCGGCGGGACGGCCCTGACCGCCGGGCTGTGGCGCGACGCCCGCGCCGATGCGGAGCGGGACGCCCGGCTCGAATTCGACTTTCGCGCGCGCGAGCTGGTCAACAGCATCGCCCGCCGCTTCGACGCCTACGTGCAAGTGCTGTACGGCGTGCAGGGACTGTTTGTCAGTTCCGACGAGGTGAGCCGGGCCGAATTCCACCGCTATTTGGACGGCCAGGGCTTGAGCCTGCACTTGCCCGGCATCCACGGCGTGGGCTATATGCGGCTGGTGGCCGGCTCCCAGCGGGCGGCCCACGTGGCGGCCGTGCGCAGCGAGGGTTTTCCCGACTACAGTCTGTTTCCGCCCGGCGCGCGCGCGCTGTATGCGCCGGTGGTCTATCTGGAACCGTTCAGCGGCAACAACCTGCTGGCCTTCGGCTACGACGCCTGGTCCGAACCGGTGCGGCGGGCGGCGCTGGTGCAGGCGCGCGACTCGGGCCAGCCGGCCATGAGCGGACGCATCCGCCTGCTGCAGGAGGGGGCAGGCACCGGCCAGTCCGGCTTCGTCGTGATGTTGCCCGATTACCACAACCACCTGCCGCACGCCACGCCGGCCCAGCGCCAGGCCGCCATCCGGGGCTGGGTCTACGCGCCGTTCCGCATGGTGGAGGTAATGGGGGAGCTGGACCGGGACCTGGGCCTGGAAGTGGAAATCTACGATGGCGAGGCGGTGGCGCCGGCCGCCCTGATGTACGCCAACGGGGCCGGTCATGCCCCCTGGCGGCACAGCGCCGTGCGGCCGATGCGGCTGGCCAGCCACCGCTGGACCTTGCGCATCGGCGCCGTCGCGCCCGTGGCGGACGGCAGCGGCAAGGCGGCACTGGTGGGCGGCGGCGGCGCCGCCCTGACCGTGCTGCTGGCCGCGCTGGCCTGGCTGCTGGCGCGCAGCCGGGCCCGGGCCAGCGAGGCGCTGGCCCAGGCCCACCGCCTGGCCAGCGAGCTGCAGGACGGCGAGTCGGCCCAGAAGCAGCTGGCCGAACGGGCCCAGCGCAGCCAGACCATGTTGCGCAGCATCCTCGATGCCACCGTGGACGGCATCCTGGTCGACAACCTGGAGGGCCAGGTGCTCGATTCGAACCGGCGGTTCCGCGAACTGTGGAACTTGCCCGAGCAGCTGGACTGGCAGGCCGACGGCGCCGTGCTGCTGGAACACATGGCGGCCCAGCTGGCCGACAATGTTCCCCTGCGCCACGCGGGCGCGCCGCCGGGCGGCCAGCTGTACGACCAGCGCGGCCCGCACAGCACGCTGCTGCGCACCCGCGATGGGCGCGTGATCGAGCAGGTGACGCGCAGCCTGGTGCTGGGCAACGAGGCGGCACGGCTGTGGTCGTTTCGCGACGTGACCGAGCGCATCCACACCGAGCAGCGCGAGCAGACCCGGCGCCAGGTGCTGGAACTGCTGGCCACGGGGGCACCGCTGCAAACCATCCTCGAGAGCGTCGTGCTGGGGGTGGAGACGGACCATCCCGGCATGTTGTGCAGCATCCTGCTGCTGGACGAGGCGGGCGAGCACTTGCTGGTGGGGGCCGCGCCCAGCCTGCCGGCCTTCTTCAACGCGGCCGTGCACGGCATGTCCATCCACAGCGCCGAGGGCAGCTGCTGCCGCGCGGCCCAGACCGGCCAGCGGGTGATCGTGGAGGACATCCGGCGCGACCCGTCCTGGGCCGGCCATGCGGCGCTGGCCGCGCGCGCCGGGCTGGGCGCCTGCTGGTCCGACCCCATCCTGGGCGCCAACGGCAAGGTGCTGGGCACGTTCGCCATCTACCACCGCGCACCGCACCGGCCCAGCCTGGCCAACATCGCCCTGATCGAACAGGCCTCGCGCCTGGCCGGGATCGCCATCGAGCAAGCCCGCGCGGCCCAGGCGCTGCGCGCCGGCGAGGCCCGCTTCCGCAGCCTGTACGACAACGCGCCCGTGGCTTTGTGGGAGCAGGACTGGTCGGCCGTGCGCACGGCCTTGTCGGAGCTGGCGCTGGGCGGATCGGAGGAGCCGGCGCGCTACTTGCTGGCCCACCCGGGCGAGCTGCGCCGGCTGGCCGGCCTGGTGCGCATCCTGGACGCCAACGGCGCCGCCCTGGCCCAGGTGGGCGCGCTACCGGGCGGCAAGGACCTGGCCTCGCTCAGCCTGGCCCAGCTGTTCGACGGCGACGCCATGCCGGCCTTCGCGCGGGCCGTGGCGGCGCTGGCCGGGGGCCAGCAACTGTTCGCCTGCGAGGGCAGTTTCCAGCGCCTGGATGGCAAGGCGCGCCTCAACGAGCTGACCTTGCTGGTGATGCCGGGCCACACGCTGAGCCTGGACTTCATCATCGTCTCGACGGTCGACATCACGGAGCGGCGCCGCATGAACGACGAGCTGCTGATGCTGGCCACCACCGACTTCCTGACCGGCTTGCCGAACCGGCGCGAATTCATGCGCCGGCTGGACGAGGAGCAAGCCCGTTTGCAGCGCGACGTGGGCGGCTGCGCGGCCGTGCTGATGCTGGACCTGGACTTGTTCAAGCACGTCAACGACGAATACGGCCACGCCACGGGCGACGCCGTGCTGCGCCACCTGGCCGGGCTGATGCGCGACAGCCAGCGCAAGATCGACATGCTGGGGCGGGTGGGCGGCGAGGAGTTCGCCATCCTGCTGCCCGGCGCCGACCTGGACGCGGCCGGCGCCTTCGCCGAGCGGCTGCGCCAGCGCATCGCCGACACCCCGCTGCAGCTCGATGGTCAAGCCTTGCCGGTGACGGTCAGCGTGGGCATCGCCGCCCTCAGCGCGGCCGACAGCAATGCCGACCAGGCCCTGATCCGGGCCGACCAGGCCCTGTACCGGGCCAAGCGGGGCGGGCGCAACCGGGTGGAGCGGATGCCGCCGGCGGCCTGACGGCGGGCCGTCGCCGCTCAGACGGCGTGTTCCAGCAGCCGGGCCTGGCGCTGCTTGCGCTGGCGGGCCGAGCAGTACCAGAAGATGCCGGCCGGAATCAGCAGCGGCAGCAGCAGGGGTGAGATGGCCGCCACCAGCACCAGCGCCAGCAGGGCCAGGCCCACCACCAGCACTACGCCCAGGCCGGCGCACAGCACGCTCACGAACACGGCCGCGCAGAGCAAGGCGATGGCGCCGATCACCATGCCGGCGCCGCCGAACAGCACGGCCAGCAGGGCGCCCAGCGGACCGTCGATCTGGTCGCCGTCCACGTTCACTTGCAGCTCGCCCGTGGCGAACACATAGCAGGCGGCGGCCGCCAGCAGGGCGAGTGCGGCGAGGGGGAGCAGTTTCTTGGCGGTCGGGGTCATGGCGGTCCTCTGGTCGTTGGGTGGTCGGTGCGCTGATGGCATGCGCCGCGTCAGGCATGGCACCACTGTAGGCCGGCGCCGCGCGGCGGGCCAGCGGCATGCGACAAAGTGCCGCTTTGGCGGGATGGACGGCATCCGGGCGGCGCCCAGCGGTCGCGGCCCGGGGTTTGATCTGCGACAGGGCTGCCGGATATTCCCTTGAACTAATGACATGTCTGCCTATACTAAAAGTCTCACTAATGTTAGGGAGGGCAACATGGCATGGCTAGAGATCAGCGAGGGTCAATCGATATCCTCGATGTGCAACCGGGCACAGCGCCAGCGTAGCGCACAGTATTGCTCCAACGGGCCCAAGGGGCCGCCTTCGGCGCCGCCCACGATACCGCCCATCATCATCAATCCCTTTAGCTACCAGATGCCGGAACCGGCCATCGATCCGCATGTGACGCCCTTGCGTCCGCCGATCACGCCGCCGCCCCGGCCCGCGCTGTCGTGTGCGGGCAGACGCGGCCGCGCCTGAACCGGCACCGACATCCTTTCGCGGGTGGCACGACAGGACCAGGCCGTCCGGCCTGATCCTGCGTTCGTGCGCGCGCGACAACGGGACGGCGCGGCGCATCCGGCGGCGGCAGCGGCGGCCGATTTCGACTATCATGGCTGCCCTTCACTTTTTTCACGAGCCGCAAGCCATGCACACCGATGCCGCACCATGCCAGGAACCCGATGACACCCCCGTGCAGGAAGCCCGCCTGTGGCAGGGCAATGGCTGGACGGCGCGCGTCATCAAGAACGAGGAAGACGAGGGCTGGGCCGTGGCCATGATCAAGGATGGCGAGCCGGAACCGGCCCTGGTGGGACCGTGGACCATGGGGCGCGACAAGAAGAATCCCAAGCCGCTCGATGTGAACGCCTTCAATACCCTGGTCAAGACGGCCAACGAAGTGCTGCGCCGCCACGAGCAGCAATTGCACGCCCAGCTGCACAAGAGCGTGTTCGTCAACGGCGAGGCGGGCCAGCTCAAGGTCAACCTCGACATCGTGCCGGACGAGGACGATCCTTACGCTACCCTGAGTGCGTGGGACGGCTACGGCGAACAGCTGGCCAGCGTGCGCGTGGCGCCCACCTTCAAGCTGACCGTGGCCAGCGCCGAGGCGTGGGTGGCCAACGACTACCGCCGGCCATAACGCCCGGCCGTCGCCCTGCGGCGGTCGCGCGCGTGCGCGGTGGCGGCCGGCCGCAAGTCCAGCCACACTTCCGCCGCCTTCAGGCCGACCACCGCCGTCAGCAACAGCAGCGACAGCCAGCCGCAGCGGTACTTGCCGTAGGTAACGGCAAACAGCAGCACCAGGGGCGCGATGGTAAATCTGAAACTGCCATTGATGGCGGCCAGCAGCCGCGTGGTGCGGCGCATCAACCGCTGTCTGCCTGTGCTCATCCGTCTCCCCCCCAGTTGCCTGTATTTTCTTAGAATATTTATTATCATATAGATATTTTTTTATTCTTTGGGAAATATTTTTTTGGCATGGGCGTCAAGCGGCGGCCGGCCTGGGCAAGATTCCTGGCCCAACTTTCCGGCGACCTGCTAGTATTTCCTGTGTGCATTTGCAAACATAGGAAAAACGATGGAAAGTCGCCTCACCCGCCTGGAAGCCGTGCAGACCATGCTGCTCGAAATCGGGCGCCTGTCCAGCCGCTGTACCAATGTCACGGAATTCCTGGAAGGCGTGCATGCGGCGCTGGGACGCATCATGTACGCCGCCAATTTCTATGTGGCGCTGACCGGCCATGGCCGCGACGCCAGCATGGTGCGCTTTGTTTATTTCGTCGATGAGGCGGACGCGTCGCCCGACCGCGACACCTGGTTCAAGCTGGCGTCGCCCGAGCAGTCGCCCACGGCGTGGGTGATACTGCACCGGGTGCCGCTGGTGATGACGGCCGAGCAGGCCATCTCCAAGTCGTTCGCCGGCAGCACCTGGGGCGTGGGCACGACGGCCGAGCACTGGATGGGCTGCCCGCTGCTGGACCAGGACCATCAGGCGCTGGGCGCCGTGGTAATCCAGAGCTACGACAAGGAACATACCTTCAGCGCGGAAGACCAGGCCCTGTTCGAGCTGATCGCCGGCCACGTGTCGAGCGCCCTGCAGGGCCTGCAGAGCGTGGACCGGCTGGAAAAGGCGGTGCAGGAGCGCACCGCCCTGCTGGCGCACGAGGTGGCCGAGCGGCGCCGCGCCGAAAGCATCCAGCACGGCCTGTACCAGCTGGCCGACCTGTCGGCCACGACGGCCGACGGCGCCACCCTGAACCGCCGCCTGCACGAGATCATCGGCGAGCTGGTGCCGGCCCGTAACTTCCTCATGGCCCTGTACCACCCGGACCGGCAGGAAATGACCATCCCCTATTTTGTCGATGAAAAGGACACGCAGCCGCCCGTCAAGCGCTTTGCCTACGGCCTGGGCATGAGTTCCTATGTGCTGCAGCGGCGCCAGGCCGTGCTGCTGGACGGGGCCGGCTACGCGGCCCTGGTGGCCAGCGGCGAGATGCAGGAACCGATGGGCAACGTCGACATCGCCAGCTGGATGGGGGCGCCCATGTTGCTGGGGGAAAAAGTGTATGGCGTCATCATCGTGCAAAGCTACGACAATGCCGTGCTCTACACCCAGGCCGACCTCGACATCCTGGCCTTCATGGCCAACCACGTGGCCGTGGCCATCGCCCGCATGCAAGCCGACCGCGCCATCCGCAAGGCCAAGGAAGCGCTCGAGGAACAGAACGCGGCCCTGAACTCGGCCCTGACGGCCTTGCAGGAAGCCCAGTCGGAACTGGTGCGGCAGGAAAAGCTGGCCTCGCTGGGTCGGCTGGTGGCCGGCGTGGCGCACGAGATCAACACCCCGCTCGGCATCTGCGTCACGGCCACCAGCCACCTGGTGCAGGAACTGAAGCTGACGCGCGAAGACCTGGCAGCCGGCACCCTGGACGAGGATGGCCTGCACAGCTTCTTCGACATCATCGACCAGTCGCTGCGCATCATGACCACCAACACCCAGCGCGCGGCAGCCCTGGTGCGCAGCTTCAAGCAGGTGGCCGTGGACCAGTCGTCCGACGAGATCCGTTCCTTCAACCTGCGCAAGTACCTGGACGAAGTGCTGCTGTCGCTGCAACCCAAGCTCAAGGGCAAGCCGGTGGCGGTGGAGATCGATTGCGCGCCCGACATCCACATGGAATCGTTCCCCGGCGCCGTGTCGCAGATCGTCACCAACATGGTGGTCAATTCGCTGGTGCATGGCTACGGCGAAGGGCAGGAGGGCAAGATCCGCATCACGGGCCGGCTGGAGGACGATTACGTCCTGTTCGACTACAGCGACGACGGCATCGGCATGGACCACACCACGCTGGGCCAGCTGTTCGACCCGTTCTTCACCACCAAGCGCGGTTCCGGCGGCAGCGGGCTGGGCGCCCACATCCTGTACAACCTGGTGACGGGGCCGCTGGGCGGCACGGTCAAGGTGGTCAGCGCGCCGGGCATGGGCTTGCACTACAAGCTGCGCTTCCCCCGCACCCGCCGCAAGCCGGGCGCGGCCGGGATGGCTGATGCAGCAGACACGGCAGACGCGGCGGACCAGGCCTGATCCCGGGTCCGCTCCCGGGCCCGCTGCCAGGCACGCTCCCGCTCCCGTTGCGCCCCGACATGGCCGGGTGCATATAGCGGACCGTGGCGGCTGCGGCCGCCATTTGTTGTTTATTTGATTGTGTTCACAATTGCAAGCTTCACGTTTTACGCGAAATATGTGGCAAGTATATTAAGATTGTGAAACGCATCCAATCTGCATCCGCTACGTAGCTGATACGTGGCTGCATATATGGAGCGACAACAATAAAGGAGACACCATGACCCCACGCGCCACCCCGCAGCGTGCCGCGCCATGACGGGGAGCATCCCCTTCGTGGCCGCCGTGCTGTTGCCGTCCGCCCCCGTACTCAAGCCCGAACCGCTGGCCCTGGCCGCGCTGGCCGGCGTGCTGCGCAGCGCCCAGGACGGCTTGCTGCCCCTGTTCGTGCGCACGCTCGGCATGCCCCAGTCGTCGCTGCTGCAAATGGTGGGCTGCTGTTTTCCCACCCTCGACTATCACGAGCCCATCCCGGAACGCAAATACGCCGCGCTGATGGCGTGCGCGCCGCCCCAGTTCCGCGCCCTGCATGGGCTGCTGCTGGCCCGGCGCAGCGCGCAAGCCGACCCCTGCCACGCGGACTGGCTGGCGCGCGCGCTGGCGGCCGCCTGCCTGGGGCAGCGCTTCCTGTGGCAAGACCTGGGATTGACGGGACGGGAGGAACTGGAAACGCTGCTGCGGCGCTATTTCGGGCCGCTCTACCTGCGCAATGGCGGGCAAGGGCAGTGGAAGCGCTTCCTCATGGCCGAGCTGAGCGCGGCGCCGGCCGCCCTGGCCGGCGTTGGCCCGGGCTGACGGGGCGCGACGCTAGTCGGGGAAGCGCTCGTTGATGGCGAGCGCCTTGTCGATGTTCTTGCACAGCAGTTCGACGTAGACCGGGTCCAGGTGCTGGCCGGCCACTTCGCGCAGGTGGGCCACCACCTGGTCCACCGGCCATGCATCCTTGTAGCAGCGCTTGTGCATGAGGGCGTCGAACACGTCGGCCACGGCCACGATGCGGGCGTACAGGTGGATGTCCTGGCCCTTCAAGCCTTGCGGGTAGCCGCTGCCGTCGTATTTCTCGTGGTGCTGGTGGGCGATCACGGCGGCCGCCTTGAGGATGGGGCGCTGCGAGCCGTCCAGGATGGACAGGCCGACGGCCGGGTGCTGCTTCATGATTTCCCATTCGGCCGCGTCGAGCTTGCCCGGCTTGAGCAGCACCGCATCCGGAGTGGCGATCTTGCCGATGTCGTGCATGGGCGCCGCGTGGCGCAGCACGGCCGTCTCCTCGTCCGGCATGCCGGCCGCCGTGGCCAGCAGGTGGCAGATCTCGGACATGCGGCGCACGTGGTTGCCCGCTTCGTTCGAGCGCGATTCGACCACGTCGCCCAGGCGCAGGATCAGCTCGGCCTGGGTGTCCGTAATCTCCTGGGTCAGCAGGATGTTGTCGAAGGCGATCGCCACGCCGGAGCAGAACACTTCCAACAGCTTGGCGTCGATCTCGGAGATTTCCTCCACGCCCTTGAGCACCAGCAGCGACGCCTTGCCGCTGCTGTTGGGGAAGTAGCCGACGTAGGTGTCGCCCTGCACGCGCGAAATCTTGTTGCTTTCGGCCTCGTCGAGCTGGGCCAGTACTTCCGGGCTGAGGATGGCGCTGCCTTCGTCGCCGATCTGGGCCAGGATTTCGTATTCATGTTCGCCGCTGATGGCGGTGGCGCCGCGCAGGCGCAGCAGCATGCTGTTTTCCAGCCGCAGCAGGGCCACCACTTGCTGCAGCAGGCCGCTGGCGAAGTCCTTCAGGTTGCGTTGCTGGAAGATGTGGGCCGAGGCCGCGATCACCCGCTCCAGCCCTTCGCGGTAGTTGAGCTGGGCGCGCCGCGCTTCTTCCACCTTCATGATGTCGCGGTAGGCGCGCAGGGCGGCGAAGGTGGTGGTGAACAGCTTGGTGCGGTCGAGTTCGGTCTTTTCCTTGTAGTCGTTGATGTCGTAGTTGACGATCACCCGTTCTTCTGGCGCCTGGCCGGGCTGGCCCGTGCGCAGCACGATGCGGGTGAACTGGTTGTCGAGCTCTTCGCGCATCCAGCGCGCCACTTCCAGGCCGGAATCTTCGCGCTCCATCACCACGTCCAGGAACACCAGCGCGATGTCGCTCTCGCGCGCCAGCACCTGTTTCGCTTCGGCGCCGCTGTAGGCGTGGACGAAGGTCAGGCCGCGCCCCTCGAGGCGGAAGCGGGTCAGGGTCAGCTTGGTGATGTCATGGATATCGGGTTCATCGTCCACCAGCAGGATTTTCCACGGCGGCAGCTTGGGCGATGCTGAAGACAAAAAAGACATAAGAACGAGTTCCGCAAATTGGCACAACTGACTCAATGCTAAAGGCGCTGACCTATAGGACGTTTCACTACCAGGCACTGCTCTGTCATGTGCATTTTCAAGGCACATTTTTTCGATTGTAGTCCCAACCTGTCATCATTAACAACAAGCAATAATGATTCCCGCTGCTCATACAACAATGGCCGCCGGAGAAGTTTCATTACTGGCTATTTACTTGCTATTTATGACAACATTCTGTTGCTCTATGCAAGTGCAACAATACTTCGTTTTTGGCAATATTGCTATCCTAAATTGAACTATTTTTGGCGTGGCGAACGCCCATAAAAAAACCGGGGACGGAGCACGGGGTGCCGGCCAGCTGGCCGGAAAACCGTGTTCCGTCCCCGGTTGAGCGGGGTGGATGCGCTTATTTCAGCACGGGCAGGCCGGTCAGGTAGCCGACGGCCGCGCCGTAACGGTCGCGGTAGTTGGCGCGGATCAGCGGATCGAGCGTGGTCATCACTTTCGAGTGCAGGCCGCCGGTGACGTTGCCGGCCGCATCCTTGCTCACTTCCCAGTCACCGGGGTGCTGGAAGTTGCTCATGATGTAGGCGAAGCCGTTGATGTCGTCCACCGCGTGCAGGCCCGTCGATTCGGCGCCCGACGGGGTCGACAGCAGACGGGTCAGGCTCTTGCTGTCGACGTTGTAGGCCCACAGGAAGTTGTTGACGTGCAGGCCGCTGTCTTCGCCGATGAACAGGGTGCGCAGCTTTTCCGAGAACTTGATGTTGTCCGGATTGGCCACTTTTTCCGGGTTGGCCAGGTTGCCCAGCGCGTCCGGCGTGGCCAGGTCCTCGCCCACCAGGGCCGGCACGGCGGCCATGTCGACCGGTACCCATTCGCTGTCGATGGCCGTGCCGCCCGTGTCCTTCTGGCCGCCCTTGAGGTTGAGGCCGTAGACGATGCCGGCGCTGGGGCCGGTGACCTTGATGCCGCCGGAGCCGTCCTTCATGGCGCCGTTAATGTAGCTCATGGCCGAGTAGGCGATCTTGTCCTTGGCGTTGACGGTGGTGCCTTCCATCTTGGTAAAGCCCATGCTGGCGCCCTTGAAGGCGGCGTAGCGGTGGGTTTCCAGGAAGGCGGCGGCCTTTTCCATGCCGGGCACGATCTTGATCCAGTTCTTCTTGCCGCTGAACGGGATCTGGGTGTAGCTGGCGTCGCTCGGGTCGGCCGTCTTGACGGACAGGATGTCGGCCGCCTTGAGCTTGTCGGCCAGGGCCTTGATCTCGGCGCTGGTGGCGCTGCCCAGCTTGATCCAGCTGAGGTCGGCGGAGCCGCCGTTGTCGGCCGTCTTCTGGGTCCACTTGGCCACGTACAGGGTGCCGGACGACAGGTCGCGGGCGCGGTCGGCCACGAACATGAACAGGCCGCCGTTGGTGGCGTCGTCGCCCATCAGGGCGGTGCGCTCGTCGGGCATCACTTGCACCAGCTCGTGCGAGATGCGGCCCATGCAGTAGTGCTTCTTGATGCTGCCGGTGCCGTCCGGGTTGACCGTCACTTCCGGCAGGTGGCCGTAGTGGTAGGGGTTGGCGCGGGTGGCGTCGCCGAACAGGTTGGTGCTGAACGAGGCGAACTGGCTGTTGGTGGCGATGGCGCTGGCGTCGGGCTCGTATTCCTCGCTCGACAGGTGGGTGTTCCACGGCGAGCGGCTGGCGCCGCAGGTGATCCACAGGCCGTTGACGGCGCTGGTGTCGACGTTGTGGTACTTGACCAGGGTCAGGGCGCCCGTGGTCTTGTCCTGGTCCAGCGTCAGCACGGCGATCGGCGACGGCAGCATGCCGTACATGGAGGCGCCGGCCACGTTGCGGGTGGTGTATTCGAACTGCACCACGGCGAACACAGTGTTGCCTTTCACGCCAGGCACGGTGGGCGCGTCCAGCTTGAGCAGCGAGGTACCGTCCGGGCAGTCGGAGAAGAACTGGCGCTTGCCAGCGTCCGTGCTGTCGATGATGGGCTTGTTGTTGATGTCGTAGTAGCCGCCCGACAGGATGGTGCCACCGCTGCCGTTGGGCACCTGGGCGCCCGTGATGAAGAAGGTTTCGTACTTGAGGTCGTAGCTGCGCTTGCTGCCGTCGCTGTAGGTCGCCTGCAGGGCCGAACCGACCGTGGTGGTGGCCATCTTGGCCGCGTCGGCCAGGCTCAGGGCCGGCATGGACGAGAACGTCACGGAAGTCAGGTTGACAGTGGGGGCGACCGGGCCGGCGTCGGCTGCGGAGGAACCGCCGCCGCAGGCCGACAGCAGCATGGAGGCGCTGCCCGCGCCGGCCAGCGGCAGCAGTGGCGCGCTCGACAAGAATTGCAGCAGACGGCGGCGGGACAGATCGGGAGACTCGCTCATGAAAAGCATCCTGTAGTGGTTAAGCCATTCCATGTGCCGCCCTGCACAGCGCCGGCGGCATCATGCGAGGCGGTGGCGCGCCTCAACGAGCGAGATGATAGTAATCGGATATGACATGGGCGTGACATTGGTAACAAGATTATGCAATTCGCACCGGTCGCGTTGAAACGCGCTATATTGAAACCATGCGGGACAGCCGCCCCGCACCGTGAAAGGAACTGCATCATGCTTATCCGTTACCGTATCGTGGCCGCGGCGGCGCTGGCCCTGGCCACCTGCGGGGCCGCGCAGGCGGAAGTGAGCGTCACCTACGTCAAGCCGGACCAGTTCAGCGACGTGCCTTACGGTGTGCGCGAGCGCGAAACCGTGATGAAGGAGTTGACGGCCCATTTCAACGAGCTGGGCCGCCAGCTGCCGGCCGGCCAGACGCTGAAGGTGGAAGTGCTCGACGTCGACCTGGCGGGCTGGGTCTATCCGCGCCGCTGGGGTCCCGACAACATCCGCGTGCTGCGCGGCGGCGCCGACTGGCCGCACATGCATCTGCGTTTCACGCTGGAAGAGAATGGCAAGGTGGTGCGCAGCGGCGACAGCCAGCTGGCCAACATGAGCTATCAGATGCGCATGAACCGCTATGCCAGCGACGATCCGCTGCGCTACGAGAAGCAGATGATGGACGACTGGTTCAAGCAGGAGTTCGGCCCGGCCAACAAGGCCGGCTAGGGCAGGCGGTTGGCCTGCGGGAAGCGGGCCAGGAAGCTGTCGGGCATGGGCACGACCTGGCTGCTGCTGTAGTTGAAAAACACGAAGCCGTATTTGGCCATGGCCACCAGCGCCTGGTCGCGCGGGCGCGTGACGCGGAAGATAATGTCGCCGCCGTACTTGTTAAAGTCCATCACTCCTACTTCGAACAGCAACTGGTCGCGCGCATGGGCCTCGGCGCGGTAAGTGGTGGCCAGGTCGGTGACGATGATGCCGGTGCCATCCTGCTGCACTTCCGGCACGCCGGCGTCGTACAGGAAACGGGCGCGCGCTTCCGACAGCATGGAAATCATGGAGTCGTTGCCCAGGTGGTTGGCGCCGTTGATGTCGGTGACGCGCACCGTCAGCTGGGTGCTATAGCAAAACAGGTGGGCAGGGAAGTCGAGTACGAGGCGGGCCATGATGGAAGCGTGGAGGGGAAAACGTCATTGTAGAGCAGGCCCGGCGCCGTCGCGCCCCGTCGCACCGGGCCCCCTTAGTCGAGCGCACGGCCGTGCTACAGGTGTTCGCTCAGGAACACCAGCGTGTTGCCGTGGGCCTGGGCCGCCGCCCGTTGCTGGTAGCTGGCCCGTTGGTTGCAGTTGAAGCCGTGCTGGGCCTGGTCGTAGACGTGGATTTCCACCGCGTCGTTATCGTCGAAGGCGTTGGCGATGCGGGCTACGGCCTCGGCCGGGATATGGGCGTCGAGCGCGCCGAAATGCATCTGCAGTGGGATGCGCACCTGGCCGGCCCGCGCCAGCGCGTTGTGGATGCCGCCGCCGTAGTAGGCCACGGCCGCGTCGACCTGGCCGTTGGCGGCCGTCAGGTAGGCCAGCCGGCCGCCGAAGCAATAACCGATGGCAGCTACCTTGCCCTGCACGCCGGGCTGGGTCCGCAGCGCATGCACGGCCAGGCCGATGTCGGCCTGGGCCTTTTCCACGTCCGTCGCGTTCATCAGTTCGACGGCCCGTTGCCAGCTCGCATCGTCATAACCGAGTTCGATGCGCGGGCCGCTGCGCCAGAACAGGTCCGGCGCCAGCACCACATACCCGTCGGCCGCGTACTGGTCGGCCACGTTGCGGATGTGGCTGTTGACGCCGAAGATTTCCTGCAACAGCACGATGCCCGGTCCCTTGTCGCCGCGCGGCAGCGCCAGGTAGGCGCCGAATTTGCCGTCGCCGGCCTGTATCTCAATCCAGCTGGAAGTGGTGTCCATGGCTGCTCCCGTGAGTTGGAAAGCGGCCATGCTACCGCAGATCGGCGTGCGGCGTCAGTACACTTCGCGCAGGTAGACCACGGGGCCGGCGCGGTACACGCCGAACGTGGCGCGCCCGGTGGTGCTGGGCAGGAAGGGGATGGCCTGCGTGCCGTTCTTGTTCAGTGTGATGTCGACGGAACCGCTCTTGCCGGGTGCGGCCACGATGAACTTGCCGACCCCGTTCGTGAAGCTGAGCTTGTCGTTGGCCAGCGTGAACGCCACGGCGCAAGTGTTGGTCCCGCTGTTGGCCAGGTTCTTCTGGCAGTTGCTGAAAGTGACCTTGCCGTTCAGCGGGATGGCCGTGGCGTTGCCGTAGGCCGGATTGTTGAGCCAGCCGATCGGGGTGCCGTCGGGATGAGTGCCGCCCCAATACTGGGCTTGCACCACCACCGGCATGGGCAGCGCTTCCGAGCCGTAGCTGTTGCCTACCAGCTGGCGGCCGTTGACCACGGTCACCCGCGCCTCGTTCGAAGGCACGCCCACGCGCAGCGAGGTGGCGCCATCGGCGTCGCTGGCGCGCAGCCAGATGTTGGTGGGCGGCGTCGGCGCCGGCGGCAACGGCTGCCCGGATACGGGGGCCGTGTAGCCGACGGCGAGCGGATAGGCATGCAGGCTGGTCGCGTCGGCCGGGTCAGCCGTGGCCACGCCTTTGACGAAGCGGGCGGCGGCGACCGTGGGGGAATTGAGTCCGGGCGGCGTGACGCTGGTGTCGGCGTTGGGATTGAGGGTGGTGCCGGCGCTGCCCAGACCGTTATAGGCGGCCAGCGTGACCGGCTTGGCGTACAAACCCGCGTAATTCGTGGTCGCGGTGTCGTGTGCACTGTAGGCCTTGACGGTAACATCGAACGCTTGCTTCGAGTAGACGAACTTGTTGCCCGTGCCGGCCGCCGGGCAGGGATTGCCGATCGCGGGATTGGCGGCGGCGGGCGGGCAGGGCATGGGCACCGTGCCGTTGAGGGCGGTGTCGAAATGGTCGGGAATGAATCGGCCGATATTGACATTGCCCGTCACGCCCAGGCCGGAATTCAGGTAGCCGTTGGCATTGGCCAGCGTGGCGGCGAAATTGATGATGCCCACTTCGTCCCAGTTCATGGTGGCTTCCGCCGTGGTGCCTTTTGTTATCGCGCCCAGGCTGCCGCCGACGCCAGGGTTGGCTCCCGGGATGGGCGCCACCAGAGTCTGTTTTATCGTATAGCTTTCCGGCGACGACTCATTGCCGAAGTTGCCGGTCACGGCGCCGGCCGCGTTGAGCGCTGTCATGGTGGCCAGGAACGGTTGGCCGGCGCCGATGAAGGCGCCGCCCGTATAATCGCTGGCAGCCGGATTGGTCTTGCTGCCATCGCTGCTCTTGACGGTGAAACCGAAGTTGGTTGGCGCCGCGATGAAGTTGCTGGCGCCGGTGAGTACCAGGCCCGCATATGGGCCGCTGGGCGGGATCAGCCTGGCGTTCAGCGTCATGCGGCCGGCGTCGGCATATTGCAACGAGGCCTGGACCTGGCCTTGGTCGTCGAACCGCAGGCCGACAGTGGCGCCGCCGGCACTGCAGCTCGATGTGGTGTTGGCCGCCAGTGGCACGCCGTTCACCCGCACCGGCATCGGGCCTGTGGCCGGGTTGTTGTAGCTGCAGGTGAATTGGACGTTGTGCGTGACGTTGGCCAGCAGCGGCACGCAGACGTTGCCGGTGCTGCCGGCCTTGAGCGCGCGCAGCGTGAAGCTCTGGCTCTGTTCGGCGCGGTGGTCGGGGATGGTGAAGCTGAAACCGGCGTCGGAAAACACCATGGTGCAGCTGCTGCTGCCGGTCACCAGGTTGTAGCAGGTGCTGGGATTGGCCGCCTCCGCCGTGCTGGCCGACAGGGTAACGTTGCCCGCTGTGCTCTGCTGCACGGTGGCGTTGTCGTTGACGCCGCCGCTGATGGTGAACGCCTGGCCGCCTGGCGTCAGCGTCACGTCGATCGGATCGCTGTAGTAGGCCGAGCAGGCCGCGTCCGCGCAGGCCGTGATGGTGACGGCCTGCGGTTCGCAGGTCAGGGCGCTGCCCGTATGGCTGATCAGGATGTGGTCCAGGTTGATGTTGCCGCCGCCGCCGCCGTGGTGGCAGGCGTTGCCGTTGCCGTTGCCGTTGCCGTTGCCGTGGCTCTTGCCGCTTACGCAGCTGCTGCCGCTGGCGCCGGGGCCGGTGCAGGTAATGGTCTGGCCGACCGAGCCTTGCGCACCGAGCGAAATGGCGTTGACGGCCGCGTTGCCGCTGATGTAGGCGCAGGCGTTTTCCAGTACCACGTTGTGGGCCGTCAGATCGCCATAAACGGCGCCGTGGTTGTCGATGTCGACGTCGCCGCTGGCGACGATGTTGCCCGTCAGGCTGGCCTGCTTGCCAACGTACAGCGCGCGGGTGTGCACGTTGGCCACGGCGTCAATGTTCTGGCCGACGCTGGTGTCGTCGGCCGTCACCAGGCCGGTGACGCGCATGCTGGACTGGAAGGCGAGCGCGCCCGCCACCGTGAGCTTGCCATGGATGACGGCATTGGTGCTGCCGCTGATACTGACGGTGGCGGCGCTGATGTCGACCGTGGGGCTGGCCGCACCTATGCTCAGCGTGAGGCTGCCGGCCACCGCCAGATTGGCGCCGGACAGCGCCAGATTGCTGGTGGCCAGGGTGAGCGAACCGGCGATCTGCAGGCTGGCGCCGCTGGCCATGGTCAGGGTCCGGGCCGAGTCGATGTTGATTGTGTTGTTGACGATGACCGTGTAGCCGCTGGCGATGGCGGCGTCGTTCGTGCTCGGCAGGGTGCCGCAGGTGTAGGTGCTGGTTGCGCCGTCAAAGCTGCAGCCGGCGACGGCGCCGCCGTCGTAGCTATCGGTGGCAGCGTAGGCGGCGCCGCTCAGCGACAAGGCCGCCAGCAACAGCGCCAGGCGCAACGCCGGGGACAGCGCGCGCGGGACGGCGCGGGACAGAAATGGGAGCATGTTGGGATCGTGTGGGCTGGCCTGCCCAGATTATAGGCTGATTCCCACGTTGCCCTGTGGCATTTGCGACACGACGCGCGCCCGATTGCGCTAGCGCTTGACCTTGCCGAACGCGTCGCCGGCCTTCCACACCGGCATGGCGTTGCCGTTGGCCAGCGCATAGCCCAGGTTGAGCGTGAACTGGGCTTGCTGCACCATGCCCGACAGGTCCCAGTCGGCATGGTATTCGTCGCTGACCTGGTGGTAGTCCTTCTTGAAGGCCACCATCTTCGCGCTCGAGCGCTCCTGGTCGCGCACAAACTCGAAGTGGCCATCGCCCGAGAACACGGCCGAACCGACGTTAAACGCCGGCACGCCGGCCTTGGCGAAGTTGAAGTGGTCGGCGCGGAAGTAGGCGCCCGACAGGTCCGGCACGGACGGCGCCAGTTTCAGCCCCATCTTGCGCGCCACCTGGCCGGCTGTGTCGATCAGGCTGCTGCGTTCGGCGCCGGCCACGCCGATGTCGCGGGTGGGGGCGACGAAGTTCATGCTGTCCAGGTTGAGGTCGGCCAGCGTGCCGGCCAGCGGCCAGAGCGGCTGCTGCACGTAGGCCGCGCTGCCCAGCAGGCCCTGTTCCTCGGCGGCCGGCCACAGGAAAATCTGGCTGCGGCGGGTCGGATGCTTGACCGCTTCGGCCGCCATGGCCAGCAGCGCGGCGCTGCCCGAGGCGTTGTCGATGGCGCCGTTCCAGATATGGTCGGTGGGCTCGTCGCGGCGCGCGCCTTCATCCATGCCCAGGTGGTCCCAGTGGGCCGAGTAGATCACCGCCTCGGCCTTCAGTCTGGGATCGGTGCCGGGCACCACGCCGGCCACGTTGAACTGCTCGATCTGGCGGATCGCGCTGCGCACTTCGGCGTGCACCTTGATGTTCAGGTCCACCGGCGCAAAGGCGCGCGTTTCGGCGCGGGCCCGCAGCGCGTCCAGGTCCTGGCCGGCGGCGGCGAACAGGGCGCGCGCCGTGTCTTCCTGCAGCCAGCCTTCGACCGGATTGCCGGCGCCGGCCAGGTGGAAGCGTTCATGGCTAAAGCCGTTGGCCGGCACGCTCCATGGGTAGGAAGCCGACGCCGTGGTGTGGATCAGCAGCACCCCGGCCGCGCCCTGGCGCACCGCTTCCTCGTACTTGTACAGCCAGCGGCCATAGTAGGTGTAGGCCTTGCCGGCGAAGCGGTTGGGTTCCTCTGCGGTCGGTTGCGGGTCGTTGACCATCATGACCAGCACCTTGCCCTTGAGGTCGGCGCCCTTGTAGTCGTCCCAGTGCTCTTCCTCGGCGCGCACGCCGTAGCCGACGAACACCAGCGGCGCATCGAACTGTACCTCGCTCTTGCCGCTGGCCGTGCCGTACACGATCTCGCTGCCGATGGCCGGCGTGATGACCTGCAGGCCCGTGTCGAAGCGCAGCACGCTGCCGTCCTGCAGCTTGCTGCCTTCGATGCGCACCGGCTGGCGGTAGCCGGCGCCGGCCAGCGGCTTGAGGCCGATGACGGCGGCCTGCGTCTCCAGATAGCGCACCGCCAGCTCGCCGCCGCGCTGGCCCGTGCCGCGTCCTTCGAGCAGGTCGTCGGCCAGGAACGCCAGGTGGGCGCGCAGCGGCGCCTCGCTGACCACCGGCTGTTGCTGTTGTTGGGCGTGGACAGCGCCAGATGCCAGAACCAGTCCGGCGGCGACGGTGAACGGGGTGAGGCGCATGGCAACTCCAGTGCAGTGGTTGATATGGGCAGCCATCTTACTGCATCGGCAGCGCGGCGACTGGCCCGGCGCGGCCGGTTTCAGTTAGCATCTTGCGATAACGGAAAAACAAGGAGACCTATGAAAGTCATCATCATCACCGGCAGTTCCGACGGCATCGGAGCGGAAATGGCGCGCCAGCTGGCCGCCGCGCACAAGGACGGGGTGGCGCTGGTGCTGGCCGCCCGCAACCGCGCGCAACTCGAACAGGTGGCCGGCCAGTGCGGCGCGCTGGGCGCACAGACGCTGGTGGTGCCGACGGACGTGTCGGTGCAGGCCCAGTGCCAGGCGCTGGTCGAGGCAACGGTGGCGCGCTTCGGCCGCATCGACGCGCTGGTCAACAACGCGGGCCGCTCGGCCCATGCGCTGTTCGAGGAGGTGCAGGACCTGGGCTGGTACGAGGAACTGATGCGGATTAATTTGTGGGGCAGCGTGTGGTGCACCCATGCGGCGCTGCCCTACCTGAAGCAGTCGCGCGGCAGCATCGTGGCCGTGTCGTCGCTGGCCGGGCTGATCGGGGTGCCGGGACGCACGGCCTACAACGCCACCAAGTTCGCCATGGGCGGCTTCTTCGAGGGCCTGCGGGCCGAGCTCAAGCCGGCCGGCGTGAGCGTGACGATCGCCTATCCCGGCGTGGTGGCGACCCAGATCCGTCATCGCGGCTTCAACGCGGCCGGCCAGGCGCTGGGTAGCAGCAGCCTGAAAGAGGACGACGCCATGTCGGTGCAGCAGTGCGCCGGCCTGATCGTGCGGGGCATGGAGCGCCGCAAGCGCGAAGTGGTCATGTCGGCCAAGGGCAAGCTGGGACGCTGGCTCAAGCTGATCGCACCGGGGCTGGTGGAGAACATGGCGTTGGCCGCGCTGAAGGACGACGTCAAGCCGCACGCCTGAGCCGCTGCCGTGTTGCCGGCGGATCGCGGCGGGCTGGCCGCGATCCGTTTTCCCGTTTTTCTCGTCTCCCTCAGGATGTAAGCGAATGTAAGACTCGGTAAGAGGTTGTAATGCCCGTCAACTGAACCGTGGCGGGCGCCGTTTTCTGCTCAGTGACACGGGAATTGTCCCGGCGCCGAAAACCAGAAAAGGATTACACATCATGACCAAAATTATCGCTTCCCTGATCGCCGGCCTGTTCGCTACCGCAGCCTTCGCACAAGCGCCAACCGCCAGCGCCACCACCACCGCCGTCAGCGCGCCAGTGGCGGTGAAAGCCGAAGCGAAAGACAGCAAGGCCGCCGCCAAGACCGAAGTCAAGCAGACCACGGTGGCCGCCAAGACCGAAGCCAAGGAAACCAAGGCCGCCGCCAAGACCGAAGCGAAAGCCGACGTCAAGGCCGCCAAGACCGAAGTGAAGACCGAAGCCAAGGTTGAGAAGGCCAAGGAAACCAAGGAACACAAGAAGGCAGAAGAAGGCAAGGCCAAACCGGCCGCCGAAGCAGGCAAGGTAGCCGCCAAGGAAGCCATTATCACCAAATAAGCACCAAATAAGCACCAAATAAGCAGCACCGGATTCGAACGCAGCACAGACAAATATGCGGGAACCGTCCCGCAACGACACGCGAATACGCACCCATAACAGTTTAAAGGAATATCGCCATGAGCAAAATTATCGCCACCCTGATCGCCTCCCTGTTCGCCACCGCCGCCTTCGCCCAGGCGCCGGCGCCGGTAACGAGCACCACCGGCGCCCATGCCGCCAGCAGCGCGCCGGTTGCCGCCAAGGTCGCCACCACGGAAGCCAAGACCGCGGTCAAGGCCGAAGCGAAGGACACCAAGGTGAGCGCCGCGACCGGTGCCGGCACTGAGGCCGTCAAGCCCGAAACCAAGGAAGCCAAGGTCAAGGCGCACCACCACAAGGCCGCCAAGGCAGCCAAGGCCAAGACCGAGACCAAGGACGCGGCCAAGGTGAGCGATGCGGCAGCGCCGGCAGCGCCCGCAGCGAAAGTGGCCCCCGCCACGCCGGTCGCCCAGGCTGTTCCCGTGGCACCGGCAGCACCAGCAGCGCAAGCGGCACCGGCCGCCCCTGCGGCGCCGGCAGCACAGGTCGCCACCAAGTAAGCAGAGCGGCATCGCAGTGAAGCAGGACAGGGTTCGCACCCTGTCCTTTTTTCTTGCTGCTCCAAAAAAGCAAAAATGGGGACGTACCCCTTTTTCAAAAATGGGGACGTACCCCTTTTTCCCCCTCCGCCTTTGAAGACAGGGGCGCAAAAAAACGGGGACGTAACACGGTTTTCGGAAATCGGGAACGTAACGCGGTTTTGAAATTGGGGGGGCGATTCTTGACGGCGTATTGGGATGGGGCTGAAAAAACGCCTTAATTCGGCTTGAATGGCCGGGAGGGAGTAAACTACGCACCTATTTCTTTCGCAATTAGGCGATTCGAACAATACTTGTGAGTGACGCCATGTCTGCAACCCCTGTTTCCCTATTCTCCGACCTGAACCTGAGTGCCCCGCTGATCAAGGTGCTGAACGAGGTCGGCTATGAGTCGCCGTCGCCTATCCAGGCCGCGACGATTCCCCTCCTGCTCGATAACCTGGACGTGCTGGGCCAGGCCCAGACCGGCACCGGCAAGACGGCCGCCTTCGCGCTGCCCATCCTGTCGCGCATCGATATCAAGCAGACCACGCCGCAGGCGCTGGTGCTGGCGCCCACCCGTGAACTGGCGATCCAGGTCGCCGAGGCGTTCCAGACCTACGCCACCCATATCCCCGGCTTCCACGTGCTGCCGATCTACGGCGGCCAGAGCTACGGCCCGCAGCTGTCGGCCCTGCGCCGCGGCGTACACGTGGTGGTGGGCACCCCCGGCCGCGTGATCGACCACCTGGACAAGGGTTCGCTCGACCTGTCCAAGCTGAAGACGCTGGTGCTGGACGAAGCCGACGAAATGCTGCGCATGGGCTTCATCGACGATGTCGAGCGCATCCTGCAGGAGACGCCGGAATCGCGCCAGACGGCGCTGTTCTCGGCCACCATGCCGTCGGCCATCCGCCGCATCGCCAACACCTACCTGCGCCAGCCCAAGGAAGTGACGGTGGCCGCCAAGACCGGCACCGCCGAAAATATCCGCCAGCGCTACTGGCTGGTGAGCGGCATGCACAAGCTCGACGCGCTGACCCGTATCCTGGAAGCCGAGAATTTCGACGGCATGATCATCTTCTCGCGCACCAAGCTCGGTACCGAGGAACTGGCGGGCAAGCTGCAGGCGCGCGGCTTCTCGGCCGCCGCCATCAACGGCGACATCCAGCAGGCGCAGCGTGAGCGCACCATCCAGATGCTCAAGGACGGCAAGATCGACATCCTGGTGGCCACCGACGTGGCCGCGCGCGGCCTGGACGTGGACCGCATCAGCCACGTGGTCAACTACGACGTGCCGCATGACCCGGAAAGCTATACCCACCGCATCGGCCGCACCGGCCGCGCCGGCCGCAGCGGCGAGGCGATCCTGTTCATCACCCCGCGCGAAAAGAACCTGCTCAAGTCGATCGAGCGCGCCACCCGCCAGCCCATCGGCATGCTGGAGCTGCCCACCATCCAGGCCGTGAACGACGTGCGCATTGCCAAGTTCAAGGAACAGATCACCGAGACGCTGGCGCAGGGCGAGCTGGAACAGTTCCAGAGCCTGATCGAGGACTACGAGCGCGAACAGAACATCCCCGCTATCGAAATCGCGGCCGCGCTGGCCAAGATGGCGCGCGGGAACGTGCCGCTGCTGCTCGATAAGAAGCAGCAGGCCACCACGTCGTGGGAAGAGCGCCCCGTGCGCCAGGCCAGCTTCGACCGTCCCGAGCGCGGCGAGCGGCCGGACCGCAGCGAGCGCTTCCCGAAAAAGGAACGCATCGTGCGCGCCGCCGATCCCGGCATGCAGACCTTCCGCATCGAGGTGGGCTACCAGCACGGCGTCAAGCCGGGCAACATCGTCGGCGCCATCGCCAACGAAGGCGGGGTCGATTCCAAGCATATCGGCCGCATCGAGATCTACGACGACTACAGCGTGCTCGATATGCCGCAGGACCTGCCGGCCGACGTGCTGGAGCACCTGGCCTCGATCAAGGTGGCGGGCCAGCAGCTGCGCATCAGCCGCGACGACGGCGGTGTGACGCCGGCCGTCGCGCCAGCCGCATCTGCCGCAGCTCCGGCAGCTCCGGCAGCACCGGCGCCCGCGAAGAAGGCTTCGCCGCTGGCCAAGGCGGTGCAGGTGGCGCCGGTCGAACTGGAGGCGGCGCCCGCCAAGAAGAAAAAGGAAAAGCCGGGCAAGGTGCAGCTGCCCATGAGCGCATTCCGCATCGAGGTGGGCAGCAATCAAGCCGCCACGCCGAGCAATATCGTGGGCGCCATCGCCAACGAGGCGGGGCTGGAGGCCAAGCATATCGGCCGCATCGAGATCTTCGACAGCTACAGCATGCTGGAGCTGCCGGCCGGAATGCCGGACGATATCTTCCAGCACCTGGGCAAGGTGTGGGTGGGCGGCGCCCAGCTGCGCATCAGCCACGCCGACCGCATGCCGCCGGAATCGGGCAAGTCCACGCCGCCCAAGAAGCCGGCGCCGGGCGCCAAGGGCGACAAGTTCAAGGCCAAGCCGGGCCACAAAGGCCCCAAGGGCTACTAAGGGCCAGCAAGGGCTGCCAGGGCTGCCAGGGCCACCACGGGCCGCCGCAGCCTGGACGGCTGGTGCCGGCCGCGTGCCGGCGGCGACATGATCTGAACCGAACAACAGGGCCTGCGGGCCCTGTTGTCGTTGGTGGACGCCGGCCGCGATGCGCTGCGTGCCGTGCGGACGCACGGGGGCGGTGCGCGCTGCGCCACATTGCACCACAACCAAGCTTGCCGGACGGGCCATCAGGCGCCTGCCGCCGCCGTGCCATAGGGGAGGGCCGGCTGGCACGAGCTGGCCTGGATATTGCATCGGAGTGGGGGCATGCCGGGATGACGCATGCGCTGATTGTCGGCCTTGCACCATGCCGGTTTCACCTAGGAGCCCGTGAAATGTCCCTGTCCATCCTGCCGCGGCACCCGCGCGCGTGCCCGTGCGAGGGCCGCTGATGCTGCTTCGGAACGACCTGCTGCATTACGAGCAGCCGCAGCCTCGCACCGTGCGCGTGCTGTGGATTGCCCCCAACCGTGGCTATGCCTGCGTGTTCGACGTGCACGCCACATCGGCCGAGGTGGAGCGCGTGCCGATGCCGGCGCTGGAAGAGGACCTGGCCAGCGGCCGGGCGCGCAGGCTCGCCGCCGACCCTTACCTGGTGCTGCAGGGCGACGAGCGCCTTCCGGCCAAGCACCTGGCCTTGCGCGCGCGCGCCTGGTCCATCGTCGAGCCGCTGGTGCGGCACGAGCCGGACATCTACGAACCGCGCCGGCGCGGCCAGCTGATCGCCCGCTATACGCAGCTGCATGGCGTATCCCACCCCACCATCTACCGCTACCTGCGCCGCTACTGGCAACGGGGCCAGACCCCCAACGCACTGCTGCCCGATTACGCCAACTCCGGCGCGCGTGGCAAGGTGCGGGCCGCATCGGCTGGCGTCAAGCGCGGACGGCCCCGCAAGGACGGCACCGATCCCGGCGTCAATGCCGACGAGGAGATCCGGCGCGTGTTCAGGGTGGCCGCGGCGCGCTACGCCGACCAGAACCCGCGCTTTTCGCGCCGCGCCGCCTATGAGCAGATGGTGCGGGAATTCTTCCGCCCGCGTCGCATCGACGTGGCGGCGGGGCGCGTCCACGATGTGAGCGAGGCGTCGCCATTGCCGGCGCCTACCTTCGGCCAGTTCAGCTACTGGCTCGATCAGGATCGCGACCGCCCCGCCAGCGCAGCCCGCCGCGTCTCGCGCCGCAGCGCGCATGTCGCCGATGCCGGCGGCGCACCCGCCAACGTCGCCAACACCGCCAAAGTCGCTAACGCCGTCAACGCCGCCAAAGTCGCCAACGCTGCCGCCGGCGGTGCGGCGCCGTTCGCCCCGCTGCCATTACTTGGGGCGGCACCGGCTGCCGCCGCGCCCGCACGGCTGGCCGAGCCGGCTGCCGGCGCGACGCCGGGCCGTCCCGGCGACGTCTATTATCTCGATGCGGTGCGCGCCGACGTGCTGCTGGTGTCGCGCACCGACCGCGCGCAGCTGCTGGGGCGGCCCCTGGTGTACGCCACGGTGGACCGCTACAGCGGCATGATCACCGGCCTGTCGGTGAGCCTGGCGACGCAGCCGGGACCGGAAGGCCTGCTGGCGCTGGCCAACAGCGGCGCCGACAAGCAGCGTTATTGCGAGCGCCACGGCCGCGCCATCGAACCGGCGCAGTGGCCAGGGCGGCATTTGCCGGCGCGTCTGCTGGCGCCGCCGGCGCTGGCACGCAGCTGGAACGGCGAAACGCTGCTCAACAACTTCAATGTGCGGTGCGCGGTGGCGACTGCCGTCCCGCCCGCGTGGCAGGCAACGCTGGAACGGCGCTTTCGCCTGCTGGCGCCCGATGCCGCCGGCGCCGGCAACGGCAGCCTGCTCGATGGCATGCTGGACCTCGAGGAATTCACCCGCATCGTCATCGACTGCGCGCTGTTCCACAACAACGTGCCGCCTGGCGGGGCCGGCGCCGTCGGCCATGCCGATGCTGCGAACATGACGCCGGCCCTGGCGCCCGCCGCCTTGTGGGAATGGGGCGTGGCGCAGCACGGTGCCGCCATCAGGCCGTATCCGGAGCAGATGGTGCGTTGCTGCCTGCTGCCGCGCACCGTGGCGACGGTGACGGCCGAGGGCATACACCTGCACGGCAATTACTACACCTGCGCCCGCGCCATCGAGGAGCGCTGGTTCGAGCGGGCGCGCCTGCGCGGCCAGTGGAGCATCACGGTCGGCTACGACCCGGCCGACATGGACGTGGTTTATCTGCCCGATACCGGCGCCGCCCTGCATTTCCATGCCTGCCACCTGCTCGAGCGCAGCCTCGCGCACCGCCGCCTGTCGGCGCTGGAGATCATCCTGCAGCAGGAACGGCGCCGCTACCTGCGCGAGCGCATCGAACAGGCCGTGGCCGACGACCTGCGGCGCAGCACCAGCCTGCGCCTGCCCGCCGTCACCAGCTAGTCCTCCGCACGGTGCCCGCCACCGTGCATTTCCTCCCCCCGCATTTTCCGGTGCACGCATCCTCGCGGTGCGATGCACCATTTCGTCTGCGCGCACAGCCGGCACGTGTCGGGACGCATGCCTTGGCAGCTTACAAGCCGCTTTCAGTGACGCTCAAAACAAAGTCTGTCGGGGTTGAATAAAGTGCGTCCCGGATGCCGCCTGGCGGCATAGCCTGGCGCTTCCCGCGCGGCGCCGCAACGGCCGGTGATCGGACGCGGAACGGACTTTGTTCAATTTAAAGAAGGCCATATGCCATAAGGTGCGCTTTAACGATGAACCATCTTTGTTTGCGCAAAAAAAAGGCTGTAATCGGCCGCGATTGTGGCATGCGGATTGCTAGAAGGAAGTCATGGGCCCAGCAATCGCCCGCCGACTTTTTATCAGCAAATGGTGAGGAAGCAGATGGATAGTGCAAACGCAAAGCCGATCACACGCAGGGACTTCTTGTATCGCGCCGCCGCCGTTGGCGGCACGGGATTGCTGTTCAATACCATGAACGCCTGGGGCATGGGCATGACCTCGAAGGCATCGGGCCCGCCGGAGCTGAGCGGCAGCGGCAAAGGAAAGAAAGTGGTGATCCTGGGCGCGGGCCTGGCCGGCATGACTGCCGCCTACGAACTGGGCAAGCTGGGCTACGATTGCCAGATCCTCGAGGCGCGCGGTTTCGCCGGCGGCCGCTGCCAGACGGCCCGCAAGGGGGTGTCCATCACGGAGCTGGGCGGCGAAAAACAGACCTGCCAGTTCGACGACGGCCTGTATATCAACCACGGTCCGTGGCGCATCCCGCTGCACCACCAGTCCACGCTGCATTACACGCGGGAGTTCGAAGTGCCGCTGGAAGTGATGGTCAACGATAACGACCATGCCTTCGTCTACCTGGAAAACGGCGGCCCGCTGTCGCGCCAGCGCCTGCGGCCGGCGCAGATCAAGGCCGACCTGCGCGGCCACGTGGCCGAACTGTTGGCCAAGTCGGTGCAGGGCAAGCAGCTGGACCAGCAGCTGACGGAAGACGACCAGCACCTGCTGCTCGATTACCTGGCGCACGAAGGGCAGCTGTCGGGCAGCGACCTGCGCTACAAGGGCCGCAGTGGCCGCGGCTACGCCGTCAACCCTGGCGCCGGCGTGGTGCCCGGTCCCGGCACGCCATCCGATCCGCTGGGCCTGCGTGAGCTGCTGGCGTCCAAGGTGGGCAACGTCTACAGCGCCGTGCAGGACTTCCCCATGCAGAACACCATGTTCCAGCCGGTGGGCGGCATGGACCAGATCGCGAAGGCGTTCGAGCGGCGCGTGGGCCGCCACATCCGCTATCACGCGGAAGTGCGCACCCTACGCCAGGACGGGCAAGGCGTGACCGTGACCTATCAGGACACGGCCACCGGCAAGGCTGGCGCCATCCGCGCCGACTACTGCCTGTGCGCGCTGCCGCTGTCGGTGCTGCGCAATATCGATACCGACTTTTCCGACCGCTTCCAGCAGGCCGTCAAGGCCGTGGCCTACGCGCCGGTGGGCAAGATCGGCCTGCAGATGAAGCGCCGTTTCTGGGAAGAGGAGGACCACATCTATGGCGGCCACGTACTTACCGACCTCAAAGGCATCAATACGATCTCCCTGCCTTCTTCCGGATGGCAGAAGAAAAAGGGCGTGCTGCTCGGCTACTACAATTACCAGACCGCCGCCATCGAAGTGAGCGGGCTGTCGCCGCGGGAGCGGGCCGAATTCGCGCTGGCGGCGGGCGAGCAGATTTTCCCGGCCTACCGTTCCTCGTTCGAATCGGCCTTCTCGGTGGCCTGGCACCGCATCCAGTACAACCTGGGCGGCTGGGCCGAATGGACCGACAAGACCCGCGCCCAGGCCTACCCCGTGCTGGTGGAGGGGGAAGGCCGCGTGCTGCTGGCGGGCGAGCACCTGAGCTACCTGACCGGCTGGCAGGCCGGCGCCATCGAATCGGCGTGGCAGCAGATCGCCCGCATCCATGAAAGGGCCAGCGCATGACGACGCCTCTCCGCGCCACCTTCGCCCGTACCGTGACCGGCTTGCTGGCCGCCGTCGGCCTGTGCGCCACGCCCACCGTCTGGCCGCAGGACGCGGGCCGGGCCCTGTTCCTGAAAAACTGCGCGGCCTGCCACCAGGCCAGCGGGCGCGGCATCCCCGGCGCCTTTCCCGCACTGGCCGGCAGCGCGCTGGTGCGGGGCAAGGGGGCGGACGTGGCGGCGGTGCTGCTCAAGGGGCGGGGCGGTATGCCCGACTTCAGCGACACGCTCAGCGACCGCGACATCGCCACCGTGCTGACCTATGTGCGCAGCAGCTGGGGCAATGCGGCCGAGCCGCTCACCGAGCAGGAGGTGCTGTCCCAGCGCGATGCCTTGCAGGTGGCCCGTTACAGCAACGGCGAGCTGTCGAACAAGCACTGATACGGCACCGATTTCCTTTTCCACTACCGCGAGCAACCATGAAAAAGACCATTACCGCCATGTTGATTCCCGTCGCGCTGGCCCTGGCCTGCGGCTCGGCCGGCGCCCAGGGCATCGTGCGCCACAAGATTCCCGGTTCCGACTTTCCCATCGCGCAGGCGGTGACGATCCCGCCCGGCACCACGCTGCATTTCATCAGCGGCCAGGTGCCGCCCGTGATCGACCAGGCGGCGCCGCCCGATTCCCTGGCCGCCTACGGCGACACTAAAACACAGACCCTGGGCGTGCTGAAGAAAATCCGCGAAGTCCTGCAGGGCATGGGCCTGGACATCCCCGACGTGGTGAAGATGCAGGTGTTCCTGGTGGGCGATCCGGCCAAGGGCGGGCGCGCCGACATCAAGGGCTTCATGGAAGGCTACACCCAGTACTTCGGTGGCAGCCAACCCAACTTGCCGGCGCGCGCCGTGATGCAGGTGGCCGCGCTCAACAGCCCCGGATGGCTGATCGAGATCGAGGTGGTCGCCGCCAAAAAATAGCGCCGCCGCGCGTGCGCCAGTGCGCGGCCGCAGCCCTCGTGCCCACAGCCGCGCGGATGCGCACGCGCGGCGCCTCCGGCACGCATTGCAAATTTCCCGTCGCCCGTTATCCGTCACTGGTACGGCGGCTCCCGTTTTGATTTTTTAATCTGAAGAGGAACTCCATGCATAAGGCCATACTGAAGTCCGGCGCCGCTGCCGTCCTGCTGCAAACCTTGCTGCACACGGGCCATGCCCTGGCCGCCGATGAACCGGTGCCCGTGCCGGCCGGGGCGCCCGCGGCCGATGCGGCCGATCCCGGCGTGATGGCGTCGGCCGGCGCCATCATCGTTACCGGCACCCGTTCCACCGGCCTGACGGTGGCCAATTCCGCCTCGCCGATCCAGGTGCTCGATTCGTCCTCGCTGCAGCGCACCGGCCAGCCGGACCTGATCCAGGCGCTGGCCCAGAACCTGCCGTCGTTTACGGCCCAGGCGGTGGGCGGCGACACGGCCAACCTGACCCTGTCGGCCCGGCTGCGCGGCCTGAGCCCCAACAACACGCTGGTGCTCATCAACGGCAAGCGCCGCCACGGTACGGCCAACCTGGCCGTGCTGGGCGGGCCATACCAGGGCGGCGCGGCAGCCGACCTGAACTACATCCCGGTGGCGGCCATCGACCATATCGAAGTGCTGCAGGATGGTGCGGCGGCCCAGTACGGGTCGGACGCCATCGCCGGCGTGATCAACATCATCCTCAAGTCGAACAGCCATGGCGGCACGGCCAGCGTGACGGGCGGCGGCTATCCGGACGGCGGCGGCCACACGGGCGGCGCCTCCGTCAACGTGGGCGTGGAACCGTTCGAGCGGGCCTACCTGAGCCTGACGGCCGACTCCAAGTACCACGGCTTCAGCGACCGTGGCGGCATCGACCCGCGCGTGAGCGATCCGGCCAATATCAAATCCATGCCGCTGCTGCAGGCGCCCGGCTACCCCAACCTGAACCACATCTCGGGCGATGCCCAGTACCACCTGAACACGCTGGCGGCCAACTTCGGCTATGACATCGACGACGACACCTCGGTCTACAGCATCGCCACCTTCGGCAAGAAGGATGCGCGCGCCTACGAGAACTACCGCATGCCCAGCAAGCTGCCGGCCATCTATCCGCTCGGCTTCTCGCCCAAGGAAACCATCAAGCAACAGGACTATGCGTTCACGGCCGGGGTCAAGGGCAAGCTGGCCGGCTGGGCCTGGGACCTGGGCTCCACCTACGGCAAGGACACCAGCAAGATCGGGGTGGCCGATTCCGGCAACGTCTCGCTGTACAACGACACGGGCTACACGCCCACCCAGTTCAGCGCCGGCGAATTCCACGCCAGCCAGCTCACCACCTCGCTCGAGGGCAGCCGCGATTTCGCCGTCGGCCTCAGTTCGCCGCTCAACGTGGCCATGGGCCTGGAACACCGCATCGACAAGTACGAGATCGTGGCCGGCGACGCCGCCTCGCGCTACAAGGAAGGCTCGCAGTCCTATCCCGGCTTCTCGCTGACGGACGCGGGCAGCCACCGCCGCACCAACGAGGCGGCCTACATCGACTTCGCCGCCTCGCCCGTCAAGGAGTGGCTGCTGGACTTCGCCGCGCGCTACGAGCACTTCAGCGACTTCGGCAACGCCAAGGTCGGCAAGCTGACCAGCCGCTACGACTTCACGCCCGACGTGGGCCTGCGCGGCACCTTCAGCAACGGCTTCCGCGCGCCCACGCTGGCCGAATCGTTCTACTCGGCCACCAACGTGTCGCCGCGCAGCGCCTTCGTGCAGCTGGCGCCCAATTCGGCCGGCGCCGCGCTGGTGGGCATCAACGGCCTCAAGCCGGAGCGCTCGACCAACCTGTCGCTGGGACTGGTGCTCAACCCGCTCAAGAACCTGACCATGACGCTGGACGCCTACCAGATCAAGATCCGCGACCGCATCGTCGGCAGCGGCCAGATCTACGGTTCCGGCAACGCCGTCAATTCGCCGGCCGTGGTGGCGGCCATCCTGGCCAACGGCAATGTGCTGGACCCGTCCGTGTCGCAGACCGGCATCAACATCTTCTCGAATGCGGTCGATACCCGCAGCCGCGGCCTGGAGTTCGTCAGCACGCTGGCCAGCAACTACGGCGCGGCGGGCAAGGTGGACTGGTCGGTGGCGGCCAACTACAACCAGGTCAAGGTCACCAAGATCAACCAGGCGCCGGCCCAGCTGCAGCCGCAGACGCTGCTCGACGCGACGGCCATCTCGGACCTGGAAACGGCCTCGCCGAAAATGCGCATCAACCTCGGCGCGCTGTGGAAGATCGGCGCCTGGAGCGTGAACCTGCGCGAGACGATCTACGGCAAGTCGTCGGAACAGGAGCTCAACGAAGACGGCACCGCGTACTACACCACCGCCATCGCCCGCAAGGCCATCACCGACCTGGAGCTGGGCTACCGCGTGAACAGCGCCTGGAGCCTGGCCGTGGGCGCCAACAACCTGTTCAACCAGTACCCGAACCAGATGAACGCCAGACTGCTGGCCGAGCAGCGCGCCGGGCTGGATAACGGGGCCGTGACGGTCTACCCCTCGTTCTCGCCGTTCGGCATCAACGGCGGCTACTACTACGCCCGCGCCAACTACAAGTTCTGAGCACGGCGGGGAGGGCGGGGGCCTATCCGGCACCCGCCGTTCCGGAGCCGTCCCGCTTGCCGGGGCGGCTCCACCATCTTCCGATTTGCGTGTAGCATGCCGGTCACCGTATCTGGTTTCTGCAACCCGACGTCGAGAGGATGGAAGCATGTTGAAAAAAATTAGCAAGCGCCTGATGACCGCGGCCACAAGCCCGGCGGTCGGCGGCGCGCCCATGACGCTGGACGACTACATGGCCCTCAATGGCCGGGCCCCCGACTTGCGCGTGGACTATGGCAGCGCGCCGTCCCAGTTCGCGGAGCTGTTCCTGCCGTCCGGCGATGGCCCGTTCCCCGTAGTGGCGCTGATCCATGGCGGTTGCTGGACGGTGCAATACGGTGGCATCACGCAGATGCGCAACCTGGCGACCGACCTGGCGCGCCAGGGCATGGCCGTGTGGAGCATCGAATACCGCTGCCACGACCAGCCGGGCGGCGGCTATCCCGGCATGTACCAGGACGTGGCGCAGGCGCTCGATGGGCTGCGCGCGCTCGCCGCGCCGCGGCGGCTCGATCTGGCGCGGGTGGTGCTGGTGGGCCATTCGGCCGGCGGCCACCTGGCGCAATGGGCCGCCGCCCGCGCGCGCCTGCCGCGCAGCAGTCCCTTGTTCGTGGACTATCCGCTGCCGGTACCGGTCGTCATCAGCCTGGGCGGACTGGCCGACTTGCGCAACGAAGCCGCCCTCATTCTATGCAGCTGCGAGCGCGATACGGCGCAACTGGCCGGCCAGCCCAGCGCGGCGCGGCCCGACGTGTTTGCCGATACCTCGCCGGCCGAGCTGCTGCCGTGCGGCGTGCGCACGGTGCTGATCCACGGCGAGTTCGACACCATCTCGCCGTTGCGGGCCGGGGAGGAGTACGCCCGCCGCGCCCAGGCGGCCGGCGACGCGGCGCAAGTGATCGTGCTGCCCGGCGGCAGTCATTTCGACGAAGTGTCGGCCGGCTCGCCGTGCTGGCCCATCGTCTGCGGCGAGATCCGCAAGGCGCTGGGGCTGGCGGCGCAGGCGTAAGCATAGGCATAGGCATAGACGCGGGCGCAGGCGAGTAGCGAATAGGCTGGTATAGCCGGGAACGGCACCGTCCTCAGCAGCAACCCGGCGCGATGGACGGTGGGGTAGGCGCCGGCGCCTCCCTCCGGCAACATGTCTCGTTCGACTGTCTCGTTTTGTCTCGTTTTGTCTGGTTTTGACTGGGCGCGAATTGCCCGAAAAAAAGAGACAAAACGAGACAAAACCAGACAACTCTGGCAGGGCAAACGAGACACGTTGCCGGAGGGAGTAAATCGGGCGTACCTCCCGCGCGCCGGCGCTGGACCAGTCGGTCGCCGGTGGCGTGCCTGGGCCGGCCCGTCTGCTAATAGTCCGAGTATTTGCGGGCGTCGCCGCGCACCTGTTCGGCCGGGTATTTGAGGCGGTTCAGCACCATCTTCTCGCGCAGGGCCGCCGCCAGGTCGACATTGGTCTTGTCGGCCAGCTGGATCAGGTAGGCCAGCACGTCGGCCAGCTCGTGGCGGATGCCGGTGCGCTTTTGCTCGTCCAGTTCCGCATCGGCGCCCGTGGGCAGCCACTGGAAGTGCTCCACCAGCTCCGCCACTTCGACCGACAGCGCCATCGCCAGATTCTTGGGAGTGTGGAACTGCTCCCAGTCGCGCTCGCGCGCGAACTGGCGCAGGTCGTCGCGCAGGGCCGCCAGGCTGTCGCCGTTGCCCTTGCCCGCGCCGGCGTCGTCGGCCAACGGCTTTTCCATGAATACGCTGAGCGGGTCGTCGCGGTAGTCGCCGTAAGGTGCGCAGCGGCGGTAGCCGTGGCGCTCGTACAGGGCCAGTGCCTGCGGCTGGTAAGGCCCCGTCTCCAGCGTCAGGCGCGGGCAGCCGGCGGCCCGCGCCGCCTCTTCCAGCATGGCCAGCAGGCGGTCGGCCGCGCCCTGGCCGCGGCAGGCCGGTTGCAGATACATGCGCTTGATCTCGCCGTAGGCCGGCGTCAGCACGACGGCGCCGCAGCCGACGGCCGTGCCGGCGTCGTCGCGCACGACGGCGAACTTCACGTGCGGCTGCTTGAGCGCCGCCAGGTCCAGCGCATACACGCTTTCCGGGGGATAGAGGGTGAGCTGGTAGGCGTCGAGGTCGGCGATCAGGTCGATCACGGCCGGCTGGTCCGGCGTTTCAAAGGCGATATGCATGGCGGCAGGGGAAAGGGCGGCGCCGGCCCATGCCGGCGTTCAGCCGCTAGTGTATCGGCAGCACGGCGCGCACGCCAGAGGCGAGCACCGGCCACGGCCCGCAAACAGCATGCGGGGCCGGTGCGCCTTCATCCGGGCCGTTGACAGTGGCGCGGACGGGGCGGCACGGGGGCGCGACGGTGGTCCGGCCAGGTGCCATCACATCAGGCGTTCAAGCAGGCGTATGCCGCGCCCGTAGGACACCGGCAGCAGCTTTTGCAGCGCGTTGAGCAGCCCGGCCAGGTGGCCGAACAGGATGCGTCGCTTGCCGCGCGCCACCCCGCGCAGGATGGCGCGCGCCATGTCCGCCGGCGGCGTGAGCAGCATTTTGTCTCCCTTGGCGACGAAGGCCCGCTCGGTGGCGTCGGCGTTGACGGAAAAGCGCGCTGCATGGGCGATCTCGGTGCGGATGCCGCCCGGATGGACCGAGGTGGCGCCCACGCCCGTGCCTTCCAGTTCCTGCCACAGGCATTCGGTGAAGCCGCGCACGCCGAACTTGGAGATGTTGTAGGCGCCCTGGCCGGGGAAGGCGACGATGCCGAAGATGCTGGAGATGTTGACCAGGTGGCCCTCGCGCTGTTCCAGCAGCATGGGCAGGAAGGCCTTGCAGCCGTAGATCACACCCCACAGGTTGATCCCCAGCTGCCATTCGATTTCCTCGATGGTGCTGTGGGCGATGGTGCCGGCCAGCGTCACGCCGGCGTTGTTGAAGATGAAATGGGCGGTGCCGAAATCGCGCCGTACCTGGTCCGCATGGCCGAATACCTGTGCGCGGTCCGACACGTCGACCCGGTAGCTGCGCGCCTGGGCGCCGGCCGGCAGCTGGCGCATGGTCTCGGCCAGTCCATCCTGGTTGACGTCCGACAGCGCCAGCCGGGCGCCGGCTCCGGCCAGCTGCAGCGCGAGCTGGCGGCCGATGCCGCTGCCGGCGCCCGTCACCACGGCCACCTTGTCCTTGTAATGTTGCATTGCCTGTCTCCCGTTGTTGTCGTTTTATCGTGTGGCCGTGGCCGCGCCGGCCGGGCCGGCATTGTTGCGGGCTGGCGTAGTGCTGGCCGGTGCGGCGTCAAGCCTGCGCATCGTCAAGCTGCTGCATCGTCGGGCCGGCGCTGTACCCGGCCGGTGCATGTTCGCGCCGGAATGCCAGATAGTCGCGTGCGCTCTGGCGCGGCGCTTCCAGCATGGGCAGGTGGCCGATGCCGGGCATCAGGATGGTGCGGCTGCGGCGGAACAGGGCGCCCAGCGCGGCGGCGCCGGACGGGTGCAGGATGCGGTCCTGCTGGCCCCACACGATCAGCGTAGGCGGCGCCAGGTCGCGGTATTGCTGTTCCAGCAGCGGTGCGTCGGCCAGCTGGCGCATGATGGCGCAGTGCAGGGGGTAGTCGGCCACGGCGCGCCGGCCCAGCGCCGTGCGCACGCAATGGGGCAGGAACGGTGCGTGGTGGGTGGTGCTGGCGATCAGCTGCCGCACATCGCTCACCTGGCGCAGCAGCAGCGGCATCTCGCCCGTGGCGCGGTAGCGTTCCAGCACGGCCGAGCTCTGGGCGGCGGCCGTGCCGGCCGGGTCGAGCAGCCACAGGCTGGCCACCCGTTCCGGATAGGTGGCGGCAAACTGGGCGGCGATGAAGCCGCCCATGGAGTTGCCGCCCAGGTGGACGGGACCGGGCGCCACCTGGTCGAGGAAGGCGCGCAGCCGTTCCACCTGTTCGGCGATGCTGTAGCTGGCTTGCGCGTTGCGCGTCGTTTCGCCAAAGCCGGGCAGGTCGGGCATGATGACACGGTAGTGGGGTGTGAGGAAGCGCGCGACGCGGGTGAAGTTGTCCTTGTCGCCGGCAAAGCCGTGCACCAGCACCAGCGGCGCACCGCGTCCGCCCTCCAGGTAGGGCATGACGAAGCCGGGCACGGCCACGCGCCACAGGCGCAAGCCGGCGCGCCAGCGCTCCAGCCCCATGCCGAGGCGGGCCGCCGACAGCGGTGCCAGGCGGTTGGCCAGCAGGACCGGCATGATCAGCACCGCCAGCGCGGCGGCAACGGTGTACGCGATAGACATGTCAGGCGCTCCGGCGGCGGGAGGTGGGGGAAGGCGGGACGGTCGTGGCGGCGGGCGGCGCCTGCCAGACTGCTACCGTGGCCATGCCCAAGGCGTGCAGGTTTTTCACCAGCACGGCGCGCGCCGGCTTGAAGTCGGCCAGCGCCCAGTTCTTGGCCGTCTGGTAGATGGCGCCCAGCAGGGCGCCCGCCAGCAGGCGCGGCGACAGGCCGTTGGCCGGCCGGACCGGCAGGCCGGCGCAGATCACCTGCTCGATCAGGTCGGTCGACAGTTCCAGCCGGTGGCGGTAGGTGGCGTTGGCCGCCTCGCTGGCGCCCTCGATCTCCATCAGCACCAGGCGTGCGCGGGCCTTGTCGGCCGCCACGGCCGACAGGTAGGCGTCCAGCGCGGCCAGCATGCGCTCGTGCACGTTGGGCGCGGCCCGCGCCACCTTGGCCGATACCTTGGCCAGCATCGCCTCGGCCGCGGCGGTGTAGGCGCTGCACAACAGCTCATCGAAATTGCCGAACGATTCGTAGAAATAGCGCTCCGTCAGCCCGGCCTCGGCGCACAGCATCTTGAGCGTGGTGTGGTGATAGCCGTGCGTGCCGAAGCAGTGGATGGCCGCCGCCAGCAGGCGCTGGCGCCGCTCGCTCACGCGCTGTTCGTTGCTGGCGCCGCGATACACCCGCTCGCCCCTGGCCGTGTCGGCGGCGGCCGTGGTGCCCTTGTTGTTGCTCATGTTGTTGCTCATGTCGTCACTCATGTCATCGTGCCATCGGTTGATTGACATCATCAAATGTCAGTTCTTGAAGCGTATATTGACATTGAATAATGTCAGTTGTAAAGTGCCTTGACTGACATTGTGTAATGTCACATAACGACAAAGGGAGGCGACAATATGGCAACCAGGGCAAGCGATCCGGCCGCGGACGGGGACACCGCGCCGCAGCTGGAAGTGGCGGTGATCGGCAGCGGCTTTTCCGGCTTGTGCATGGGTATCAAGCTGCAGGAGGCGGGCATTGACAGTTTCGCCATCCTGGAGAAGGACGCCGTGTTCGGCGGCACGTGGCGCGTGAACCACTATCCGGGCGCCGCCTGCGACGTGCCCAGCCACCTGTATTCGTTCTCGTTCGCCCAGAACGCGGACTGGAGCCGCAAGTTTCCGCCCCAGGCCGAACTGCTGCGCTACACGGAAGACATCGCGCGCCGCTACGGCCTGCTCGAGCGCATCCGGCTCGACACGGCCTTGCTGGCGGCCGACTATGACGCCGCGCGCGGCTGGTGGACGCTGCGCACCAGCCGTGGCCAGCTGACGGCGCGCAACCTGGTGATCGCCACCGGCGCCCTGTCGCGCCCGGCCGCGCCGCCCGTGCCGGGGCTGGACCAGTTCCGCGGCAAGCTGTTCCACTCGGCCCACTGGGACCACGGCTACGACTTGCGCGGCAAGCGGGTGGCCGTGATCGGCACCGGCGCCAGCGCCATCCAGTTCGTGCCCGCCATCGCCGCCCAGGTGGCCCAGCTCGACCTGTACCAGCGCACGGCGCCGTGGGTGCTGCCCCGTCCCGACCGCGCCATCACGGCCGTCGAGCGCTGGCTGCTGCGCCGGGTGCGTCCGCTGCAGGCGCTGTACCGGGGCCTGACTTATGTGCGCTACGAAGCGCGCTTCCTGGCCTTTGCCAAGTGGCCGCTGCTGATGCGGGCCGTGGAGTGGCAGGCCAGGCGCCACATCGGGCGCCAGATCCCGCACGACGCGGCGCTGCGCGCCAAGGTGACGCCCAGCTACCGGGCCGGCTGCAAGCGGCTGCTCCTGTCGAGCAATTACTACCCGGCCCTGGCCCGCGCCAACGTGGCCGTGATCGCGGACGGTATCGCCGAAGTGCGGGCCAACAGCGTGCTCGGGCGCGACGGCCGCGAGCGGCCGGTGGACGCCATCATCTTCGGCACCGGTTTCGACGTCGAGCATGCGCTGGGGACGGTGGCGGTGCGGGGCCGCGACGGCCTGCTGCTGAGCGAGGCGGCGCGCGGCGGGCTGGAGGCATACAAGGGCGCGGCCATCCCCGGCTTCCCCAACCTGTACATGATCATCGGCCCCAACACGGGGCTGGGCCATAATTCCATGATCTACATGATCGAGGCCAATGTGCGCTACGTGGTGCAGGCGCTGGCGCTGCGCCGCGCGCGCGGGCTGCAGGCGGTGGAGGTGCGGGCCGACGCCAGCCGCCGCTACAACGACATGCTGCAGCAGCGCCTGCGCGGCACCGTGTGGAGTTCCGGCTGCAAGAGCTGGTACCTGACCAGCGGCGGCAGGAACAGCACGCTGTGGCCCGGCTTCACCTTCGAGTACCGCCGCATCACGCGCCGCTTCGACAGCGGCGCCTACCGGCTGGACGGCGCCGGCTGAACGGGACGGTCCGCCGCGTGCGGCGTCAGCGCAACTGCGCCACCACCAGCGTTTCCGCCGTCGGCACGCCGGCCACCTGGCCGGCCGGCACCACCATGGTCAGCTCGCCGGCCACCGTGCCGTCGTCGTGCAGGTCGAGGCGCAGCTTGAGCTGGCGGTCGGCGGCCACGAAGGCGTTGGCCGCCGTGGCCAGCAGCCGGTGCGGGCCCTCGTCTTCCACTTCCGCATACAGGTTGAAGCCGCGGCCGAACAGGCGCAGGGTCTTGCCGTTCGATAGGTCGTACACGCCCTTGTAGCTGTACAAGTCCCCTTCGCTCATGCGATAGGGATGGTCGGGTAGGGTGATGCGCGAGGCGGCGCCCGGAATGCGCACGGCCTCCGGCGCTTGCGCCGCCGCGCCCATGGCCAGTGCGCTCAGAAGCGCGGCGAGGGTGAGCTGGTTCATGATGTGCTCCTGTCGTGGTTTGGGGAGAGGTCAGCGCAGCGTGGCCACCTGCAGGTGCTGGGCGCCATCGGCGCCGGCCAGCGGGGCGGACGGCACCACCATGGTCAGTTCGCCTTCCACCGTGCCGTCGTCGTGGATATCGATGCGCATCTTGAGCTGGCGGTCGGTGGCGACGAAGGCGTTGGCGGCGGCCGCCACCAGCCGGTGCGGACCCTGGTGCTCCACTTCGGCGAACATGGCGTAGCCGCGGTTGTAGAGCTGCAGGTGCTGGCCGTTCGACAGCGTGTAGCTGCCCTTGAATTCGAGGAATTCGTCGGTGCTCATGACATAGTGCCGTTCCGGCAGCACGATCTGCGGCAGGGCCGCCGGGACGCGCACGGTTTCGGGCGGCGGCGGCGTTTGCGCGCTCGCGGCCAGCGCCAGCGCGCTCAGCAGGCAAGCCAGGGGAAGCTGGTTCATGATGATCTCCGGTCGCAATGGAGGCGCGGCCGTGTGACCGGGGCCGCGCGGGCGGAAAGCCGGCCGGCCGTGCGGGCGACCGGTGAGGACAGTGTAGGGCGCGTCGCCGGCGCCGTCGTCATCCGTCCGGGTGAGGCGGCGCGTGGTACATGGCGGCAGAGCCGTGCAGCATGGCGATCAGTTCGCCCTGGCGGCGCGTGTCCGTCTTGGCGTACACCTTCTGCACATGGGTCTTGACCGTGTTCATGCTGATCTGGTGCGCCAGTGCGAACTGGTCCAGCGAACAGCCTTCGGCCAGCGCCTTGGCCACGGCCGCCTCGGCCGGCGTCAGGTCGAACAGCTGCTGCAGCACGGCCCCGGCCACGGTGGCCTGTTCGGCCGCCCGCAACAGCAGCAACACCCGCGGCGGCGCGCCCGGGACCGATGGCAGCGGCGCCGCCGTCAATGTCAGCGGCGCGAGTCCGGCCCGCGCCAGGCACAGGGCCTGGTCGTGGGGCGGGCTGTGCGCGCCCGGCAGCGCGGCCCGCACCAGCTGGTCCAGCGTGGGAGAGCCGGGCGCCAGCGCGGCGCTGAGCCGGCCGTGTTGCAGCCGCAGCGGCGAACCAGGTGTGAGCAGCGCCTGCGCGCTGGGGGTGGCGTACAGCACGCACAGCCGGGCGTCGACCACGATGGCGGCGATGCGGGCGTGCTCCAGGGCGGCGGCGTTGCAGCACTGGGCCAGGCCGGCCTGCTCCAGCCGGCGCGCCAGCCGCAGCGCCCGTTGCAGGTGGGGTAGCAGGGCGCCCAGCTGGCGCTTGCTGTCGTTGTCGTAGTGGCCGGCGCGGCGCGGGCGGTGGATGCCGATCACCGCCAGCTCGCCCGGCGCCACCGCGAACAGCGCGCCCACCACGTAGAAGATGCCGGCCGGCCGGCAGAAGTCGGCGTAATAGGCCGAGCGCAGGAAGGCGCGGTCCGGCACCAGGTCGGCGCTGCAGTGCACCTGCCCCAGCGCCAGCTGGCGGGCGCGGTTGGCCCACACGTCCTCGTGGCAGTAATGCTGTTCGTACTGGGCCAGCAGGGCGGGGCTGAAGTTGGCGCTGTGGTCCAGCATGCGGGCCGCGCCTTGCCGGTCCAGCAGGGCCAGCCCGGCGCTGTCGGCGCCGAAGGCGGGGGCGATGCGTGCGCACAGGCCGGCCCAGTGGGGCGGCGTGGTGGCCGCCTCGTAGATCTGGTCCACCAGCGCGAGCTGCAGTTGGTGTTGCGGTAGCGGCATGGCGGTCTCCCATGGCTGGCTATGCGTACGGCCAGCTATCAGCATAGGATGGGCAGGCGGCCCAATCTACACACATTGTCACGCGGGCCAAATATCATGGATGCGCAGCAGCACCGTGGGGAAAGCAAATGATACAGGCGGGGCCGGCACCGGCCCCGGTCCGACTCAGGTCGCCGCGCGCGCCGCCGCGGCCGGCGCGGGTGCCGGATGGTCGGCCGCCAGCCGTGCCAGCAGCGCCTCCAGCGGCGCCGGCCGCGCGTACAGGTAGCCCTGCAGGCAGTGGCAGTGGTGGGTGATCAGGAAGTCGGCCTGGGAGCGGGTCTCCACCCCTTCGGCCACCACCCGCAGCCCCAGGTGGCGCGCCATGTCGAGGATGGTCTGCACCAGCGCTCCGCTGCCCGTGTCGTGCGGCGCATCCGTCACGAAGCTGCGGTCGATCTTCAGCTCGTACAGCGGCATGCGCCGCAGGTAGGCCAGGCTGGAATAGCCGGTGCCGAAATCGTCGATGGAAAAGCGCAGCCCCAGCGCGGCCAGCTGGTGCATCCGCTCGATGGTGGCGTCCATCTGGTCGATCAGCAGCCCTTCCGTCACCTCCAGGATCAGCAGGCTGGCCGGGGCGCCGGTGGCCGCCAGCGTGGCGCGCACCTGGTCGACGAAGGCGCCCTGGCGGAACTGGCTGGGACTGACGTTGACCGACAGCGGCAGCCGGTGGCCGGCCTGCGCCAGGCGCAGCACGGCCAGGCAGGTCTGTTCCAGGGCCCACTGGCCCAGCTGCAGGATCAGGCCCGACTCCTCGGCCACGGGAATGAACACGGACGGCGCCACGTAGCCGCCGCCGGCCAGCGGCCAGCGCATCAGCATTTCCGCGCCCACGGTGCGGCCGTGGTGGTCCACCTGGGGCTGGGCGTACATGGCCAGCCGGCCGGCCGCCAGCGCGGCCGCCAGGTCCCGTTCCAGGTCCAGCCGGCGCTTCACCTCGGCCTGCATGGCGGCCTGGTAGAAGGCGATGCCGTTGCGGCCGCCGGCCTTGGCGCGGTACATGGCGGTGTCGGCTTCGCGCAGCAAGTCCTGCGCGCTCTGGCCGCTTTGCGGCAGCAGCGTGACGCCGATGCTGGCCGAGCAGCTGTAGCGCTGGCCGGCGATCTCGAACGGGGCGCCGATGGCGTGCCGGATCTTGTCGGCCACCGTCTGCGCCGCCAGCGTGGCCGCTTCCAGCGCCGGCGCCAGCTGCGGCAGCACGACGACGAATTCGTCGCCGCCGATGCGCGACACGGTGTCGGCCTGGCGCACCAGCGCCTGCAGGCGTTCGGCCACGGCCCGCAGCAGCATGTCGCCGGTGCCGTGGCCGCGGGCGTCGTTGATGAACTTGAAGCGGTCCAGGTCGATGAACATGACGGCGCTGTAGCTGGCCGCGCGCGCGCTGGCGGCCAGCAGCGTGTCGATGCGGTCGATCAGCAAGCGCCGGTTGGGCAGGCCCGTCAGCACGTCATAGAAGGCCAGCCGGTGGAAGTCGTCGTTGACGGCCGCCAGGTGGTTGCGGCTTTGCTCGAGCGAGGCGGCGCTGGCGTTGAGTTCCTCGAGCGCGCGCGCCAGGTGGCGCAGCAGCACGGCGCTCGACAGGGTGAGGATGGCGGCGATGAACAGGAAGTTGAGGGCGATGATGAGCGAGCGCAGCAGGCCGTAGGCGGGCAGGCCCGTCACCTGCAGCGCGGCGTCGGCCCGGTAGCCCAGGGCCAGCACGGTGGCCGTGGTCAGGGCCAGCAGGCACAGGGCGGGCCGGAAGCCCAGCAGCAACGACGCCAGCACGGGGATGGCCAGCAGGTAGATCTGGCTGATGGGCCCCACCTTGAGCAGCAAGCCCACGCCCACCATGTAGATCACGCCCAGGAAATGCCACACCCGCACCGTGTAGGCCAGCCGTCGCAGGCGCCAGATGGCGCCGGTCCAGGCCAGGGCGGCCAGGTCGAGCACGGCGATCGGCCAGATCCCTTCGCGCGCGGCCAGCAGCGCGCTGGGCATGGCCGTGACCACGCCCAGCACGAAGACGACCAGCAGCAGCCGCGCAAAAATTTGCGCGCGCCAGTGCGCGAGGGCGGTGGGCGCAGCCATGGTATCGGCCTCCTGGGGAGAGCATACAGGCAGTTCAATTTTGCTACCGATGGTACCCGCAATCGGCGGCCATGTCACGATGACAAGGCTGCGTCACGGTTCCGTGCCTGGCCGGCGCAACAGGGTTTCAGTCGCCGGCGCTGACGCTGCCCAGGCCCTGCACCGACTTGTTGATCACGCGCGGGTGGCCGTAGTAGGACAGCGAACCCATGCCGCGGGCGATGGCGTTCAGGGTGTCGTGCGCGTAGACGCTGACGGCGCCCACGCCCTTGAAGTTGACGTCCACCCGCTCGGCCTGCAAGGCATGGGTGTCGACTTCGCCCACCCCCTTGGCGGCCAGCCGCAGCAGCTTGACCTTGCCGTTGGCCACCAGGTGGCCGGCGCCCAGGTAGCTGATGTCGAGCCGCTCGCCGGCCACCCGGTTGACGATGGTCTCGCCGGCCCCCTCCACCTTGAGCCGGCTCAGCGAGGGCATGGTGATGGTGACATGCGGCGCGCCGCTGGCGACTTGCGCGTTGCGCTGCTCGGGCAGGGTGAGGTTCAGCTCATTCTGCACCACCTCCGTCCTGAGCTGGGCCACGAAGGCGTCGCTGCCGCTGACGGTGACGGACTGCGCCTGGCCCACGGTGACGGTGATGCTGATCGGCCCCTTGCTGTTGATGGCGATGAACGACGGCAGGCTGCGCACGCTGTCGGCGGCGCCGGCCGGCGCGCACGCCAGCAGCGTGGCCAGCAGCGTTGCCAGCAGCGGCGCCAGCACGGTGGCCGGCGGCGGGACGGAGAGTGACGGTGGGCACATGGAAGCTCCTTCGTGGCTAAAACGCAACATTATTGTTATGGCATGCGGCCATTGTACGGCGTGCCGGCCACGCCGGGGCGCCGCTGCGACGAACGGCGGAACGGATGGCGCGAACGGTCGTTACTTGCAAAAAGTATGTTGCTGTTTAGCTACGTTTTCGTGGTATTTTAGAACTAATCTGCATTTCGACGCCGGCGCGCGCGTGGTTATACTCGACGATGCCGGGCCGGCGCCGCTCCCTTCTGTTTCACGAGTGACTCACTGCGAAGGAATGACATGGAACACGTACACGCTGCAGCAGGCTTGTCCCAGATCGACCGCTGGCAGAAGAACCGCCAGAAGGCATTCAAGGCCATCCCGCCCGAGGGGCGCATGATCAAATACCTGGGCAAGCAATTCATGGTCTACCCGGGCACCTTCTGGCCGTTCACCGACAGCCAGCCGCTGGTGCGCCAGCTCCAGGTGGAGCCGGGCGACGCCGTGCTCGACGTGGGCACCGGCTCGGGCGTGATCGCCGTGCACGCCTGCTATGCGGGTGCGGGCCGGGTGCTGGCGCTGGACGTCAACCCGTCGGCCCTGCGCAGCGCCGCCTACAACGCGACCCTGCACGGCTACGACGACGTGATGGAAGTGCGCGAATCGAACCTGTTCCAGAACGTGGGCGACGAGCAGTTCGACGTGATCACGGCCAACCTGCCGTTCCGCGACAAGCCGGCGCCGGACGTGGTGGCGCGCTCCCAGTGGGACACCAATTTCGAAACCAACACCGGCTTTTTCGAGCAGGTGGGGCGCTACCTGAAGCCGGGCGGGCGCATCTACTTCGCCCAGGCCAATTTCGGCGCCATCGAGCAGACCCAGGCCCTGGCCGCCGCCAACGGCTACAGCGTGCAGGTGCTGGGCAGCGCGGCGGCCGACAAGGCCGAGACCAAGAAATTCTTCGTGTTCCTGATCCAGCGCCTGGCGCCGGTTCGGCCCGCATGAATCAGCTGATCGGGTCCGTCAACTCGATCCGCGCCGTGGCGCCGTCCCACCTGGCCGGCGCCATACGGCAGGTAGCCGTGATACTGACCAGTCCACGGTCCGGCTCCAGCCTGCTCACCAGCGTGCTGGCGCGCCATCCGGGCGTGGCCACGCTGGACGGCGAGATCGAACCCTACCTGGCCCTGACCGGCAACGGTTTCGGTTTTAACAGCAACAGCGACGCCATCGGCGCGCTGGCCAATCCGGCCGCCCTGGCCGACTGCGTGCTCGACGACCTGACCGTGGCCGACGCCGGCCCGCCCGACCTGGAACTGCTCAAGCGGCGCTGGCGCAACCGGCTGTTGCTGCAGTTCCCGTCCGTGTTCGCCCAGCCGTCCGAGCTGCGCCGGCTGGCCCAGTCGCTGGACGAAGCGGTCAGCGCCAGCGCGGCGCGGCGCTGCGGCAGCGAGCGGGCCTGGCAGGAATATGTGCTGGGCAAGGTGTTCCGCCACGACGGCTGGCGCATGGCCTACTACGACGGCATGGCGCGCGACGGCGCGGCCGGCGGCTTCGACGTGCCGCTCAAGCTGGAAGAGCCGCCCTTCGTCATGCCGCGCCACAGCCGCCGCCGGCTGACGGCCGGGGACGCGGCCGGCAAGGTGTTGCTGTTCAAGACCCCGCCGGACGTGTATCGCCTGGGCCTGTACCGCCAGCTGTTCCCCCACGCCGACATCAAGTACATCCACCTCACGCGCGGCTACGCCCAGGCCGTCAACGGCTTGATCGACGGCTGGCAGTCGCCGGTGGGCTTCTTCTCGCACGACTTGCGCTGGGCCGGGGTGGACTTGCGCATCGGCGGCTACACGGACGTGCTGCCGTTCGGGCGGCGTTGGTGGAAGTTCGACCTGCCGCCCAACTGGCGCCAGTTCACGGCCGCGCCGCTGGAACAGGTGTGTTTGAACCAGTGGCTGTCGCCGCACCGGGCCGTGCTGGAAGCCGGGGTGCCGGCCCTGCGCCTGCGCTTCGAGGACTTCCTGGCCGACCCGGCGGGGGCCATGGCCCGCATCACGGGCTACCTGGGCTTGCCGCCCATGGCGCTGGAGGCGCGCCTGCCGGTGACCATGGCCACCGAGCAGCCGGCCCGCCAGCGCTGGAAGAAGCGCGAGGCGGCCCTGCTGGCGCTGGGCCGCCAGGGCGAGGTGCAAGCCATGATGGCCGCGCTGGACTACAGCATGGACCCGGAGGGCTGGTCATGAAGCGGCGCCTGTTGGTGCCGTTCCTGATGGGCCAGCGGCGCGACGGCCTGGCCCGCGTGTGTGAACTCGATCGCCACGACTGGCAGGTGGTGCAGGTGGACGAGTGCCGCGCCACCGCCATCGCCGACCGGGGCGAGCAGATGCGCAGCATGGGCAAGATCTACGGCCGGCTGGCGGCGGCCGTGCGCGACATCGTGCGGGCCGGCGACGTGCCTGTCAGCATCGCCGGCGACTGCGTGTCGTCGCTGGGCATGCTGGGCGGGCTGCAGCAGGCGGGCCGGCCGCCCGACCGCATCCTGTGGCTGGACGCGCATGGCGACTTCCACACCTGGAACACCAGCCAGACCCGCTACCTGGGCGGCATGCCGCTGGCCATGCTGGTGGGCCGGCCCGACCGGCGGCGCGACAACCGCGACGCCATCGGCGCGCTGCGCTCGGCCGTGGGGGTGGCGCCGTTCCCGGAACAGCGCATCGTGCTGTCGGACGCGCGCGACCTCGACCCCGGCGAAGCGGAGGCGGTGGCCAATTCCGGCCTGGTGCGCTGCGACATCGGCGCCATCCTGCCGCACCTGTCGCCGCGCGAGCGGCTCTACGTGCACTTCGACACGGACGTGATCGACGCCGAGGCCCAGATGCCGGCCCTGAAGTACCACGTCAAGGCCGGTCCCAGCCTGGCGGACATGGGGGCGCTGTTCCGCGCCCTGCGCGGCTACAACGTGGTGGCCGTGTCGGTGTCGGCCTGGCACGAGGAAAAGGATGTGGAGAACAAGGCGGCCCTGGCCTGCCTGGAATTGTTGCGGGAACTGGAGCCGGAACCGGCGACGGTGCTGGAGGCGGTGCCGGCCGGCTAGCGCTTCCTCGTGGTCCTCGATGCCATCGACAGGCGGGAATTCCCTGCCGCCGACTTCCTCCCCATCTTCCAGCAGCCGGAACCGCCAGCCGCCGCCAAGAGGTCGATTGACATAGTGGCTCCATAGGTAAATCAGGTATAGCAATCATGCTGTCACGACTTGGCCGGCGTGGTTGCAAGTCCCGATTGTTCCCGCTGCGAGCACATAATTCCTCTGGTGGGTTTTCCGCAGGGTCGGTTACTCAATTAAGCCGGTTGCAGCGTCATCTACGAGGAAGCGGCCAGCGGGAAATCGACCGTCCGCCCGGAGCTTGAGCAGTGCCGAAAGGCGCTGCGAGAGGGCGACACCCTCGTCAAATAACCCAATCGGTTTGGGTTTCTGATACAATGCCAACTGTACTGACGATTTTTGGCCTGCGCGTGGTCATCTACCCCAACGATCACCGGCCTGCTCATGTTCACGTTCAAGGTAACGGGTGTGAAGCAGTGTGCAACTTGCATTGCCCAGATGGGCCTCTTGAGTTGCGGGAAAACTATGGTTTTTCGCAAAAGGAGTTGGGGAAGATTGCCGGTGCGCTCGCCAAAGATTTGGCTGAGCTATGCACTAAATGGACGGCGATACATGGACATTACTGATACCACATTTGAGGCCGCGAACCGTCGTGGAGCGGCAAAAAAAGCTGCTTTCCCGGCCGCGGTGGCGGTGCGCTATGACCGTCGTATTTCGCGCATCGTGATTTCTTTGGCATCCGGTTTGCAAATCGCATTTGCGCCCCGTGATGTACAAGGTTTGGAGAATGCACACCCGGCAGACTTGGTCGATGCTGAGATCAGCCCTTCTGGATTGGGCGTGCACTTCCCCAAACTCGATGCTGACCTTTACATCCCCGCGCTGCTGGAGGGCTTTCTTGGCTCCAAGCGCTGGATGGCTTCACAGATGGGCAAAGTGGGCGGCAAGGCATCCACCGACGCCAAGACGGCCGCCGCGCGTGAAAACGGGAAACTTGGTGGCCGTCCAAAGAAAGTCAGGGAGCTGGCCGCAGCATGAGCAAATCAGAACGTGCGGGACCGTCGGTGATGGGCTTCTATCGGCAGCTCGATGCTGCCCTCGCCGCAACTGCGACGCGCGCGCATGACTGCAAGGCGGGCTGTAGCTACTGCTGCCACATCCGCGTGGTGGCGCAGCCACATGAGATTTATTATCTCGCGACGTTCATGCAGGAACATTTTGCACCAGAGCGAATTCGGCTTGTGCTGGATCAAGCGCGGGCCAATAGAAAACGCATTGCCCCTTTGACCGTAGCGGAGCACATCGCTACCAATATTCCTTGCCCATTGCTGGAAGATGGCAAGTGCAGCGCGTACCCGGCGCGGCCAGCGAAATGCCGGTCCTATCATTCGCTCAATGTCAAAGTGTGCGAAGCTGCCCACATCGATACCACTTACTCAGCACCGCACCCATACGATGTTCCAGTGAAGCTCCAAGCCAATGAGTTCCAGCAAGCCATGACGCAAGCTGTCGGGCAGCAAGGCTTTGACGCGGACTACTACGAATTCAACGGGGCTTTGATAGAGGCGTTTTCTAGCGCGGATTCGCGTAAGCGGTGGGCGAACGGTAAGCGCGCGTTACCAAGCAAGTACATGACGACAGAATAAGTCTGTCGTCTGCTGTAGCCGCTGCGGCTGGCCGCGGGGCGTGCGGCGTTCGGCCCGGGCGCCGGGCCGGGAAGGGGGGCTGCCCGCCCGGCTGCGCGCCGCCGGGCGCGAGTCGTCCGGTGCGCCGCGTCCGGGCCGGGGCTGGCCCGGCTTGGCCTGACTTGGCTTGGCCCCGTCAGGCGGCCTGCAATTCCTGGTACAGGGCGAGGAATTCCTGGCTCAGCTTGTGGCGCGCGTCCAGGTGGATCATGGGCAGGTTGCGGTCGTGCGATTCGCGGATGCGGATAGAGCTCGACAGCTTGTTGTCCAGCACCGGCAAGCCTTCCCCCTTCAATTCGTCGACCAGGCGCTGCGGCAGCAGGGCGCGCGGCTGGAACTGGTTGACGACGATGCCTTCGATGGCCAGCCGGGGATTGTGGTCGGCCTTGATCTCGGCCACGTTGTTGACCAGCGTGTACAAGGCCTGGCGCGAAAAATCGTCGCAGTCGAACGGGATCAGGCAGCTGTCGGCCGCGATCAGGGCCGACTGGGTGAAGAAGTTGTAGGACGGCGGGGTGTCGATGTAGATCTCGTCGAAATCCTTGCTCAGTTCATTGAGCGTGTCGCGCAGCTTGTAGATCTTGTGGCGCGATTCGAGCTTGGACTGCAGGTCGCCCAGTTCCGGGTGGGCCACCATGACGGACAGGTTCTCGAACGGCGTCTCGTGCACGTACTGGCTGGCCGCCTTGGCGAACATGGAAAAACTCAGCATCTGCTCGAAGTAGGCGCCCATGGTGGGCGCCACATCGGCCGCCGCCGCGCCCAGCAGGTAGCGGCTCGAATTGCACTGTGGATCGATATCGATCAGCAAGGTACGCTTGCCCTGGTGTGCCGCGATGGCGGCCAGGTTCACTGCAATGGTCGACTTGCCGACGCCGCCCTTCTGATTGAAGATCACACGTTTCATCTGCTGTTCCATGGAGTGGATGGGGATCGCACGATTCTAGCATGGTGCGATGCAGCAACGAATGATGCCGGCGTCATGAATGTGTCAATTTGTTCACACCGGCGGCGCGGCGCCGCCTCAGTGGGTCAGTGCGGAGGCGGGGGCGGCGGCGCACGCGGCCGAGGCCGCGGGCGCTGGCCCGGCGGTGGCTGTGGCGGCGGGCACGGCGTCCGCGTCCGGCGCGCTTGCCGCCAGCGGCGGCTGGCAGGCCGCGATCCAGTCCTGCAGGGCGCGCCCCAGCACGCGCAGGCGGGCCGTCTCCACCTGGCGCCGCTTGTACGCTTCATGGCTGGCCGGGCCGCTCAGGCTGCGTTCGTGGCTGGCCTTGTCCATCAGCTGGATCTCATATTCGAAGAAGAACCCTACGTCATAATCCTGGGCGCTGTCGGCCGCCGGGTCCGGCTGCAAATGGATCATCTTGCGCACCGTGACCTGGATGCTGCTGAAGCCGGCGCCGCTGTGCGGGTTGTCGCTGCGCGTCTGCGGCTTGGCCAGCTGTTCCATTTCCGCATCCATGCGCTGCAGCAGCTGGTCCGGATAGGCGTCGCTGTGGTCGAGCACGGTCCGGTACTTGGCGAACACCTGCTTGGCCGCATCCAGGTCGAGCAGGGTATTGCGGGTGCGCTGGGCGTCCACGTTGGTGACGGAGAGCAGATGGGCGCGCTGCAAGGTGCGCAGGGCCAGCAGGCATTCGAAGCGGGTGTTGAAGATCAGCCGCACGCCCAGGTGGTCGTAGATGTCGGCGGCCAGGTAGCCGGCCTTTTGCAGCAGCTTGAGCAGGATGCTGTGGCGGCCCTTGTTGTTCTTGCGCTCGAACTGGAGCAGGGGCAGGCACACTTCGCCGTCCGTGAGGAAGTGGTGGCCGCCGTCGTCGCAGTGGATCACCTCGTCCAGGCTGGCGAACACCTGCTCGCGGATGGTGGCGAAGTGGCGCAGCTTGAGGTTGTTCTCCAGGTAGAAGATGCCGTGCATGACCTTGAGCACGGCGCACGACCACATGCGCAGCAAGTCCGACTGCTGGCCCCGCATGGAAGCGTAGACCAGCAGCTGCAGCGGATCGTCGGGGCTGGCCACGGCGGCCGGTATGAGCTGGGCCTGGCTTGGTTCGAGGAAGGTATGGGTGATGAAGTCGACCGCTTCCCGGTGCACGCGGGCGATGTGGGCCGGGGCGGCCGGCTGGTCCAGGTCGAAGCCGTATTCGCGCACGAACTGGCGCGCGTCGTGCAGGTTACGCAGGGCCAGGCCGCCCAGGTCGATGGCCGATATCCCGTTGGCGATCGCGTTCAGGTAGCTCCAGTTGAGCGAAAACTTGTGCTTGCTCTTGAGCGAGGCTCGTAGTTCTGTCATGGCACACAGGCATGAAGCAGCAATCTGCCCCGTGACGCCCGTCTGACTGCCGGCGCGGCGATGGCGGGGATATCGACTTGCATACGGCATGCCGTACGGTCGTCCAATTCAGTATCGCAGCCGGCTGCCCGCCAGTCAATCTATCCCCGGCACAACTTGTTTTGCTCTGCACAAAAAATCAGGAAAAATGGGGACGTACCCCATTTTGCCATTTTGGAAAACAGGAGGAAAAAAAAGGGACGTCCCCATTTCTTAAAAAAGGGGTACGTCCCCATTTTTTTCCGTCTTTTGCGGGGTCAGCGGTTGACCCATGCGACCACTGGGCCGGCGTCGATGGTGGCCGTCAGGCCGGTGACGACGCCGTTGGGATATTGCGTGAACGCCATCCGGGTCCTGCCGTCGGTGGAGACGAAGGTATCGGCCGTGACGGCGACGATCTCCATTGCCGGCTGGCCGTCGAAGCGGGCGTAGTAATGGCGGCGATGGCTGCTGATGGACAGCACCTGGCCATTATCCATGCTGTATTGGCCCCGGAATTCCACGAAGTCCCGTGGCGAAACCAGGCTCTTGGCGCGCGCTACGCGCTGGGTGGGGATGGATGCCTGATCCGCCGGGTCCGACGTGGCCGGCTGGGTCTGGGCTGGCACTGCGCCGCTGGCTGCGCACAATAGCGCCAGGGCAAGTAGAGTACGCATGATGAACCTCCAACTGAGTGATGAGCAGTATGTTTTTGATAACTGCATCGCTCAGTATAGAGCTGCCGCCTCCGATGTACAGCCAGCGGTTCCCGGCGGCAGAGAATAAGTGGCTGCCACCTGGGAACCAGTAGTAACGAAATATGTCAAATTATTAATGTTGATTTAATAATCTGTATCATCTTCTTACAGCGCGTGCTGCAGGATGGCGCGGCTCACTTCCAGGCTCACGTCGCGCCGTTCGCCCAGCTTGCTCATGCCGTGCGCGGCCAGCTGGGCCAGCACGGCTTCCACCGCTTCCTGTCCCAGGCCGTAGCCGCCCAGCCGGGTGGGGATGCCCACGCTTTCGAAGAAGGCGCGGGTGCGGGCGATGGCCGCGGCTATGCGCTCGTCCTCGCTGCCGTCCGTGATGCCCCACACGCGCGCGCCGTACTGCAGCAGCTTGGCGCGCTTGCTGTCGCGCCGCACGTGCAGCAGGGCCGGCAGCACGATGGCCAGGGTGCGGGCGTGGTCGATGTTGTAGAGCGCCGTCAGTTCGTGGCCTATCATGTGGGTGGTCCAGTCTTGCGGCACGCCGGCGCCGATCAGGCCGTTCAGGGCCAGCGAGGCGGCCCACATCAGGTTGCTGCGGGTGTCGTAGTCGTCGGGCGCGGCCAGCGCGCGGGGGGCGATCTCGACCAGGGTCTGCAGCAAGCCTTCGGCAAAGCGGTCCTGGGGCAGGGCCTGGGCCGGATAGGTCAGGTATTGCTCCGTCGTGTGGACGAAGGCGTCCACCAGGCCGTTGGCCACCTGCTGCAGGGGCAGGCTGTAGCTGCGGGTGGGGTCCAGGATGGAAAACTGGGGGAACAAGTGTTCGCTGCGGAACGGCTGCTTGGTGTGGCTGGCCTTGCGGGTGACGACGGCGCCGTTGTTCATTTCCGAACCGGTGGCCGGCAAGGTCAGCACGGCGCCGAATGGCAGCGCGCGCGTGACGACGGCGCCGCGGCTGTGCGCCACGTCCCAGGCGTCGCCCTCGTACAGGGCGGCGGCCGCCACGAACTTGGTGCCGTCGATGACGGAGCCGCCGCCCACGGCCAGCAGGTAGTCGAGCCGCTCGGCCTTCACCTGGGCGATGGCGCCTTGCAGCGTCTCGTAGCTGGGGTTGGGCTCGATGCCGCCGAACTCGCGTACGACGCGGTCGCCCAGCGCGGCCCGCACGTCGGCCAGGGTGCCCGTCTTTTCGGCGCTGGCGCCGCCGTACAGCAACAGCACGCGCGCCGTTTCCGGCACCAGCCGCGCCAGGGCGGCCGTGGTGCCGGCGCCGAACACGATTTTGGTCGGGTTGTAATACTCGAAATTCAACATGGTGTGGTTCCTGAAGACAATAGACGTAGACAGTGTGCCGTGGCGCAGCCCATCGGTGCGCGCGGCAGGGGCAGTGTAGCAGGGGTGGGCGATGGGCGTGCGGCGCCGCCGGGACCGGCATGGCCGGCGCGGCGGGCGCAGGTGGAACGAGGTCAGTGGTGCAGCGGTACGGTGGCGGCCGTGCCGGCCAGTTCCGGATGGAAGGCGCGGTCGCCGGGGGCCGTGTCGAAATAGGCCTGGAAGCGGGCTACCTTGCCGTCACGCATGGTAAACACGTGGACCCACGGGTTGTCGAAGCGGCGTCCGGTGGGCTTGGCGATCCAGGTGGCGTCGCCGGTGACGACCACCATGTCGCCCTCGGCGATGAACTGGCGCGCTTCAAACAAGACCGGCTGGACGGCCGCGTCGAGCTTGGCGAAGAACTGGCCTATGCCCTGCTTGCCGTGGTAGCTGCCGGCATAGGGCGTGTATTCGGAATCGGGGCTGACCCATTCCGCGTCGTCGTGGTACAGGTCCATCAGCTTGCGGATATCGCCGCTCTGGAACAGCCGGTAGCCCTGCATCACCAGTTGCTTGTTCTCTTGTGCATTCATGGCGTCTCTCCTGGTTCTCGTCCGCCCCGCGGCAGTCGCGGATGGTCGTGCCGGGAGTAGCCGATCAAATCAGCCTAGTGCGCGGGGGACGGATGTCAAGGTGGGCGCGGCATGGGCGGCCGGTGCGCGCAGCAGCAGGTGGGCCAGCCAGATTGGCGACTGGCGGTTGCGTGCGCCAATGGCGCGCCGCCGTGAAATCGCCTACAGTAGGACATCGCCGACCGATGGGAGCACATGATGACGCCCGAACCGATGCTGATCCGTCCCATGCAGCTGCAGGAGCTGGAAACCGTGCTCGACTGGGCGGCCGAGGAAGGCTGGAATCCCGGCCTGAACGATGCCGCCTGCTTCCACGCGGCCGATCCGGGCGGCTTCCTGCTGGGGCTGGTGGACGGCGAACCGGTGGCCAGCATCTTCGCCATCCAATACGGCACCACGTTCGGCTTTATCGGTGGCTACATGGTGCGGCCGGCGTGGCGCGGACGAGGCTACGGCATGGCCATCTGGCAAGCCGGCATGGCGCGCCTGGCCGGGCGCAATATCGGCCTGGACGGGGTGCTGGCCCAGCAGGGCAATTACGCCAAGTCCGGTTTCCACCTGGCTCACCGCAATATCCGCTACGAAGCCGTGGGCCGCCCCGGCGTGGACAACGCGGCAGTGCCGCTGGCGTCCTTGCCGCTGGACGAGGTGCACCGTTACGACCGCAGCTGTTTTCCGGACGAGCGCAGCCGCTTTCTCCAGTGCTGGATCACGCAGCCGGACTGCATCGCCGTTGGCCTGCCGGGGGAGCAGGGCGTGGCCGCCTATGCTGTGCTGCGACCCTGCCGCAACGGCTACAAGATCGGCCCCCTGTTCGCCGAGACGGCAGTGCAGGCCGAGACCCTGTTCCTCAACCTGCTGGGACAGGTGACGCCGGGCGTGCCGGTCTACCTCGATGTGCCGGAAGCGAACCCGGCCGCCGTCTCGCTGGCCGCCCGCCACCAGCTGCGGCCCTGCTTCGAGACGGCGCGCATGTACACGGGCGGATTGCCGGCGATGGATATGGCGCGCCAGTATGGCGTCACGACGTTCGAACTGGGCTAGGGTCCGCCGCTGTGGTGGCGGGGCCGGCAATTGGCGGTGGCGGCGCCAGGTTTGCTATGCTAGCGCCTTTGCGCCGGCCGGCGGCAGTGCCCGGCCGGCGACCCTAATTACGGAGCGGTAAGCATGGTTTCCTTGCAAGAGCAGTTGTTAAAGGCCGGCCTGGTCGACAAGAACAAGGTCAAGAAGGTCAATCAGGACAAGAGCAAGCAGAAGAAAGAGGAGCGCCGCACCGGCGCGCAGAGCGTGGACGAGGCGCGCCTGGCCGCGCTCGAAATCCAGCGCAAGAACGCCGAGCGGGCCCGCGAGCTGAACGCCCAGCGCGACGAGGCGGCCACCCAGAAGGCCATCCACGCCCAGATCGTCCAGATGGTGCAGCAGAACCGCCAGCACAAGGGCAAGGGCGACATCGCCTACAACTTCACCCATGGCACCAAGATCGAGCGCATCTATGTGTCGGCCGAGGTGCGCGAGCACCTGGTGGCCGGGCGCCTGGTGATCGTGTGCCTGGGCGACGGGGTGGAACTGGTGCCGCGCGTGATCGCCGACAAGATCGCCGAGCGCGATGCGACGCTGGTGGTGCGGGTCAACAAGACCACCACCGAAGTGGAGGAGGACGATCCTTACGCCGCCTTCCAGATTCCCGACGACCTGATGTGGTGATGGCGGCGCCGGCCGGGCGCAGTGTTACCTTCCGCCGGCCGGATCAGTCGAGGGCGGCCGACCACAGCCGCTCGACGGCCGCTTCCAGTTCGGCATGGAAGTCGCGTTCCAGTACCCGCAGCGCCGGCTGTTGCAGGAAACCGCGCAGCACGTCGGGAAAATCGAGCGCCTGCCACAGGCCCAGCGTCAGGGCATAGGTTTGCAGCAGCAGGGTGGCGCCCCAGCCGGGTGCGCGGGCGCGGGCGCGCCGCTCCAGCAGGGCGCCCGCTGCCGTCATGCCCTGTGCCAGGTTCAGCTTGAAGCGCTGCATGGCTTCCAGCGGCAAATTCTTTTCCAGCACGGTGTTGCCCAGCGCGGCCAGCCGCAGCAGGTCGCCGCTGTTGCGCACCAGTGCCGTGTACGCCTGCGCGTAGCGGGCCGCCGCGCCGGGCTGCTCCAGGTCCAGCTGCGCCAGCAGCGGCGCCAGCGCCGCGAACATGTGCGCGAAGCTGTCTTCCAGCAGGGCGACGAAGATTTCTTCCTTGGTGCGGAAATACAGGTACACCGTACCCTTGGCCAGCCCGGCCGCGCTGGCGATATCGGCCACCGGCGGCAGGGCGTTGCGCTCGCGATAGAGCTGGTGGGCGGCGTCGAGCAGCACGCGGCGGCGCTGCTCCCGGTCTTGCTCGGTCAGGACGGGGCGTCCCATGGGTTTCCTTAGCGTTGAATGGCTCCGGATTCTACAATGAATCGGCCTTGCCGCCGATCTCCCCGGCTGCGCCGCCGTGCCTGCTCAGTTCTTCATCAGCTGATAGGCCACGCGGCGCTGCACCATGCGCGGCATGAAGCGGTTGCCGAAGGCCGTGAGCGCGTTCAGCCAGCCCGGCACGATGGAGGCGCGGCCACGGTCGAGTGCGCGCAAGCCGATGCGTACCACGGCCGCGCTTTGCATCATCAGCAGGCGCTGGTACAGCGTGGCCCGCTGGCCGGACACGGCCAGGAAGCTGGTGGCCGAAATGCCGGGCGAGAGCACGGTCACGGTCACGCCCTTGGGGGCCAGTTCCTCGTGCAAGGCTTCGCCGAACAGCAGCACGTAGGCCTTGGTGGCGGCATAGGCCGCATAGGTCGGGGTGGCCTGGTAGGCGCCGATGGACGACACCAGCAGGATCTTGCCGCGCCCGCGCTGGGCCATGTCGTGCGCGAACGCGTGGGTCAGCTCCGTCAGCGCCACCATGTTCAGCTGCATCATGTCGAGCGTGCGGGCCAGCGGCTGCTCGAGGAACGGGCCCCACAGGCCATAGCCGGCGTTGTTGATCAGGATGTCGATGCGGATGCCGCGCGCATCGAGCGTGGCCTTGAGCGCGTGCGCCGCACCCGGCTGGGACAGGTCCACGCTTTCCACTTCGCACACGGTGCCGTACTGGCTGGCCAGTTCACGGGCCAGCGCTTGCATGGGTTCGGCGCGCCGCGCCGCCAGCACCAGTTGCGCACCGCGCGCGGCCAACTGGCGCGCGAAATCCACGCCGAAGCCGCTCGATGCGCCCGTCACGAGTGCCCACTGTCCTGCCAGATCCTGTTTCATCGCCACGCCCCTTCTTGGTTAAATGACCCTTAGTCATAATACTTGTAGTTTAATGACTGGCGGTCAGTTGTCAACCGATGGCTTAGAGGGCGGGCACTAAATGGCCGGTGGCGCGCCGCGCCGGGCGCGCTGCGCTGTCAGCGCGTGGGCAGCCAGGCGGGCTTGCTGTCGGTATGCAGTTCGCGCTCGACGGGGCCGTCGTACGGGGGCTCGAGCGTGCCCAGGGTGACCGCGATGCGGTCCGGCGCCTGCGTGCTGCGCCAGAACAGGGTGGAGCCGCACACGCGGCAGAAACCGCGCCGTCCATGGTCGGACGAGGCGTATTCCGTCACCAGCTCGGCGCCGCGTTCGAACGCGAAGCCGGCGCTGCCGACGTTGGCGTAGGAGCCCGACGCGGCGCCATGCTGCTTCTGGCACATGATGCAGTAACAATGGCTGGCGTCGCGCACCGGCAAGGCGGCCCGGTAGGCGACGCCGCCGCACAGGCAGCTGCCGTGCAAGTAGTGTGGGTCGTTCAAGTTTGCGTCTCCTCGTGATGGCTGGATAGCATGGTTGATGGTCCGCCCATGTTATCAGAACGGCACGGTGCGCGCGTCAGTGCCCCTTGAAGGCCAGGCTCAGCAGCAGCGCGAAGGCCAGCACGCACGACAGCCCTTTCCAGAACGCCAGCGGATGGCGTTCGATCAGCGGCGGACGCTTGCGGGCGAGGAAGGCCCGGTTCGGCTGTTGCAGGTCGTACAGGAATTCGGCCACGTCGTCGTAGCGCCGCAGCGGGTCCGGATGGACGGCCTTGCTGATGGCCTCGTCCACCCATGGCGGCACGTCGCGGTTGTGTTGCGGCGCCGGGGCGTAGCGCAGCTTGCGCTGGGACGCGCGGGTGCGGGCTTTCGGCACGTCGACGCCGTACGGCAGTGTGCCCGTCAGCATCTGGTAGACCAGCACGCCCAGCGCATACAGGTCCGAGCGCGCGCTGCCTTGTTCGCCGAGGAAATATTCGGGCGCCATGCATTGCAGCGCGCCCGGCACGGAGGCGTATTCGTCCTGAGCGGCGTATTCGCTGATGCCGGCCACGCTGGCGGCGCCGAAATCGATGATGGTGACCATGCCCGCGCCGTCGATCATGATGTTTTCCGGGCGCAGGTCCTGATGCACCATATCGAGCCGGTGCAGGGCGCGCAAGCCCTTCGCCACCTGGCCGACGATGGCGCGCACCGCCGGCAACCCCGGCCGCGGATGGTCGTGCAGCCATTGCGCCAGGGTCTGGCCCTCGACGAATTCGGTCAGCAGATAGAGGAAGTTGCGCGGGCGGCCGTGCGGCACCGGCTTGAGCACGTGCGGACTGTGGATGCGGCGCGCCACCCATTCCTCCATCAGGAAGCGTTCGACATAGGCCGGATCGCCCTGCAGGTCGGCGGCGGGCGCCTTGATCACCAGCCGTTGCCCGCTGTCGGGGTCATGCGCCAGGTAGATGTGGCTGCGGCTGCTGCCGTGCAGTTCGCGCACGATCCGGTAGCCATCGAACAGCTGGCCCGCTTCGAGCAGCGGCGGGAATGGCAGGGCCGCGTAGCGCCGCACCAGCTCGTCGGCCTCGGGGCTGGGCAGGGCGTCGATGCGCACCAATTGCACGGTCAGGTTGTCCGGGCTGCCGCGCTGGTAGGCGTGTTCGACGATGGCCTGCGCGGCCAGGTCCAGCTGCTGCGGCGTGGCCGCGATGGCGGCGGCGATCGCGGCGCCGTCCGTGTATTCGTAGACGCCGTCCGTGGCCAGCACGAACAGGTCGCCCGCCTCGATGGGCACGCTGCGGTAATCGATGTCGAGCTGGCCGGCCGCGCCCAGCGCGCGGGCCAGGTAACTTTGTCCGGGCGCGACCTGGATGCGGTGGTCGACCGTCAACTGTTCCAGCACGGCGCCGTGCAGCCGGTAGATGCGGCTGTCGCCGACATGGAACAGATGCGCGGTGGCCGACTTGATGACCATGGTGCTCAGCGTGCAGACGTAGCCCTGGTCCTTGTCGTAGCGGCCGCGCCCTTGCTGGGTTTGCGCGTAGAGCCAGGCGTTGGTGGCCGCCAGCACGCGTTCGGCCGAGGTCTTGACGCTCCACGCGTCCGAGGTGCAGTAATAGTCGTCGAGGAAGCCGGTCACGGCGAACTGGCTGGCGATCTGGCTGACGTCGCTGCCGCTGATACCGTCGGCCAGCGCGATGGCGATGCCCTTGCAGGTCAGTTGCGACCCGCGCGCCAGGTAGATGCCGTGGAAATCCTGGTTGACGTCCTTGCGTCCCTTGCAGGAGTGCTGGCCGGTGGAAATGGTGAGTTGCTTGGACATGGAGGGCGATGCCCGCGGGCGGCTGTGCGGCCGGCCCGCGGCACAGGCGGCAAGTTAGGCCGCCTTCTTGAGCGCGCGTTTTGGCAGGGTCTTGACGTGGGTAGTGTACAGCGTGAGGCCGGTGAAGGCCAGGCCGCCCACCAGGTTGCCCAGCACGGTAGGGATCTCATTCCAGATCAGATAGTCGAGGATGGAGAAATTCCCGCCCATCAGCATGGCCGACGGGAACAGGAACATATTGACCACCGAGTGCTCAAAGGCCATCGCGAAGAACAGCATGATGGGCATCCACATGGCGATCACCTTGCCGCTGACGGAGGTGGAGATCATGGCGCCGACCACGCCGGTCGACACCATCCAGTTGCACAGCATGCCGCGCACGAACAGCGTCAGCATGCCGTAGGCGCCGAACTTGGCGTAGCCCAGCGTGCGCGCCTCGCCGATGCCGGCGATGGTCATGCCGACCTTGCTCGGCTCGGTCTGGAAGCCGTTGGTGAACACGATGGCCATCAGGAAGGCGACCGTCAGCGCACCGAGGAAGTTGCCGACGAAGACCACGCCCCAGTGTTTGAGCACGGCGCGCAGCGTGACGCCGGGGCGCTTGTCGATCCAGGCCAGCGGCGTGAGGACCAGCACGCCGGTCAGCAGGTCGAAGCCCAGCAGGTACAGCATGCAGAAGCCGACCGGGAACAGCAGCGCGCCCACCAGCGGGATGCCGGTCTGCACCGAGCAGTGGACGGCGAACACGGCCGACAGCGCCAGGATGGCGCCGGCCATGTAGGCGCGGATCAGCGAATCGCGCGTGGCCATGTAAATCTTGGACTCGCCCGCATCGACCATTTTGGTGACGAACTCTGAAGGTGCCAGGTATGCCATGTTGTTCCTCTATCCTGAAATTATGGTGTGATTGGTAAAGTATTTCGTGGTGCTGAAATCACTTCTATCCATCACTAAGCAAGAGTCGGGCCGTCTGGCTGGCCGGGTGATGCGGGGCGCCGCGATGGTGCGGCGGCGCCAGATCCTGGTGCGCAAAGCAGCGGCGCGCACCATGGTGGATGCGCTTGCCTTGTTCTGGTGCGACGGGCGCGCTGCCGGGGTGCGCCTACCCATCGGCCATGTCGATGGTTTTGGTGACGCCATAGCGCCGCACACGTGTCTAGCTGTTTGCGCTACCGCATATGAAGTGGGGCTGCCGCTGGCGCCAGATTGACACGTCCCGGTAGGTGCCGCATGATCGCATGAAGACATGGAGGGCATATGTTGAAAGAAGTGGGCGCCAGCGGCCAGATCTCGCTGGGCAAGAAATATGCGGGCAAGTTGTATGACGTCGTGCTTCATGCCGACGGCAGGTTCGAACTGCTACCGGTGCGGGTGGTGACGACGGCTCCGCCCCAAGCGCCCCACCTCGTCCCCGCGCCGGACGGTTGGACGCCACCGGGGGGGTACGATGATTGCACCCAGTGGGCACTCGATAACCGGGAGGCGCTGGAAGCGTACGCGCGCCAGGTGGATGCCGAGGGAACTGCCGCAGAGCAACTCCAGCGCTTTTTAGCGGAACATCCTGACGCGATGACGGGCGACCATGGCGAGATTTGACATTTACGTCAATCCCAATAAGGCTGCCGGTCATCCGCTGTATCTGGATGTGCAAAGTAATTTCGTGCGCACCAGCACCCGATGGTGCATTCCGCTTGCGCGCTATGTTCGTCCGCGGCCCATCATCCAGGGCGCGCAAGCGCGCATTCAACTGCACACCCAGGAATACGTGCTGGACACGCCCAACCTGCTGGCTGTGCCAGCAATGCTGCTGCGCCAGCTTGCGGGCCGGTTGTCCGTGGGCGATCAGGCAGTTGCGGAGTCATGTATTGAATTTATGCTGCGTGGCTATTGACGTATGGCGGACCTTAAAGCGTGAAGGTCACCATCGTGACCCCGAATGCGCAGAACATGAGCGCACTCAGGCGCGACAGCAGGCGGGCCGTGCCGGGCTGGCTCAGCCATGTGCCGGCCCGGGCGGCGAGCCCGGCGTACAGTGCGTGGATCAGGATCAGCACCAGGCAATAGGTCGCGACCGCCAACGCCAGCCGCAGCGGTTGGCTGGCCTCACCGCCGGCGCCCTGGGCCGCTTGCGGCAGCACGGACAGGAAGAAAAACAGCGATTTTGGATTGCTGGTTTGTAATAGCGCCCCTTGCAGCAGGCGCTTGCGTCCCGCCCCGGCGGCCCGTTTGGCGCCGTTCCCCGCGCCGCCGGCATGGCCTGGCACCGTTTGCGGGCCGCGGCGCCAGGTCTTGTACGACAGATAAAACAGGTAGGCGACCCCGGCGTATTTCAGGAGCAGGAACAGCGGCTGCGAGGAGCGAATGAGCAGCCCGATACCGGCCGAACACAGCCCCGCCATCATGGCCGCGCCGATGGCCAGTCCCAGCACGCCATGCATGGCCGCCCGCCAGCCGCCGGCAATCGCATTGTCCAGCGTCATCAGCACGCCGGGACCGGGGCTGGCGACGGTGAACACGACCATGACCACGAAAAACCAATATGCCTCGCCCATCGTTCATCCTTTCCGTTCAGAGCGCGCCAGCCGCCGGCGGCGGCCGTGCGCGGACGGCGTCTGGGGCGCAATCGGCCCACAATCCGGCCGCGCCGATCGCCATCAAATTGAAATGATGAAATTTTTTGAGCTGGCGCTCAAACGAGATTTTGGTATCATGGGTTGAGTTTTTCTCAACACTTGCCCGCGCCCATGGCTATCCGTCCTCCGCTCAATGCTTTGTATGTTTTCTGCGTCGTCGTGCGGGAGGGCGGTTTCCGCCACGCCGCCCAGGCGCTGCACCTCACGCCGGGCGCCGTCAGCCGACAGATCCAGGCGCTGGAGGCGCACCTGAAGCAGGTGCTGTTCGACCGCAGCGCCGGCGGCGCGGCCACGCTGACGCCGGCCGGCAAGGCGCTGCAAGAGAGCGTGGGCGGAAAGATGGCGGCGCTGGAAGCGGTGCTCAATCCGGACGGCGGCGCCCAGCGGCAGTTCGCCATCCTGGTCGACACCAGCGTGACGCTGGCGATGCACTGGCTGATCCCCCAGTTGCCGGAGTTGCGGCAGCGTCACCCGCAACTCCAGGTGCAGATCCGCACCGTCGAGGGCGACATCGATCCGGCCTCGCCGGCCGACGTATTCCTGCGGCGCGACGCGGCCGAATTGCGCGGCTTGCCGGCGCAGGTCTTTTTGCGCGAGCGTTCCGTGCTGGTGGCGAGCCCGGCCTTCATGCCGGACCTGGCCGCGCGCGCGGGGGCGGACATGGGGTGGCTAAGCGAGCTGCCGCGCATCGGCACCCGCTCCAGGCCCGACCTGTGGCCGGCGTGGAGCAGGGCGCATGGCATGGATGCCGAGGCCCTGGCGCCGACCTGCGAGTTCGACAACACGGTATTGGCGATCCAGGCGGCCACGCAAGGCCTGGGGGCGCTGGTCGTGCCCGAGGCGTTCGTCGCGGCCATGCTGCAGATCGATGCGCTGCGGCGCCATGGGGCGGCGATCGAGACGGGGTGTTACTCGTTTGCGGTGGGCCGCAAGCAGGCTTCCTCGCGGGTGACGCTGTTTACGGACTGGCTACAGGAGCGGGGACGGGCGGCGTGACGATCGCCGCCGTCAGGACGTCACGGTCTGTCGGACCATGGTGGCGGGTCGCCCGGGCCGGCCGGCATTCGGGAACTGGACGGCAGGCAAGCGCGGCCTGGTGCAAATCGGCGCGTTGAGTTTCTTGCATCTCGAATCCGGAACCCGGAATAAGACCCGGGTGGCATCCGCTACCTTACAGGCGATCCCGGTCATGCAGGCGCTGCATCCAGTGGGGATAGGGCAGCTTGGGTTGAGAGACCTTGTGCAGACGTTCGCGCTGTTCGGGGAGCAGCACCAATTCGTCCGCCTTCAAGTTCTCGCTCAGTTGGGCCGCGGAACTTGCCCCGACGATGACCGTTGCTATCTCTTCGCGCCCGAGCAACCACGCCAGTGCGACCTGGGACGGTGTGCTGTCCAATTCCTGGGCAACGCTACGCAACGCGTGAACGATCGGATCGGCTGTCGCCGGGTCAATCGGCGGGAAGTCGAAGTGGGTACGGCGTCCGGCAGGCCGGCCGTCCGGCGCGGTGTATTTGCCGCTGAGATAGCCGCCGGACAAAGGACTCCAGACCATCAACGCCATGCCGTGCCTGCGCGCCGCGGGCGCGATCTCGTGCTCGATGTCGCGCGTCGCCAGCGAGTAGTGAACCTGAGCACTGGTGATCCTGGCCCAATGTGCCTGTGCGGTAATCATGTGCGCCTGTTCCAGTTCCGACGCCGTGAAATTGCATACGCCCACGTGCCGGATCTTGCCCTGGGTCACAAGATCATCAAGGGCACGCAGGGTTTCGTCCAGCGCTGTCAACAGGTCGCGGTCATGCAATTGCAGCAGATCGATGTGATCCCGGCCCAGCCGTTTGAGACTCGTCTCCACCGTATTGAAAATGTGGGAACGGCCCAGGCCTGCCTGGTTGGGGCCGGGGCCAGTGCGCAACCGTACCTTGGTCGCGACGAGCATGCGCGTTTCGTCGGCGGCGAGGTCTTTCAGCACTTGGCCGACGATGGTTTCGGACTGGCCTTGCGAATAGGCGTCCGCCGTATCGATCAGATTCACCCCGCGGTCGAGCGCTGTGCCGATGAGACGGGCGGCCTGTTCGCGACCGAGCCCGGCCACCGAGGCCCAGATGCCGGTGCCGGCGCCAATCGTCATCGCCCCGAGCGTCAACCTCGAAATCCGTAATCCAGACCGGCCCAAAGTGGTGTAGTTCATTCGGTTCTCCTCAAGGTATGGGAATGAACCGTAATGTAGGACGTTGTTCACCACTCGCCTAGACCGTAAAATGCGAAAATATTATTCGGCATAAGCGAGTAAAGAATGCGCATCGATCAATTGGCGGCCATGCGCCTGTTCGTCAGGATTGTGGAAGCAGCTTCCTTCGGCAAGGCCGCCCGGGCATTGGGGATGTCGTCGTCCAACGCGACGGAGCGGATGGCGCGGCTTGAACAGTCGCTTGGCGTGCGCCTCCTGGCACGAACCACCCGGGCTGTCGCACCCACCGAAGCCGGCAGCCGCTATTTCGAGGTCTGCCGGCGCCTGCTCAGCGAGCTTGACGAGGCGGAGGCGTCGCTCACGAACGCTCAGCAAGCGCTGGCCGGACGGGTCCGGGTGAGCGCCAACGTGTCCGTGGCGCGCTCCATCCTGATTCCACGCCTGCCGCAATGGTTCGCGGCGCATCCGCAAATCCATGTGGAGCTGGTCATGAACGATCAGCGCGGCGATTTTGTCCGGGACGGCATCGACTTCGCGGTGCGCATCGGCGGCCTGGAGGACCAGGACCTGGTACGCCGGCCCCTGGGGCGGCCGCGGCGCGTGACGGTCGCCTCCCCTGGCTACCTGCGCCTGATGGGGTGCCCAGAGCGTCCCCAGGATTTGCCGGGCCATCGCCTGATAGACCACCTGCTGCCGCAATCGGGCGAGCGGCTCGAATGGGAGTTCGAGGAAGACGGCAATTACATGCCGTGTTACCCGGAAACCATCGCAGCCGTTGGCGATGCGGACGCCCGATTGCAATTGGCGATTGCCGGCATGGGCATCGTTCAAAGCCTGAACTTCATGGTGGCGCCGGCATTGCGTGAAGGAAAGCTCGATCGCATCCTGTCGCAGTGGGAGACGCTGGCTCCCGACGTGTCGATACTGTATCCCCGAGATCGCCATTTGCCGGCGCGGACGCTGGCGACCATGGATGCCTTTGCCGGCTGGATCAAAGAGGCAATTCTCGCGTCGGCGTAAATCGCTTCGTCTGCCTCCGCGCGCCATGATGGGGGTAGGTTCTGACGCAACTTCTCGTACCGGAACCGGAAATGGAAATGGAAATGGACCGGAGCCAAGGAGCCGCAATCCACAAAACAAAAACGCCCACTGGCATGAGTGGGCGTTGCGTGAGGGATGTTCTTGGTGGCCCGGGGCGGAATCGAACCACCGACACAAGGATTTTCAGTCCTCTGCTCTACCAACTGAGCTACCAGGCCAAGGGCCGCAATTATAGCAGGCGGGTGTGGGGCGCCGTCAAGGGTGAATTTTTCAACGCCGCCACACCCTTGCCATTATTTCAGCGTGCGCTCGAACAGCTGGTAGATGCGGCGGTATTCGTCGTACCAGCTCTCCGGCTGCACGAAGCCGTGCCGTTCCACCGGATAGCTGGCCAGTTCCCAGTGATCCTTTTTCAGCTCGATCAGGCGCTGGGCCATGCGCACGGAATCCTGGTAGAACACATTGTCGTCCACCATGCCGTGGGCAATCAGCAGGTTGCCGCGCAGCTGGTCCGCGTATTCGATCGGCGACGACAGCTTGTAGGCCTGCGGGTCCAGCTCCGGCGTGTTCAGGATGTTGGCGGTGTAGTCGTGCTCGTAGCTGGTCCAGTCCGTCACTGGCCGCAGCGCCGCGCCGGACTTGAACACGTCCGGCGCCCGCAGCAGGGCCATGAAGGTCATGAAGCCGCCGTAGCTGCCGCCATACACGCCCACGTTGCCGGCGTCGCCCTGGTGCTGGGCCACCAGCCAGTTCACGCCGTCCAGGTAGTCTTCCAGTTCCGGATGGCCCATCTGGCGGTAGATGGCCGTGCGCCAGGCGCGGCCGTAGCCTTCCGAGGCCCGGTAGTCCATGTCCAGCACGAGGTAGCCTTTTTCCACCAGCAGGTTGTGGAACATCTGCTCGCGGAAGTAGTTGGGGTAGCGCCGGCTGACGTTCTGCAGGTAGCCGGCGCCATGCACGAACATGACGATGGGGTAGCGCTTGCCCGCTTCCAGCTGGGCCGGCCGGTACAGCTTGGCCCAGATGGGCGCGGCGCCGTGGGTGGACGGTACGGCCACCAGTTGCGGCTCGATCCAGCTGCGGGCCTTGAAGTCGGCCGAGCGGGTGTCCGTCAGCACGGTGGGCGCGCCGCCGGCGGCCGGCACGGTGGCCAGTTGCGGCGGCAGGTAGCTGGCCGAGTAGCGCAGCAGCACCTTGCGCCCGTCCGGCGACAGTGAGAAGTTTTCCACTCCGCCCAGGGCCGTCACTTCGCGCAGGCCGCCATCCTTGACGGCGGTGGCGCACACTTCATAGGTGCCGGGCAGCTTGGGGTTGCAGATGAAATAGACCTGGCTGCCATCGGCCGTCCATTCCGGCTGGCTCGCTTCCCAGCGGCCAGAGGTGAGGGCGCGCGGCTGGCCGCCGGCGGCCAGCGTGTACAGGTGCGAGTAGCCGCTCTCTTCGGACTGGTACCACAGGGTGCTGTTGTCGGGCAGCCAGCCGAAGTGGTTGCCGCGGTAGTTGATCCAGGCCGGGTCCGTCAGGCGGTGCACGCTGGCCAGGGTGGCGCGGGCCAGGTCGACGGTGGCGATCCAGCGGTCCTTGTTGTCGATGGCGCGCACCATGACGGCAGCCCGGCTGCCGTCGCCGCTCCATTGCAGCACGCCGTCGTCCGGGTCCACGCGCACGGGGCGGTTGCCTTTCAGGGCCGGCAGCTTCTGCGCCGCGCGCAGCTCGGCCAGCGGGTCGGTGGCGATGCCGGGCAGGCTGTCATACGGCAGCTCGCGCACGGTGCGGGTGGCCAGGTCGACCAGCTTGAGCGTCTGCGGCACGGGGCCGTCGTGGGCCACGCGCTGGCGCTGGTCCACCGCTTCCTCGAAGCCGGACTCGGTGACGAAGCGGGCCATCTTGTCGCGCGGCGCCTTGGCGCTGTCGCGCGGCGTGGTCACCACCAGCAGGTAGCGCCCGTCCGGCGACAGGGCGCTGCCGCTGATGTCGACCTTGTCGCCCAGGTAGACGGGCAGGGGCGCGCGGGTAGGATCGGCGCGGCGCTGGGCCTGGCCCTGTTCCCGTTCCTGCTCCCGTTCCTGTTTCTGGCGCGCCACCGTGGTCAGCAGGCGCAGCTGCAGGTCGCGCAGCAGGTCGGCCTCCGGCCTGGCGTCCGGGTCCTTGACCGTGCGCAGCAGGGCCACCGGCGTCACCAGGCGCTCGGCGCGGCTCCAGCTGTACCAGTCCTGGCCGATGCGAAACTGCACATGGGCGCCATCGGCCCCGTACTGGGGCGCGGCGGCCGGGGTGCTGCCGCGCACGATCTGGGTCAGGGCGCCCGTCTTCAGGTCGCGCTCGAACAGGTCACCGTTGCGCAGCAGGACGGCGCGCGAGTGGTCGCGGTTGTACACCATGGCCGGGCTGTCGATGCCGGCCAGCTGGCTGTCGCCGACCACGGCCGGCGCGGCCGTGCCGGCCTGCCAGATGTCGCGCAGGGGCGAACCGCTGCGTTTTTGCTTGAAATAGAGGTGGCGGCTGTCCCAGCCCCACCAGGCGGCCTCGACTGGCGTGCCTATCCAGTCGGGATGGGCCATGGCCTGGTCGAGCGTGATCGGGGTGGGGGTGGCCGCGGACGCGGCGCCGGCCGCCAGCAGGGCGGCGGCAAGAGGCAAAGCAAAACGCATGGTGGAGGTTCGCTATTCTGTTGGGTGAACGGGAGCATGGGATCGCCATGCGGCCACGATTCTAGCCCAAGAGTGTCAGCGGGGAAACACCGGCGCGCGGCGGCGCCAGTGTCGTCTGGCAGGCAGCGGGGCGCTTCAGCCGGCCGGCATCAGCTGTGGCTGGCCGCCGCGGTAGTTGGGGCGTGCGCGCGGCGCCGGCTGGCGCTCGGTCGTTCCGTCTGCTTCATCCTGGGTCAGGAACATGCTGCCGATTTCGAACCATTCCTCGCTGCGGATCACGCGCTGGGCCAGCGGCAGCAATTCCCGCTCTTCCTTGTCCAGCCGTTGCAGCAGGTTCTGGCAATACATGTCGATGGTGCGGCACAGGAAGGTGCCGTGCACGGCGCTGCGGCGCATGGCACGGCGCAGGCATTTGCGCACGGCCGCCAGCATGGTCTTGCCCAGGCGGCTCAGCGATTCGAGGTCGGCCAGCAGGGGGCCGGCGTCGCCCGTGGCGTTGCGCACGGCCGGCATCAGGCAAGCCTCTACCTTGCGCTGGTGGCGCGCTTCGGCGAAGCGGGCCAATTCGTCTAGCTGGGACTGGATGTACACAGGGTCGAGTTCCTGCGGCTTGCGCGCCATGGTTTGCACGTGGTGCAGGAGGCGCGAGATGAAATGACGTTCTTTCTTCTGTTCAATTGACAGGGTCAACAGGACATAGGTTGCAGTGAGCATAGCTTTTCCCGGAATACGTCTGACTTCGGCTGCGAGGCATACGTTGAGTGGTGGCCGGGCCAGGTGAAAAAAACATCACCTTAGCGCTGTCGGGCACGCCATCAACGTCTCTTTACAATTGTTCACAACTATCCGTGTGGCACAACTTGGGTAAAAAAACCTGCAAACTTTTTGGCCATCCTGGCGCTTGCATTGCCGGCGTGTAAAACGTATTGCGGGGCGCTAAGCCGGCGGAAGCGCGTCGCAATGTGGGGCATGAGCGAGCAATTATGCGCCTGATTGATGCCGGAAAAAACAAGTATTATCGGCAAGATCGCAAAAAAATATGCGCCTCACTCTGTGCCAGGCGGGCCGATGCCGGCCGCTGTTGCGCCGGTGCCGCATCGGCCGTTACGGCGGCGCCACGCCGGCCGCGGCCGCCTGCTGGCGATAGGGGGCCGACTGGCGCACGGCGCCGATGGCATGCCAGATCGCTTCGATGCGCTGTGGGTCGCGCTCGTAGGCGCGGCGGCTCATCATCAGGTGGAAGGCCAGCACGGCATAGGGCGGGGATGCCTGCTGCACGCGGTCGCGAAAGCGCGGGTCGGCGCGGGCCAGCCGGCTCGCTTCCGCGCCCTGCAGCACGGCCACGTCGAACAGGCCGCTCGCCAGCAGGCGCAAGCCGTCGTCGGCCGACTTGACCAGCTCGCGCGGCTGCAGGCCCTGGGCCCGCAGGTTGGCGCCGATCAGGTAGCCGGACTGCACGGCCACTTCGCCCCGTGGCGCGCTGAGCTGGTGGCCGTCCCAGCTGGCCTGGCCGCCCACCCGCAGGAACACGTTGACGTCATCCTGGTACAGGGCGCGGGCCGGATCGGCGCTGCCGTCGGGCAGCGTGGGGACGATGGCGTAGCGCCGCCGCGGCCCCGCGTCGGCGGCCGCGATCACGCCGTCCACCGTACCGGCCCTGAGTTCCTCCATGCAGCGCCGCCACGGCTTGGCCGCGTAGCTGAACTGTTCGCCCAGTTCGCGCTGTACCCGGTTGAGCAGGTCGAAATTGAGGCCGGCGGCGGCTGGTACGCTCCATGGCCGCTGCGCCACGTCCTCGAAGCACAGCGTCAGCGGCGCCTGCGGCGCCGCGTGCGCCGCGCTCACCAGCGCTGCCAGCAGCGAACCCAGTAGCCATGCGCGCATCGACTTGCCAGTTGCCATAGTCCGATCCTGTGGAGGTCCAAGCGTGCACGGAGCACCGCCATGACTTCAGGTTAGCATGACTTTTCACCGCGCTGGTATGGTCGCGCCATGCGCGGCCGCTTTTTGTAGTCCGGCCGGCCAGCGTGACAGTTTTGGCGGCAGGCAGAAAAAATATGTATCGGAATTTTTCAATAATGCTAGGATGATAATTCGCTGCATCCCCCCCCAATCCGGAATGGAAGGTTATCGCTATGTCTCACATCCCCCTGCGCCTCTCCCTGTTGTCCGCTGTCGCGGCGGCACTGTTGTCCGGCTGCGCCAGCGCGCCGGCCGACACCACCGTCGCCACGGCCGAGCCGGCGACAGCTGTCGTCAAATGCCGCAGCAGCGAGGCCGCCACCGGCACCTCCATCGTGCGCAAGGACTGCTCGAGCACCAACAACGTGAGCACGGTCGACCCCCATGAAATGATGGAAAGCAAGCGGGTGGCCCTGCCCAACCGCTAAGCGCGCTTGCGTGGATCACCAGCAATATCTGCACCCCGATAGTGTGCAGTTTTTACCGCGTTGATGGCGAAGTTGGTATCATGTCCGGCTCGCCGGCGTCCTGCCGGCCTTTACTGATACTTACGTCGGAGATCAACCCATGACATTACGTCTGTTGCTGCTGGGAACGGCCGTGGCGGCCTCCAGCGCGCTGGCCGCGCCGCGCGGCTTCACGGTGGAAGATATGGTCAACATGGAGCGCGTGGGCGCGCCGGTGCTGGCGCCGGACGCCAGCCGCGTGGTGTACACCGTGCGTGCCACCAACCTGGACAAGAACCGCGGCAACACCCAGCTGTGGATGCTGGACCTGCGCGCCGCCAAGCCCGTGCCCCAGCGCCTGACCCAGAGCGACGCCAGCAGCACCGACCCCGAATGGTCGCCCAAGGGCGACGCCATCTACTTCCTGTCGTCCCGTTCCGGCTCGCAGCAGGTGTGGCGCTTGCCGCTGGGCGGCGGCGAGGCGATGCGGGTGACGGACTTGCCGCTGGACGTGGACAACTTCCGCCTGTCGCCCCAGGGCGACCGCCTGGCCCTGAGCCTGGCCGTGTTCCGCGACTGCCCCGACCTGGCCTGCAGCAAGGCCAGGCTCGACGCCCAGGCCAAGACCAAGGCCAGCGGCCACGTGTACGACCGCCTGTTCGTGCGCCACTGGGACACCTGGGCCGACGGCCGCAACGCCGTGCTGTATTCGGCGCCCATCGACGCCACCGGCAAGGTCAGCGCCGCGCCCGTCAGCCTGAGCGGCACGCTGGATGGCGACGTGCCGTCCAAGCCGTTCGGCGACCATGCGGAATACCATTTCAGCCCGGACGGCCAGAGCATCGTGTTCTCGGCCCGCATCGCCGGCAAGACGGAAGCGTGGTCGACCAACTTCGACGTCTACCAGGTGCCGGCCGCCGGCGGTACGCCGCGCAACCTGTCGGCCGACAACCCGGCCTGGGACAGCAAGCCCATCTATTCGCCGGACGGCCGCACCCTGGCCTGGCTGGCCATGGACCGGCCCGGTTTCGAGGCGGACCGTTTCCACCTGGTGCTGATGGATGTGGCCTCGGGCAAGCGGCGCACCGTGGCCGGCGACTGGGACCGTTCCATCGCCGACTATGGCTGGAGCCCGGACGGCAAGCAGCTGCTGGCCACGGCCGACGACGTGGGCCAGCACCGCCTGTTCGCCATCGACGCGGCCAGCGGCAAGGTCAGCGCGCTGAGCGGCAAGGGCAGCGTGCACGGCTTCGACGTGCAGCGCGACACGGTGGTCATGGCGCGCGCCGACCTGGCCTCGGGCGCCCAGCTGTACAAGCAGAAACTGGGTGCGGCGCCGGAGCAGGCCGTGCAGCTGACGTGGCTGAACGCGCAGGCGCTGGCCGACGTCAAGATGGGCGAATATGAGCAGTTCTCGTTCAAAGGCGCCAACGGCGACACCGTGTACGGCTACGTCACCAAGCCCTGGAATGCCGCGCCCGGCGCCAAATACCCGGTCGCTTTCCTGGTCCACGGCGGCCCCCAGGGCAGCTTCGGCAACGCCTGGAGCTACCGCTGGAACCCGCAGGTGTACGCGGGCGCCGGCTATGCCACCGTGTTCATCGACTTCCACGGCTCGACCGGCTACGGCCAGAAATTCACCGACTCCATCAGCGGCGACTGGGGCGGCAAGCCGCTGCAGGACTTGAAGCTGGGCCTGGCCGCGGCGGCCCAGCGCTTCCCCTGGCTCGACACGGGGCGCAGCTGCGCGCTGGGCGCCTCCTACGGCGGTTACATGATGAACTGGATCGAGGGTAACTGGTCCGACGGCTTCCGCTGCATCGTCAACCACGATGGCGTGTTCGACACGCGCGGCATGGCCTACGCCACCGAGGAAATCTGGTTCACGGAATGGGAAAACGGCGGCAGCTACTTCAACGTGCCGCAGAACCATGAAAAGTTCAATCCCGTCAGCCTGGTGACGAACTGGAAGACGCCGATGCTGGTGGTGCAAGGCGACCAGGACTTCCGCATTCCCACCACGCAAGGCCTGGGCACGTTCACGGCCCTGCAGCGGCGCGGCATTCCCAGCAAGCTGCTGATGTTCCCGGACGAGAACCACTGGGTGCTCAAGCCGGCCAACTCGCTGCTGTGGCACCACACGGTGCTGGACTGGCTGGACACCTACCTCAAGCACTAAGCCGGCCAGACCGGGCGCCGCGTGCGCCATGACAACACCCCGCATGCCCCCGGCCTGCGGGGTGTTGTCATTTGGGGCCGCGTGCGCGGCGGCAAGGTGGTCCGGCGGGCGCGCGTGAAGTGGCTCTATCGGCAACGAAATTTGGCGCGCAGAATGGGGCCTCTTCGATCGCCGGCCCGCTGCGGCGGCCGGTTTC
>NZ_JBYSZG010000011.1:0-144348 GCF_058786935.1 Rugamonas sp. FW305-51
CCCAGACCCCGCCCGCCACCTCTTCCCGCAGCCAGCACGCGCCGGCCGCCAGGCCCGCGCAGGGACAGCCACGCCCGTCGAATGGGGGGCAGCAGGGCCAGCGTGGCCAGCCGCGCCAGGGGCAGGCGGGGCAGCGATCGGGTGCCGGCCAGCCGGGGACGCAAGGCCAGCGCGTGCCGCGCGCCGATGATGCGCGGGGCGGTCAGGCGCCGCGCGGCGCCCGGCCGGCCGGACAGCTGGGCGAAGCGCTGCGCGCCGCCCGTGGCGACGGCCAGCGTGGCGGACGGGCCGAAGGCCGCCCGGAAGGGCAGGGCCAGCCGCGCCCCGCGCGCCCGCGCCTGACGCCGGAGGAACAGGCGGCCAAGGCAGCCGAGGTGGCGTTCCGCAACCCGCTGCCGCCCATCACGTATCCGGAAGACTTGCCCGTGTCGGGCCGCCGTCACGAGATCGCGGAGGCGTTGCAGAATAACCAAGTCATCATCGTGTGCGGCGAGACGGGCTCCGGCAAGACCACCCAGTTGCCCAAGATCTGCCTGGAACTGGGCCGGGGCCAGTCGGGCCTGATCGGCCACACCCAGCCGCGCCGTATCGCCGCCTCGTCCACGGCCAAGCGCATCGCGCAGGAGCTGGGCACGCCGCTCGGCGTCACGGTGGGCTTCAAGGTGCGCTTTGCCGATACGCTGACGCGCGGCGCCTCCGTCAAGCTGATGACGGACGGTATCCTGCTGGCCGAGACCCAGACCGACCCGCTGCTCAAGGGCTACGACACCATCATCATCGACGAGGCGCACGAACGCAGCCTCAACATCGACTTCCTGCTGGGCTACCTGAAGCAGCTGCTGCCGCGCCGGCCGGACCTGAAAGTGATCATCACCTCGGCCACTATCGACGCCGAGCGCTTCGCGCGCCACTTCGGCTCGCCGGAAAAGCCGGCGCCCGTGATCGAAGTGTCGGGCCGCTTGTACCAGGTGGAAGTGCGCTACCGCCCGGTGGACCGCGACCTGGTGACGGGCGACGCGCCCAAGCCGGCGCCCCGGGCCGCCGCCGCCCGTGATAGCGCAAGGGAAAAGCGTGACCTGATGGACGCCGTGGTCGACGGCGTGGACGAGTTGTGCCGCATCGGTTCCGGCGACGTGCTGGTATTCCTGCCGGGCGAGCGCGAAATCCGCGACGCGGCCGAGGCGCTGCGCAAGCACCACCCGCCGCACGTGGAAATCCTGCCCCTGTTCGCGCGCCTGTCGGCCGAGGAGCAGGAGCGCGTGTTCAGGCTGACCAACGCGCGCCGCATCGTGCTGGCCACCAACGTGGCGGAGACGTCGCTCACCGTGCCCGGCATCCGCTACGTGGTGGACGCGGGCCTGGCGCGCGTCAAGCGCTACAGCTACCGCAACAAGGTCGAGCAGCTGCAGATCGAACCGATCGCGCAGTCGGCCGCCAACCAGCGCGCCGGCCGTTGCGGCCGCGTGGCCGACGGCGTCTGCATCCGCCTGTACGAAGAGCAGGACTTCCTGCAGCGCCCCAAGTTCACGGAACCGGAAATCCTGCGCTCGTCGCTGGCCTCCGTCATCTTGCGCATGAAGTCGCTGCACCTGACGGACGTGGAGACTTTCCCCTTCATCGAGCCGCCGCTGGCACGCGCCATCGCCGACGGCTACCAGCTGCTGCAGGAGCTGGGCGCGGTGGACGAGTACAACCAGCTGACGGCGCTGGGCAAGAAGCTGGCCAAGCTGCCGCTGGACCCGCGCGTGGGCCGCATGATCCTGGCCGCGCTCGACAACGTGTGCCTGAGCGAAGTGCTGATCGTGGCCGCGGCCCTGTCGGTGCAGGACCCGCGCGACCGCCCGCTGGAACACCAGCAGGCGGCCGACGAGGCGCACAAGAAGTTCGCCGACGAGAAGTCCGAGTTCCTCAGCTACATCAAGATCTGGAAGTGGTTCGAGTCCGCCATCGAACACAAGAAGACCAACCGCCAGCTGCAGGACAATTGCCGCAGCAACTTCCTGTCCCAGCTGCGCCTGCGCGAGTGGCGCGATGTCCATTCGCAGCTGCTGACCATCGTCAAGGAGCAGGGCTGGCGCCTGAACGACACGCCGGCCACCTACGAGAACCTGCACCTGGCCCTGCTGACCGGCCTGCTGGGCAACATCGGCTTCAAGTCCGAGGACGAACCGGGCGCCGGCTTCCTGGGCGCGCGCGGCATCAAGTTCCACATCTGGCCCGGTTCCTCGCTGCTGAAAAAGCCGGGCAAGTGGATCATGGCCGCCGAGCTGGTGGACACCACGCGGCTGTACGCGCGCTGCGTGGCCCAGATCCAGCCCGAGTGGCTGGAAAAAGTGGGCGGCCACCTGCTGAAGAAATCGTGGGGCGAACCGCGCTGGGAAAAGCGTTCCGCGCAGGTGACGGCGTCCGAACGGGCCACCCTGTACGGCCTGGTGGTGTACAGCCAGCGCCGCATCAACTACGGCCTGTTCAACCCGGCCGAAGCGCGCGAAATCTTCATCCGCGATGCACTGGTGGGCGGCGACTACGACACGCGCGCACCGTTCTTCGCGCACAACCACAAGCTGATCAAGGAGATCGAGAACCTCGAGCACAAGTCGCGCCGGCTCGACGTGCTGGTGGACGATGAGCTGATCGCCGCCTTCTACGACAAGCTGATCCCGGCCGACGTGGTCAACGGCGCCGGTTTCGAGAAGTGGCACAAGGACGCCACGGCCGCCGAACCCAAGCTGCTGTACCTGAACCGCGACGAGCTGATGCGCCACGAGGCGGCCGGCGTGACCACCGACCTGTTCCCGAAGATGATGGCCGTCACGGGACTGGAAATGCAGCTGACCTATCACTTCGAGCCGGGCAGCGTGCGCGATGGCGTCACCATGGCCGTGCCGCTGTATGCGCTGAACCAGCTGCCGCGCGAGCGCTGCGAATGGCTGGTGCCGGGCATGCTGAAGGAAAAAGTGCATCTGCTGCTCAAGTCGCTGCCGCAGAAGCTGCGCCGCCACTGCGTGCCGCTGCCCGATTACGCGGCCAAATTCTGCGAGCGGGTGCAGGAGGCCGGCACCTTCGGGCGCGGCGACCTGATCGACGCCATCATTGCCGACATCCGGTCCCAGATCACGATCTCCGTGCTGACCACGGACTTCAAGCCGGAAACGCTGCCCGCCCACCACTTCATGAATTTCAAGGTGATCGACGAGCATGGCCGCCAGCTGGAGATGGGCCGCAACCTGGCGACCTTGCAGGCCGAATTCGGCACGCAGGCGCGCGAGAGCTTCCAGAAGATGGCTGAAGTGTCCGGCACGCAGGGCGTGAGCATGCGTGCGCTGGGCACGGGTGGCGCCTTGCCGGCGGCAGGGCAGGGCGGCAATGCTGGCGCTGGCGCTGGCAGGCAAGCACCAGGCGGCCCGGGCATGCAAGGCGCTCCGGGCGCGCAAGCGGCGGGCGCCAAGGGCAAGGCTGGCGTCGCCGCCGCGGGCGGTACGGCCGGTGGCGACCAGCCTTCGGCCGCGGACGGTATCACGCTGACGGGCCTGACCAGCTGGACTTTCGGCGAGTTGCCGGAGCTGCTGGAAATCGCCCAGGGCAAGCTGACCTTGATCGGCTTCCCCGCCCTGGTCGACAAGGGCACGCACTGCGACCTGGAAGTATTCGACGACCCGACCGTGGCCGCGCGCACCCACCGCGTGGGCTTGCGCCGCCTGTTCGCACTGCAGCTCAAGGACCAGATCAAGTTCATCGAGAAAAGCATACCCGGCCTGCAGCAGATGGGCATGCAGTACATGGCCATGGGCTCGCAGGAAGAGTTGCGCGACCAGATCATCAACAAGGCGCTCGACATCGCCTGCCTGCAAGATCCGCTGCCCATCGACGCGGCCTCGTTCACCAAGCGCAAGGACGAGGGCAAGTCACGCCTGGTACTGCTGGTGAACGAGATCGCGCGCCTGCTGGCGCAAGTGCTGACGGAATTCCACGGCCTGCCCAAGCGGCTGCAAGGCTTGCCGCAGCAGGCCGCGGCCGATATGCAAAGCCAGCTGCAGGGCCTGGTCCACAAACGTTTCCTGTCCGAGAACGAGTACAGCCAGCTGGCCCACTTCCCCCGCTACCTGAAGGCGATCAACGTGCGGATCGAAAAACTGCGCGCCGATCCGGCCCGTGACGCCAAGTTGATGGCGGAATGGCAGCAGGCCGCCATGCTGTATCAACGCGCCAGCAAGGACCGCCAGGCCGGCAAGAACACGGACCCCAAAATGGTCGAGTTCCGCTGGATGCTGGAGGAGTTGCGCGTTTCCTTGTTTGCGCAGGAACTGCGGACGCCTATGCCGGTGTCCGTCAAGCGCCTGCAAAAAGTGTGGGAGTCGATGCAACGTTAAGCAACGGTAGGCCAGCATGATGCGCGGGCGATCCTTGCCCGCCGCGCGCCTGCTTGCCGTTGCCGCGTGCGCTAGTGGCGGCTCTGGCTGGTGCCACCGATGTGTGGCTCGGTGCCATAGAACGAGTGCACCTGGTTGACCCAGTCGTCCGTCGTCATGTCGGGCCAGTCGTCCTTGTCGAAACCGGGGGCGTTCTTCAGCGTTTCCTTGTCCACGTCCAGCAGGAAGCGCTTGTTGACGGTGTCGAGCGACAGCCTTTCCCACGGCACGGCAAACAGCTTTTCGCCGATGCCGACGATGCCGCCGAACGACAGCACGGCATAGGCCACTTCGCCCGTTTGCATGTCGAGCATGATTTCCTTGATGTCGCCCAGCTCTTCATCGTTCTGGTTGTACACGTCTTCGCCGATCAGCGTGTCGGCGCCCATCAACCGGGGGCCGGGGCCGCTCTTGTCCGTGTGCTTGTAGATACCGAAAATATCACGGTCCAGATAGCTCATGATTGTCTCCTTCCATACAAAACGCCGCCTCAAATACGCGGCGATGTAAACAGGATAGGACAAGAAAATGGAGCATGTCTGATCTGTCTCAATCGTGTTCGCCCGTCGGTGGTGCGCATCTTCATGCTGCGCGGAGCACTGTTGTTGTAAGTGCTCCAGCGTACCGACGCGTGTAGCGTGCGCGCGTTACATTGCCTCTTCCTTACAGCATGCGGCGGTGAACATGATGGTCAAGAGTGCCGCCGGCACACGGTTGTTGCGTAGTCTGGTGCGGTCGGGCAAGGCGCAGCAGCGTTCTATCGGAAAGATGGTGACGCAGCTGTTTGCCGCGCCCAAGGCGAAACCCAAGCCCAAGCCCAAGCTACGGCCGGCGGCGAAAGCTGTCGCCAAGCCTAAAAGCATTCCCCGGAAAGCGGCGGCAGTGCCGCATGTGTCCGCTTCACCTGGAAAATGGCTGGCGTCCCATTACACGGCGCCAGCTGCCATCGGCGTTGGCGCGGCAAGGCGCATGAGTTACTGGCTCTACTTGCCTGATCGGCTTGCTGAACGGGCGGGCGGCGCCGGCCTGCCGCTGGTGGTGATGCTGCACGGTTGCCAGCAGACTGCCACCCAGCTGGCGCAGGGGACGCGCATGAATCAGCTGGCCGAGCGCGGCGGCTTCGCCGTGCTGTATCCGCAGCAACGCGTCAGCAGCCATGCCCAGCGCTGCTGGAAGTGGTATGACCACGCCACCCAGTTGGGCGGCGGCGACGTGCCCATGATCGTTGGCATCATCGACAAAGTGCAGCGGCAGTATGCGCTGGACCGTAGCCGCATCTATATTGCCGGCATGTCGGCCGGTGCGGGCATGGCCCATATCGTCGCGCTCAACCATCCCGGCCTGATTGCAGCGGTGGGCCTGCATTCCGGACCGGCGTTCGGCGCGGGCCACAGCACCGTCGGCGCGCTGGGCGTGCTGCAGCACGGTGCCGGTGTCCGGGGCGAGCATGCGATCCGTGACGTATTGCTGCGGCGGCCCGGGTTCCCTGCCATGCCGACCATCCTGATCCAGGGCGATGGCGACCGCGTGGTGCGGCCCGTCAACCAGAGCCAGCTGTTACAGCAGGGCTTGCTGTTGCATGGGCTGGCGCCTGGCATGGCGGCCAAGGTCAGCAGCAAGCCGGGTGGCCGTGCCGGCAGCCCCGGCGCGCACCAGATCCACGACTATTTTGTGGGCCGCACATTGCTGCTCAGGGTGGCGCGTATCGCGCAGCTGGGACATGCCTGGAGCGGAGGCGATCCGGCCGTGCCGTTCCATGCCGGCGCAGGTCCGGACGCGAGCCAGATGATGCTGGAGTTTTTTGCGCACCACCGGCGCGCGCCCGCGTGAGCGTTACAGTCCACTAGAGCAGGAAGGCCAGTGCCGCCACGACCGTGGGCGGCAGCGCACCCATGAGCAGGCCCAGCGCGCCGATCGATTCGTCCTGGAAGCCGCGCCGCAGCAGCGACACGCCGGCCGGATTGGGCGCGTTGGCGATCACCGTCAGGCCGCCGCCGGCCACGGCCCCGGCCACCAGCATGTACTGGGACTGGACGGAAATGCCCTGGATGAGCGAACCGAGATAGGTCAGGGCCGCGTTGTCGGTAATGGCCGTCAAACCCAGCGCGCTGAAGAACAGGGCCACCGGCGGCAGGCTAGCGACGATGGGCTGCAACCACCATTGCTGCATGCCGCCCAGCACCACCAGTCCGGCCAGGAAGAAGCCGACCAGCAAGCCTTCCTTGACGATCAGCGTGTGCTGGTAGCGCTGGTAGGCCTGGGTAAAGCCGAGGAACAGCAGGAAGATGCCGAGGAACAGCACCGGATGGTGGCCCAGCACCACCACGGCGGCCAGGAAGGCCAGGTGGATGGCGGCCACGGCCAGCGGCACCGGTGCTTGCTCCGCGTCGCCCGATTGCGCGGCGGCGCCGTCCACATGGCGGCGCAGCAGGAAGGTGACGACGGTGGCGTTGAACAGCACGGCGATGGCGGCCTTCCAGCCGAAGTGGCTGGCCATGAAGGCGCTGTCCCATTGCCAGGTGGTGGCCACCATCAGCACGGGCGGCGCGGCGTAGGCCGTCAGCGTGCCGCCGATCGAGACGTTGACGAACAACACGCCCAGCGCCGCATACTTCAGCCATTCCGGCATGCCGTGGCGGAACACCTGCGGCGCCAGCATCAGCGCGGCCAGCGTCATGGCGGCCGGCTCCGTGATCAGGGAACCCGTCAGCGGCACCAGCGCCAGGCCGAACCAGACCAGCGTCAGTTCCGTGCGCAGCGGCACCAGCCGGGCCAGCAGGCGCAGCGTGCGCTGCACGATGTCGAGCACGGGCCGCGAGGCCGCCACCACCATGACGACGAACACGAACAGCGGCTCCGTGTACTGGCGCGTTTCCGCGTAATCGATGGCGGCCTGGCCGCCTTGCAGCAGGGCCATGGCGATGACCAGCACGAAAGCCCAGAAGCCGAACACCACTTCGACCTCGCCCAGCAGGTGGAACAGGCCGGCGTGGCGCGGGTGGCGGTGGGCCAGCACTTCGAACGACTTGGCGGCAAAGGTGTGCAGCAGCGCCAGGCCGAACAGGATGGCGCCGATCAGTTGCATGGTAGTCATGGGGCTCCGTTGGTGTCCGTATCGGCTCCATGTTACAGCATATGCAAGGTTTCCAATATTCAATCCGCACCCGGCGGCAGATAGCCCTTGCCAAAACGGGCGCCAGATAGTACTGTGTATTTATACAGTATTTTGCGATTGAATCCCGCTTGAATCCCATGTCCCGTTCCGCTCCCATTGCCGCGCCCGAAGCCGTGCATCCGTCGTTATGGCTCGCTTCGCAACTGGCGCACAGCAGCACCCGCTGCGTCGACACGGGCTTTGCCGCCCTGTCGGCCCAGTTGCCGGGCGGCGGCTGGCCGCTGGGCACGCTGATCGACTTGCTGGTGCAGCAGCCCGGCAGCGGCGAATTGCGGCTGCTGCGGCCGGCCCTGGCCAGCCTGGGCCAGCGCTCCATCGTGCTGCTGCAGCCGCCCCATGTGCCGCAGGCGCTGGCGCTGGCCGCGCTGGGTTTGCCGCCGTCGCAGCTGATCTGGATACGCAGCGGCGCCAGGAGCGCCGATGCCCTGTGGGCGGCGGAACAGGTGCTGCGCAGCGGCTGCTGCGGCGCGCTGCTGCTGTGGCAGTCCCACGCGCGCGGCGAGACGCTGCGCCGGCTGCACCTGGCGGCGCAAAGCGGCGACACCCTGTTCTGCATGCTGCGGCCGCTGGCGGCGGCGCAGGATGCGTCGCCGGCGCCGCTGCGGCTGTCGCTGCGGCCGGCGGCCGGCGGCATCGAGCTCGGCTTCGTCAAGCGCCGGGGACCGCAGCGCGATGCGCCGCTGTTCCTGCCACTCACTCCTTCTTTATTGCAGCGCCATGCGTCTCTGGATCGGCCTCTACCTGCCCCGGCTCCCGCTCGAAGTGTTTTGCCCGCGCTGGTCGGATGACCAGGCCAGCGTGGTGCTGGAGCAGGAGCGCGTACTGGCCGCCTCGCCGCAGGCGCAGGCGGCCGGGGTGCGGCCGGGCATGCGGCGCGGCGGGGCGCTGATGCTGGCGCCGCAGGCCCAGCTGCACCAGCGGGCGCCGGCGCTGGAGGCCGACGCGCTGCAGGCCGTGGCCATGGCGCTGCTGCAATTTACGCCCCAGGTGGCCGAGGGCGAGGAAGCGACGCTGCTGATGGACGTGGGCGCCAGCCTGCGCCTGTTCGGCGGCATCCGCGCCCTGTGCCGGCAAGTGCTGGCCAGCCTGCAGGCGCTGGGCTTCACGGCCGCGCTCGGCTGCGCGCCCACGGCGCGGGGCGCCTGGCTGCTGGCCCGCAGCGGGGGCGGGCGCAGCCTGAAGATGGCGACGCTGGAGCGGCGCCTGGCGTGCCTGCCGTGCAGCCTGCTGCCGCCCGCGCGGCCCTACCTGAGCTGGTTCGAGGGCATCGGCTGCCTGACCGTGGGCGAGCTGCGCCGCCTGCCCCGTCCCGGTCTGCAGCGCCGCTGCGGCCGGGCCCTGCTCGACATGCTGGACGGCGCGCACGGGCAGACGGCCGAGCTGTTCGAATGGCTGGCCGCGCCGGAAAGCTTCCGCGCCAGGCTGGAACTGTTCGACCGGGTCGAGCATGCGGAAGCGCTGCTGTTCGGCGCCCACCGGCTGCTGCTGCAAATGACGGGCTGGCTGTGCGCGCGCCAGTTCGCCGTCGAGCGCGTCAGTCTGGTGCTCGAGCATGAACGGGGCAAGGTGGCCCGTGCGCCCACGGTGGTGGAGCTCGTGCTGGCCGAACCGACCTGGCGCGCCGAACACCTGCTGCGCCTGCTCAAGGAACGGCTGGCCAAGCTGGCGCTGGAGGCGCCCGTCATCGGCCTGTGCCTGGAAGCGCTGCAGGTGCAGCCCATGGCCCCGCCCAGCGCGTCGCTGTTTCCCGAACCGGGCGGCAGCAAGGAAGACCGGCAGCGGCTGTTCGAACTGCTGGTGGCGCGGCTGGGGCCGGACAATGTGCTGCAGGCCGCGCCCCAGGCCGACTACCGGCCCGAGCTGGCCAACCGCTGGGTCAGCGTGCAGGAAAAGATACGCCCGGCCGACGCCCGCGCCCAACTGCCGCCGGACATGCCCAGCCTGCCCCGGCCCGCCTGGCTGCTGGCCAAGCCCATCGCATTGCTGATGCGCGACCACCGGCCGTTCTACGGTTCGCCGCTGAAGATGATGTCGGGCGGCGAGCGCATCGAGGCGGGCTGGTGGAGCCAGACCCAGACCCGCGACTATTTCATCGCCGAGGGCCTGGACCATGCGCATTACTGGGTCTACCGCGAACGCCTGGCCAGCGCGGACGGGCAGGCCGAGCCGCGCTGGTATCTGCACGGCTTGTTTGGCTAGCTAGCCGAGCGCCCGTCCTTCGGCGACCAGGATCTCCTCCAGCCGGTCGCCGTCGCGCAGCACGAACAGCGCGTCCATGCCGCGCTCCCTGGCCAGTGCCACGCCGTCGGCCTGGCCCAGCACCATCAGTGCCGTGGCCCAGGCATCGGCCAGCATGCAAGTGGGCGCCAGCACACTGACGGCCGCGACACCGTTGGCCACCGGCTGGCGCAAGCCCGGATGCATGGTGTGCGCATAGCGCGTCCCCGCCACATCGACCCAATGGCGATAATCGCCGGAAGTGGCGATCGCCGTGTCGTGCAGTTCCATCACGCCGCCCACCTCGCGGATGCCATAGGTCGGCTTTTCGATCGCCACGGTCCATGCGCCACCATCGGGTTTTTCCGAGCGCGCACGCATTTCCCCATCGATGCCGACCAGGTAGCGGTCTATGCCCCAGCCATCGAGGCAGTGTGCGAGCTGGTCCACGCCATACCCCTTGGCGATGCCCGACAGGTCAAGCGCCACCGGCGCCAGCTTGCGCACCCGCCGGCCCGCATGGTCGAGCTCCAGGGCCGTGCCGGCCGGCTGGTATGCCGCGCCATGCAACGCCGCGCGCTGCGGCGAGGGCGTGCGTTGCGCGGGACCGAAGCCCCAGTCCTCCACCAGCTGGCCCACCCCCATGTCGAAGGCGCCGTTCGATTGTTGGCCCACCAGCAGTCCCGTCGCCAGCACCTGCGCCAGCTGTTCCGGAATGGCCACCCAGCTATCGATGGGTGCGGCATTCAGGCGGCACAGGTCGGAAGCGCGATTCCAGCCCGACATCTGCCGATCGACCTGGTCGACGGCGGCGAACAGGCTGGCGCCGACGGCCTTCAGCGCCAATGGTTCGCAGGCATAGAAGACGGCGCTGTAGCGGGTGCCCATGGTCGCGCCATTGAGGCTGTAGCGCCGCAGCGCAGGGGCGGCAAGGTCAGAACACGTCTTCACGGTACCGTCCTTCCTCCCGCAACGTCTGCACGTTCAGTTTGAGCGGGGCCAGTATCTCGTCCAGCGCCTGGCGGACGCTGCCGGCCATGGCCCGGCTGCCGCACACCAGTACCTGGCCATGGTTGCCGATCAGCTGGCGCATGTTGTCGGCGTCCTCCATCAGCCGGTTCTGCACCCGCTCCCCATGCTGGACCCGCGAAAAGGCCGTGTGCAGCTGCGTCAGCCTGCGGTCGGCCAGGTAGTTGCGCAGCTCTGGTTCGTACAGGAAATCGGTTTCGGGATTGCGTCCGCCCCAGTACAGGTACATCGGGTGTTTGCCCGTGTTGTTGCGGATGAAGCCGGCCAGCGGGCCGATGCCCGTGCCGGCGCCGATCAGGATCACGGGCGCCTTGCCCGAGGCGGGACGGAACTGCGGATTGGGCTGGATGAACAGCGCGATCCGGTCCCCCGGCCGCAAGCCATGCAGATAGGTCGAGCACACGCCCGCCGGCTGCTTGCGCACGCAAATTTCGAGTACCCCGTTGCGCGCGCCGCTGGCCAGCGAATAAAAGCGCGGCATCGGACTGCCGGGCGGGATGATGCCGGCCAGGTCGCCCGCTTCGAAGCGGGGCAGCCGTTGCCGCGCCAGCCGGCGCCTGAGCCAGTGGGCGTCCGGCCCAGGGGGCGCGGCGACAAAGCGCAGCACGACGGTGGGATCCTGTTCTTCCAGGCCGTAGTCGATACGCTCACGCAATTGCAGCGTATGGGTGCGCGGATGGACAGGCGTATGTTCGAGCACCAGCTCGTGGCCGAGCAAGGCGCCGACGCTGGCGCCCCAGCGGGCAAATTCCTGGCTCGACTGGCGGTCTATCCTGGTCAGTTCCAGCAACCGGTGCCAGCCGCGCGCCGCCATGGCCGCGTCCACGTCCTGGGCGAACTGGCAAAACCGGGGAAACTGGCGGTCGCCGAAACCGAGCACGGTGAACCGGCAAGCCGGGTTGGGGGCGATGGCCGCCAGATGGGCGAGGAATTGCCGGGCCGAGGCGGGCGCCTCGCCGTCGCCATAAGTCGCCGTCAGGATGAACAGCTGGCGCGCGGCGCCGTGGCGGGACGAGAACTGGTTCATGGGCGCCGTGTGCACCCGTTGCCCGGCGGCCCGCAGCGCCTCGTGCAGTACCTGCGCGAAACCCCAGGTACTGTTGTTCTCGCTGCCCACCAGGATCACGGTCTGGGCCGACTGCGCCGGACTGTTGCCGGCGATGCGGGGCTTGGCGCGCTGCCGCTGCCACCACACGATGGCGCCGGTCGCGGCCAGCCAGGGCGCGCCGAGCGCGCTCAGCCCCAGCAGCAGGCCCAGCCACCACAAGCCTTCGCCGGTGTGCAGCTGGTAGATCAGTTCATACGCTTCCCGTACGCCGCTGTGGGCGCGATAGACGAGCGCGGCCCCCGTGGCCTGGTCGACATAGGCGTCGCCTTGCGCGGTGCGCAGGGTGTAGACGGCGGCGCGGTCGCCGGGCAAGGGGAAATCGAGCTCGCGCAGGTCGGCCAGCCTGGTGGCCTGCAAGGCGGGCAGGCGGGCGGCGGGCAAGGGCGTGCCGCCGGAGGTGGCGGCGGGAAAGTCGGGTTCGTCCTGGGTGCCGTCGGAAACGAGGGCGAAGGTGGCCGCCGACATGTAGCTGCCGGTCAGGGCCGACAACAGCAGTCCGGCGGCGGCCAGGCGGGCGACCTGGGCATGCCAGCGCTGGCTGCGGTTGCCGTGCAGGGGCCGCGCCAGCCGGCGCCAGCCGCCGACCCGCTGGGCCAGCAGCGCGATGCCCGAACCGGACAGCAGCAGCATCGCCAGTGCCGTGATGCCGGTCGCCGCGCTGCCGGCCGTATCGAGCATCAACGACCGGTGCAGTTCCTTGACCCAGCGCATCAAGGCCGACGGCGTGTAGGGGGCGATGCGCTGGCCGCTTGTCGGATCGACCCGGTCCACGCCCGAAGTGCTGCCCGCGCTGTAGTAGACGATGATCGAACCGGAGGGCGTGCGCTGGATTTGTTCCACTCCTGGATACTGGCGCGTCACCCGCTCCGCCAGTTCGGCCACGCTGGCGCCGGCCGGCACGCTGGTGCCGAGCCGGTCGAGCGCGGGATCGAGCGACAGCACGGCACCCGTGATCCCGATCAGCATGACCAGCAGCGCGCTGATCAGGCCGGGGAGCGAATGCAGCTGGCGCAGCATGTGCGGGGAGCTTACATGTCGTAAGTGAAGGACTGGACGTAGCCCCGTCCGCTGACCGGCTTGCCCGCACCCTGTTTGGTCAGCGGCGCGCGCGCATCGGCCGGATGGTCGCGGCCATCCTCGACGGCGCTGTCGATCCGGATTTCATAGCCGGCATCGATCAGGGTGTCGGCCAGTTCGACCGTCACCTTGAGCGCCTTGCCGCTGCCCACGCTGGCGCCGCTGACGCCGTCGAATTCGCGCGCGTTCAGGCCGCTGCCGCGGGCCCAGTCGCTCAGGTGCTTGTAGTATTTCGATTTCTTCCCCGCCACCCACAGCGTTTTCTTGTACTTGCCGGTGGCGTCGGTGAGGTAGAGGGCCAGGTAGGCGCCGTTGCCGGCGTAGTTCTTCAGCTGTGCCGTCAGCACCACCGGCCGCGCCTGGGCCAGGGCGGGCAACGCCAAAGCACCTGCCAGGCAGGCGTAAGCTGTCGTATGTTTCATTGTGTTTCCCCATTGGAGGCCGGACCCGCGCGCCGGCGGATGGGCCCGTGCGGTTGCGGGCCGAGATAATCGGACGTTTCGCCGGCCGGCCCGAATTCCACCGCCAGGCTACGGATACGCAGCGAGGCTGGCGCGTATTTGGCCTTGATCTTGTTGCCGTTGCGGTCGATTCCCCTAAGCTCGTAGCAGCCGTCATCGATCTTGATCCGCTGGACCGTCCAGCCGCGCTGTTCGGCCTCGTGCTGCAATTGCTCACGGGGTTTCCAGTCGGCGACGGGATCGCTGCAACTGACCTCGGCGAACGCCACGCCGCTGGCGCCAAGGGCGGCCAGGACGATCAATGGGCGAAACGGGAACATCGCGTACTCCTCGTTACAGTATCGCCACTTTAGTGGGCAATACTGACATCAGGCTTACCAGTGCGACCAGCGGGAGGACGCGGGGGCTGTTCCCGTGGGGAAGAAAAAAGAGTTTATTCGTCGTCGTTGAATTCTTCGGCCAGGTCTTTCCAGCCCTTGCCGGCGGCGTAGGTGTTGAATTCGTCGGGCGCTTCCAGCACCATCAGTTTGTTTTCCTGCAGCACGGAGTCGCCCGGCGTCAGGGCCGGGCCCTTGTAGCCCATGGTACGCAGCTGGGCCACGATGGCCGCGATCAAGGTCTTGTCCTTGTGCAGGCCGGCAATGGCGCCGGCGAAATCCACGTACACGTCGATGGCGCCGTAACCTTCGTCGAAGATGCGGATCGCCTTGATGTCGTGGGCACGGCCGGAGCCGTCGGTGGCCTTGAACGGGCCGCTGAGCTGGATGTCGGTGTCTTTGTTCATGGCGCTAGGATACACCATACGGCGCCCATCGGGCAGCGGCGCGGGCCGCGCCGCCGCCGTGTCCCCTTACTTCAGCGGGGTCAGGATGGCGCCCAGGCGGTCTGGCGTGCCGGCGATGCGCTCCAGGCGCGGATACTTGAGGCCGTCATGATAGTCGAGGGCGATGGTGCGGTACAGATTGCCCTTCTTGACCAGCAGTTCGATCGCCTGCTTGCCGCCCTTGGCGGCCGTGACGGCGGCCCGCAGCGCGTCGGCCTTGTAGGCGCGGCCGTTGACGGCCAGCAGTGTCGTGTTACCCGACAGGCCGGCGCGGAAGCCCGGGCCTTCCCAGCGCAGCGCCTCGATCTTGCCTTCCGGCCCCACCGAGAAGCCCAGCGAATACTGGAAGTTGGCCCACTTGCTTTGCTCTTCCTGGGCTTTCAGGAACTCGGTCGGCTGGTCCGAGTACACCAGTTTCCAGCCGGCGCGGGCCAGGCCGTCGAGCGGGGCGCCGGGGCCGTGGCCGTCGAGCCGGGTGCGCAGGAAGCTGGCCCAGTCATAGGCTTGCACCGCGTTCAGGGCCGCCACCACGTCCTCGAAGGTGTAATACCGGGCCACGCTGACGCCGTCGTCCACGCCGAAGAAGCCGCGGGCGAAGTCGTTCAGCGAGCGGCGCTCGTTCGACATTTCGCGGATCTTGGTGTCCACGTCGAGCCAGATCAGGGCTCCTTCCGAGTAATAATCCTCGCCCCGCTGCCAGTTGTTCCACGGCTGGGGACGGCGCCCGTTGATGATGGGGTCGTTGGTGGTGTCCTGCACGGCGCGCCAGCTGCGGCCCTGCACCGCGTCGTAGCGGGCGGCCATGGCGGCGAACAGGTCGCGCATGTGTTCCGGCTTGATCAGGCCGGAACGGGCCGCCAGCACTTCGCCCCAGTACTGGGTCTGGCCTTCGTACACCCACAGCAGGGCGTTCTGCAGCGGCGTGTTGAAATCGGGCACATCCTGGCCGGCCGGACGGCGGAACTTGCCGTTCCACGAATGGGCGAATTCATGGGGCAGCAGGCCGCGCTCGCCTTCGCTCTTGGCCCAGTCCGTGAAGTAGCCCGTCTTCAGGCCGTTCTCGCTGGACTGGTGGTGTTCGCGGCCGATGCCGCCGAAATCGTCGCTCAGGGCGAACAGGAAATCATAGTGCGCATAGTGCTGCGAATTGAACAGCTTGATGGCCTGGCTCACCATGGCGCGGTGCAGTTCGATCTGCTCCGGCTTGGCGTCCAGCGCCTCGGCCGTGTCGGCCATGAGGTCCAGGTGCACCGGCACCCTGGCGCCCGGCGCCAGGTCGATGCGGCGGAAATAGCGGCCCGCGAACAGGGGCGAGTCGACCAGCTTTTCCAGGTCGAGCGGCTGGAACGCCACGTCGTCGCCCGTGCGACTGGCCGTCTCCAGCGCCGTGCCGTACTGCCAGCCGGCCGGCAGCGTCAGGTTGGGCTGGACCGTGATGCGGCGCGTGTGATAGCCGGCCGGATACAGGGCCATCGCATGCCATTGGACGCCGAGCATGTCGCTGGTGATGGTGGTGCGGCCCTGGTTCGCCTCCACCGGCGACAGGAACTGGTATTCCGCCTCCAGCGCGGTGGCGCCGGCCGGCACGTCGAGGTGGAAGGCGTGCACGTTGACCGGGTCGCGCTGCCAGGCGAGCTCCTTGCCGTCCACGCTCAGTTTGAGGCCGGCGAACTGGTTGAGCGGGCCGCTGGGACCATGGTTGCCCGGCACCCACTGCGGATATAGCAGCGTCAGCTTGCCGGGACGGACGGGGATGCTTTCATGGATGCGGAAGATTTGCTGGGCCGTATTGCTGGCGTCCACTTTCAGGACGATGGTGCCCGGATAGGGCTGGTCCACGGGCGCCGGGATGGATTCGGCCCGGGCCGCGAGGCCGGTGGCCAGCAGGGCCGCCAACAGCGCGGTGGCGCGCAGGCGAGGCAGACGGGACAGGGATACGGTCTTGGTCTGGGACAGGGTCATGGTCGGTTACTGGGTGGTGGCAATGTAAGAAGCTGGCGAGTGTAGCATGTGGGCAACTAAAAAATCTCGCCATCATGGGGACTGGCGGCAACAGCGGGAGGGGCTGGCGGCTGGCGCCATTTTTTTACATTTTTTTTGCCGGCTGGGGACGGTGGCGGTGTTTTTCAAGATCTTGAAACGGTGCCCGGGCACCGTATATGGGACTCAGCGGTTGCCCAGCAGGGGACCGCAACCCCATATCGCTTAACTTGAAAAGGATATCCACCATGCGTACTTTCGACCTGACCCCCCTGTACCGTTCCGCCATCGGTTTCGATCGCCTGGCCCAGCTGCTCAACGACGCCCAGCGCGGCGACAGCCAGCCCAGCTATCCCCCCTACAACATCGAACTGGTATCGGAAGACAAGTACCGCATCGTGATGGCGCTGGCCGGCTTTGACCGCGCCGAGATCGACATCACGGCCGAACGCGATACCCTGCACATCGTGGGCCGCAAGCAGCGCGACGGCGTCGAGCGCACCTATCTGCACCGCGGCATCGCGGCGCGCGACTTCGAGCAGCGCTTCCAGCTGGCCAACCACGTCAAGGTGACGGGCGCCGCGTTCGAGAACGGCATGCTGACCATCGAGCTGGTGCGCGAAGTGCCCGAGGTGCTCAAGCCACGCAAGATCGTCATCGGCGGCGACAACGTCACCCCGCTGGAGCAGCGCCAGGCCGCATAAGGGCGCCGGGGCAGGGCACACCGTGCCCGCTGCCCTGACGGCGCAATCCGCAATTCCCACTGGCCGGCTTGTCCGGCCAGCGGCGTTTGCGCCGCCGGCCAGCCGCGCCGGCGTCATGCCGGCCACCATTTGGCATGACTTCTAAGCATGGCCTAAGTTTCCTGCTCCATATTGGATACGTCAACAACCTCATTCAATTCAGGAGTGCTGCAATGTCTCAAACTACTCTGTTCGGATCGATGACCGTCAAGCGTCTTACCCTGGCAGTGGCCGCCGTGGGCGTGCTCGCCGCGGGAGGTGCCATCGCCGTCCATCAAAGCAATGCCGTGGCCGCCGCCGCGCCCGGCCTGGGCGTGGCGCCCGCCGCCGCCCCCGTGCCCGGCGCCGTGCCGGTGCCGGCGCCCATGATGACGCTGCCCGACTTCAGCACCATCGCCGCCCACAACGGGCCGGCCGTGGTCAACATCAGCGTCACGGGCAGCACCAGGACGGCGGTCGACCTGGGCGACCAGGCCAGCGGCCGCGGCGACCCGTTCGGCAACGATCCGTTCTTCGAATTCTTCCGCCGCTTCCAGGGCCAGCAGCGCGGCATGCGCGACGTGCCCACCCATGGCGTCGGTTCCGGCTTCATCATCAGCCCGGACGGCGTGATCCTGACCAATGCCCACGTGGTGCGCGATGCGAGCGAAGTGAGCGTCAAGCTGACGGACCGCCGCGAATTCCGCGCCAAGGTGCTCGGCTCCGATCCCAAGACGGACGTGGCGGTGCTCAAGATCGACGCCAAGAACCTGCCCGTGGTGCCGCTGGCCAAGGCCAACGACTTGAAAGTGGGCGAGTGGGTGCTGGCCATCGGCTCGCCCTACGGCCTGGAGAGCACGGTGACGGCCGGCGTGGTCAGCGCCAAGGGCCGCTCGCTGCCGGACGGTAACGTACCCTTCATCCAGACCGACGTGGCCGTCAACCCCGGCAACTCGGGCGGTCCCCTGTTCAACACGCGCGGCGAAGTGGTGGGCATCAATTCCCAGATATACAGCCAGACGGGCGGCTACCAGGGCCTGTCGTTCGCCATCCCGATCGACGTGGCCAGCAAGGTCAAGGACCAGATCGTGGCCACCGGCAAGGTGGTGCACGCCAAGCTGGGCGTGACGGTGCAGGAAGTGAACCAGGGCTTTGCCGATTCCTTCGGCCTGCCCACGCCGGAAGGGGCGCTGGTGTCGAACGTGGAGCGCGGCAGCGCGGCCGAGAAGGCCGGCCTCAAGCCGGGCGACGTGATCCGCAAGCTCAATGGCCAGACCATTGTCAGCTCGGGCGACCTGCCGGCCGTGGTGGGACTGTCCACGCCCGGCGATAAAGTGGCGCTGCAGGTCTGGCGCCAGGGCAAGACGGTGGACGTGACGGCCACCCTGGCCAACGCCAACGACAAGACGGCCGACGCCGACCAGCCCACCCATGGCGCCAGCGCCAAGCTCAAACTGGGCCTGGCCCTGCGTCCGCTGGACGCCCAGGAGCGGCGCGAATCGGGCCTGGCCAGCGGCCTGCTGATCGAGGATGCCGGCGGCGCGGCCGCCTACGCGGGCGTGCAGCCGGGCGACGTGCTGCTGTCCGTGAACGGCCGGCCGGTCAACAGTGTGGAGCAGGTGCGCGACGTGGTGTCGAAGTCGGACAAGTCGGTGGCCTTGCTGATCCAGCGCGGGGATGAGAAGATCTTCATTCCCGTGCGGCTGGGCTGATCTTCGGGCCGGCAGGGCGCAACAATAAGAACGGAAAGGAAACCCATGCGACTACTGCTGGTGGAAGACGATACGATGATCGGCGAAGTAGTGCTCGACCTGCTGCGGGCCGAGCACTACGCCGTGGACTGGGTCAAGGACGGCGACATGGCCGACACGGCCCTGCAAACCCAGACCTACGACCTGGTGCTGCTGGACCTGGGCCTGCCCCGCAAGGACGGCCTGGAGGTACTGCGCTCGATGCGGCTGCGCAAGGAGCTCACGCCGGTGCTGATCGCCACCGCGCGCGACGCCAAGGAACAGCGCATCGCCGGCCTGGACGCGGGCGCCGACGACTACGTGCTCAAGCCCTACGACCTGGACGAGCTGCTGGCCCGCATCCGCGCGCTGCTGCGCCGCTCGGCCGGCCGGGCCGAACCCGTGTTCGAGCACAAGGGCGTGACGGTCAACCCGCAAACGCGGGAAGTGACGGTGGAGGGCAAGCTGGTCAACCTGTCGGCCCGCGAATGGGCCGTGCTGGAAGCGCTGATCGCCCGTCCCGGCATCGTGCTGTCGCGCCACCAGCTGGAGGAAAAGCTGTACAGCTGGAAGGATGAAGTCAACAGCAACGCGGTGGAAGTGTACATCCACGGCTTGCGCAAGAAACTAGGCAGCGAACTGATACAGAACGTGCGCGGCCTCGGTTACATGGTGCCCAAGGAATGAAGGTGAAAGTGAAAGTGCCGCGCGTCCCCGTCACGCACTCGCTGCGCGGACGCCTGCTGTGGTTCCTGCTGGCGGCCATCACCATGGCGGCCGTGGCCCAGGCCATGATCGCCTACCGCAGCGCGCTGTACGACGCCGACCAGATCTTCGACTACCACATGCAGCAGATGGCGCTGTCGCTGCGTTCCGGCGCGCCGCTGGCCAACAGCGCGGCCGCGCCGCTCACCGATCCCGGCAACGACGACCTGGTGGTGCAGGTGTGGACCCCGGACGGGGTGCAGGTGTTCCGGTCGCTGTCGCACGCCGACCTGCCGCAGCGCGCCGTGCTGGGCTTTTCCAATGTGCGCGCCAACGGCACCACCTACCGCATCTTCTCGGTCGCCACCAGCAACCAGACGGTGCAGGTGGCGCAGGACATGGCCGTGCGCCAGCGTATGGCCGGCACGCTGGCGCTGCGCACGGTGGGGCCGATCGCCGTCATGGCGCCGATGCTGATGCTGGTGGTGTGGTGGGTGGTGAGCGGTTCGCTGGCGCCGGTGGCGCGGGTGCGGCGCCAGGTAGCGGCGCGCCGGGCCGACGACCTGTCGCCCGTGTCCGACGCCGACCTGCCGGACGAAGTGCGGCCGCTGGTGCAGGAGCTGAACCTGCTGTTCGGCCGCGTCAAGACGGCGTTCGACGCCCAGCAGCATTTCGTGGCCGACGCCGCGCACGAGCTGCGCTCGCCGCTGGCCGCGCTCAAGCTGCAGGCCCTGAGCCTGGAGCGGGCGCCGGACGAGCAGGCGCGCGCCGTCGCCATCGGCCGCCTGACGGCCGGCATCGAACGCGCCACGCGCCTGGTGGAACAGTTGCTGGTGCTGGCGCGCCAGGAAGCGGACGCCAGCACGCTGGCGCCGCTGGACCTGACGGAACTGGCGCGGCGCACGCTGGGCGAGCTGGCCAGCCTGGCGCAGGCGCGCCACATCGACCTCGGCCTGCACCATGCGGACCAGGCCAGCGTGGCCGGCCATCCCGACGCGCTGGTGATCCTGCTGCGCAACCTGGTCGACAACGCCATCAAGTACACCCCGGCCGGCGGCACGGTGGACGTGGAGCTGCGGCGCGCCGGCGACGGCGCCGTCACGCTGTGCGTGGAGGACAGCGGCCCCGGCATCTCGCCCGAGGAGCGCGAGCGCGTATTCAGCCGCTTCTACCGGGTGCCCGGCAGTGCGGCCGGCGGCAGCGGCCTGGGACTGGCCATCATCAAGGCCATCGCCGAGCGGCACGGCGCCACGCTGGCGCTGGAGCAGTCCGAGCGCCTGGGCGGGCTCAAAGTGAAGATCGCCTTTCCCGCCGCCTGACCGGCCGGGCGTCTGGCGCTCAGGCCCGAAAAACTCTCGGCCCCGGATGTGCCGCTCCGCTAGAATGTCGTTTTTGACACGCGGCGGAGCGGCGAATGAAGAAAATCGGATTTTCCGGGACACTGGACCCGATCACCAACGGCCATATGTGGGTGATCGGCGAGGCGCGCTCGCTGGCGGACGAGGTGGTGGTGTTCCTGTCCGAGAATCCGGCCAAGAAGCCCAAGTTCTCCGCCGAGGAGCGCAAGAGCATCATCGCCCTCAGCTGCGCCGAGCAGGGCTGGGACAATGTGCAGGTGGTGATCGTCAAGGGCGACTACACGGCGCGCGCGGCCAAGAAGCACGGCGCCGACTGCCTGATCCGCGGCATCCGCACCACCGCCGATTTCGACTACGAGAACCTGATCCAGCAAACCAACGTCGACGTGCTGCAAGGCGCCAAGACCATCTTCGTCATGCCGCCGCGCGACCTCGGTTCGGTCAGCTCCAGTTTCGTCAAGGCGCTGGAAGGGCCGATCGGCTGGAACTGGATCATGAAGAAGTTCGTGCCCGGCCCGGCCTACCACGCCTGGGTACTGAGCTGGCTGCGCAAGGAATGGGAAACGCTGTGGGACTACGCCCACGCCGACGCCCCGGCCATCGCCCATGCCGACCAGTGGTTCGTGCGCCTGACGGGCAGCACGGCCTACGGCGGGCCGGCGCGCCACTATCACAACCTGGACCACTTGGTGCATGGCCTGTGCGAGATTCGCGTGTGGGCAGCCAACACCCAGCCCGACCCGCGCGACGTCGACATCATCAAGCAGGCGTTCTGGTTCCATGACGCCGAATATGGCGCCGTTCATGGCGCCGTATCGAACGAGGAAGCGAGCGTGCAGATGTGGCTGGGCAGCAGCCTGTGTCACGACATGGGCGACGCGGCCGAGCTGATACGGGCCACCGACCACTTCCAGGAAGGCGCCATCCATCATCGGCTGAAGGACATCATGCTCAGCGTGGACCTGGCCATCCTGGGCCAGGACGAAGAAGTGTACGGGAACTATGCGCGCGGCATCCGTCAGGAATACATCCACCTGACGGAGGCGAAGTACCGCGAGCAGCGCGGCGGTGCGCTGGCCCACCTGCGGCGCAAGGCCGAGGCACAACAACTGTTCGGCAACGCCTACTTCGCCGACCAGTACAACGAGCGCGCCATCGAAAACATGACGCGCGAGCTGGCGCAGCTGGGGGCATGATATTGTTTCGTGCGTTGTTCGAGGACGGGACGAACATAAATCTGTGTCCGACTAAATTCGGACTAGAATAGGTCGTTCCGGTGTGGATGGAGAGGAAGTGATGAAATATTCTACCCAGGTGAAACCGATCAGCTATCTCAAGAGCCATACCGCGGAAATCGTCAAGGAGGTCACGGAAAATCGTGAGCCGATGTTGATTACCCAAAACGGTGAAGCCAAGTTGGTGCTCATAGACGTGAAAAGCTATGAGGAGCAGGAACAAACCTTGGCAATGTTGAAGGTGCTGGCATTAGGTAATCGTGAAATTGCCCTGGGCAAGTTCCGCGATGTCGAAGATGTGTTTGCCGAGCTGGATCAAGCCGACGATTAATGGGCGTGAAAATCGTCATTCTTGAATCGGCCGAGCAGGATATCAAGGATCTGCGTGCCTATATAGTCGCGGACTTTTCGGTTAGCGCTTGGCGCGATACCTACGCCAAGCTAAAAGAAACCATCCGGAATTTGCGCGATTTCCCGTTGGCGGGGAGTATTCCGGACGAGATTGAAAAACTTCAGTTGAGTCAGTACAGACAGGTCGTCTCCGGGTTGAACCGCATTGTCTACGAGGTGCGGCAGGACGGCGTTTATATTCACATCATCGCGGATGTTCGGCGCGATATGAAAGCGCTGTTGATGCGCCGCCTGTTGCGAAGCTAATAGTTCGCACGCGCTTTGGCGCGTGCCGTTGTGCGAGCTCACTCCAACGCCTACTTCACCGGCCAGTACAACACGCCATCGAGAACATGACGCGCGAGCTGGCGCAGTTGGGCAGCGCGTAAGGCTGGCGGCAACGGCGTAGTTTGATTTCTGCCCGATGCCATGCCGTCTGCAGGCTTGGTGCACCTTATCTCGCATGCCGGTGCAGGAACGCATTGACGGGATCATGCGTTGACGATTCGATTCATCGCCCCCCCCCGCAAGGAATGTTACCGGCGTCCGTGGTGTGAGATTTCATGCATTTTCAATATGATCAAGATGCTATCCTGAGCGGCTTGGACCGAATTGGGTCATATGCAGCGTTACAACTTGCGTTGGCCCATTTCTAACGATGGAAGGCGAAAAATGATATTGGCGATCTTGCTTGCGCTATCCGGACCCCAGCTTCGGGGTTCTCTTACGCGAAGGTAGCCTATGATTTTTCCCGTTTCGAAGCGTCAGCGGTCTCGCATGCAATCAGCCCCGTCGTCCTTTCCGGCGATTGAAATTGTTCAAGACATAGGGCGCTCGGCCTCGAGTACGCTTCGACGGTTCGATGAACTGTGTGGCAGCGAAATCATCCACGCGAGCTTCCGGCAGCGCTCGTTTGCACCTCACACACATGACACCTGGACCATCGGTTGGGTCGAGCAAGGCGCCAACCGGTTCCGTCGCGGCCGCACTGAATGGGTTGCAGGCGCCGATATGGTCTGTGTCGTGAACCCTGGCGAAGCACACACAGGCGGCGGAGATGCAATGACCTATTGGAACCTGATGCCGAGCCACGCGCTGCTGACACGGGTATTCCCAGAAACGCCCATAAATCACCTGTTTCTGCGGGAGGCCGTGGTCGCCAACACAATGACCGTCAAGGCAGTTAGATGTATGTTTGCCTCCTTTGCCAGTACCAGCTCCTCACTGGTGCGCGAACAGGCAGTAGTTCACGGATTGGTGGGCCTATTCATGAGCGGCAAGAGGATCGCAGCCTGCGATATACGCAAAGACAAGGTGCCTTCGGCTGTACGGATCGCACAGGACTTTATCGAGGCCCATCTTGAAGATACCATCTCGCTGGCCAGCCTGGCCGCCGAAACGGGGTTAAGCCTGTTCCATTTTTGTCGCGTCTTTGAGTCGGCTCACGGCATGCCGCCGGCCGCCTACGTGCGAAACCGTCGTGTGCATCGGGCCAAACAACTCATCGAGACCGGCACCGCTCTGGCGGATGCCGCGGCGCGTTCAGGCTTCGCCGACCAGCCGCACATGACACGCCAGTTCCGTGCCGTTCTGGGCGTGACGCCTGCACAGTGGAGGGCCTAGCGCACACCTGCGACAGCAAGATCATTCAAGACAACGCGATGAGATTGCCCGACAATGCGGCTCAATCTACTACCTCTGTCACGAAACATGAATTCACGAAAATGGACGGCTTACCTCATGATGGCGGTCGCTATGGTCACCGTCGGCAGTACGATCGTCGCCAGCAAGCTGATGGCGGAGATGCCGGTCTTCATTGCGGCATTCGTGCGTTTTGTCGTCGCCAGCCCCATCCTGGTCGGCACTGTGTGGCTCTCCGGCAAACGCTTGCCGAGGCTGAAATGGCGCGAATGGGGGACGCTCTGTGCTCAGGCTGGTCTAGGCAGTGTCGGCTATTCTGTGCTGCTAATCGTCGGACTGTCACTGACGCAAGCATCCGATGCCAGCGTCATTGCCGGCACGCTGCCGGCCGTGGCGGCGCTTTTATCCTTTGTCGTTCTGCGCGAACGACTAAGCGGCTGGGCGATGCTGGCGATCATGCTCGCAACGCTGGGTGTGTGGGTGCTCAATCAGCGGGATCTCGCGGCTGTCGGCGACGGTGGCCAGCGATGGACGGGCAATGCGCTGGTGCTTTCTGCCATAGCATGCGAGGCTGTCTTCCTGCTGCTGAACAAGACCATCAGAACGCTGATCGATCCTCTGGTTGTCGCCGCTACGATGTCGGTGCTTTCCATGGCTTTCTGTGCGGTGCCGGCCTTGTTCCAGTGGACACTGGCATCCGAACCGGTACTGACCGTCCGTGCTGTCGGTGCTGCGGTCTACTACGCTTTGGTGCCAACTGTTCTTGGTTTTTACCTTTGGTACCAAGGGGCATCGAAGGTAAGTGGCGCTGAGGCGTCACTGTTTACAGCGCTCTATCCCATAGCAGGTCTGTTGTTGTCGGCAGGCGTGTTAGGCGAGGCCATTGAAACACGACACTGGATTGGTATAGGGATCACTGTTCTTGGCATCGCAGCCGGTTCGCGGGTATCAATCAGAAAATCGGTAGAACCAGACCCCGATATGGCCAAGAATTAGACGACAAATCCTGCAAGGTAGAGCTAGCTATTTGCCCCTCGTCGGGCGCATTTCGATCCTCACCAGCGTGAACAAGGCCAGGCAAGCGCGTGTGTTACAAAGTGCGTATTTTCACGCCCCCAAAGTCCGGTACAGTGCCTTATTCATTGTTTGATGAACAATAAAGAAGGGCACAAAATGGATACCACAATTACCGTTGAGGTTATTATCACCGCTTCTGTCGCCACGGTCTGGCACGCTTTCACAACACCTGGCGCGATCAGGCAGTGGAGCGCGATGACTGACGATGCGCACACGACCGAATGTACTGTCGATTTGCGCGAGGGCGGCAAATTCTATTTGCGCATGGAAACCAAGGACGGTCGCTCCGGTTCTAATTTCGAAGGAACATTTACAAGGGTGCTGCCCTTGAATCGGCTGGAACTCTCGTTTGGTGGCCGCACGGCCTCGGTGCAGTTCGACGGGGGGGAGGAAAATGCGGCCGTTACTGTTGTATTTAATGCTGAGTCGGAAGACTCCGTCATACAGGAGCAGCAAGTCGCGCAATCGATATTGCAGAACTTCGCGGGGTATGTTCAAGCCGGGCATTAGGCCGCGTGACGGTTCCGCCTGTCATCGGCGACAGTGCGCCCCGCGGCGAGCTGCACGGGCCGAACGGCGACCGTCAGAAGCGGTTCCAGTTGTTGTGCCGATGCTCGGCCGCCTCCTTGAGCAGATGGGCGGCGCGTAGCGCGTCCTTGGGGCTGAGCGCATCGCCCGTTTGCACCGCCATCGCCAGTTCCTGAATGGCGGGCGGGTATTCGTGTTCGGCCGCTTCTTCCAGCAACCGGCGGGCGTGCGCTTCATCCTGTTCAACGCCACGGCCTTCGCGGTAGGCATTCGACAGCAGGAACATGGCGTGCGCGTTCCCCAGCTCGCTGGACACGGCCAGCCACCTGGCGCCTTGCGCCTGATCGGCGCCGACACCTTCCCCGTTATTAAACAACATGCCAAGCATCAGCGCCGCCCTGGCGTGCTTCTGCTGCGCCGCTTGCCGATACCATGGGATAGCCTGGTCCGGGGCAGCGGCGATGCCGGGGCCGCCGTTGCGCAGCATCTGGGCCAATTGGAACGCCGCTTCGGCGTCGCCTGCGCGGGCCGCCTGCATGAACAGGCGCTGCGCTTCCGGGCGTTGGGCCGGGCGTGTCAGGTAGAGCAGCCCAAGCTCGCGCTGGGCCACCGGAGCATGGCGCTGCGCCCAGTCGCGCAAGCGGCTCTCCGCCACCACGTCGCCTTGCTGGGCGGCGCGCATGGACATGCTTTCGATCTGCGCCGGCGCCGGCACGGGTTTGCTCAGCTGGCACGCCGACAGCGACAACATCAGCGCCAGCGCGGAAAGGAGCCGCCCCTTGGACCTGCCCGTGGTTTGCTTGCGGGTTTGCTTTTTCATGGTGGACTCCATCCGGGTCGATGAAAAAGGGGCAGGCCAGCGGGCCTGACCCTGAACACATAGCGCTTATTTGCTCAAGTCCACCTGATACTTGGCAAAGCCGTTCGCATCCTGGGCACCTTCGGCCACGATGTTCTTGATGCCGCTGCTTTGCGCCAGCGCCAGATGCCCCGGCGCCGAACGCAGGATCACGGGGCCGGCCGTGGCCACCTTGACGAAGCTCCAGCTGCGCGCGCTGCCGTTGGCGGCCAGCGTGACCTTGCCGCTGGCCGTGCCCTGCGCCATCAGGTATTTGCTGACCACGGCCTGGTTGGCGTCCGGCGACTTGATGATGGTCTTGCTGCCGTCGATGCCGGGCACGTTGCCGCCGCCGCCGGCGCGGTAGTCGTTGGTGGCGACGATGAAGTCGTCACCGTCGGCCACGGCCTTGCCCTGGAAGCTCAGGTTGACGATGCGGCTGCCCACCGGCCTGGTCACATCGATCTGGTAGGTCAGGGCGTTGTTCTCGGCGTAGAACACGTCGTAGTTGTAGATGGTGCCGTAGCTCGGCACCAGGTCTTGTTCCGTAGTCTTGGCCGGGTCGATCTGGCCGAACTGCCTGGCGGCCGTCTCCAGCCACGCCTTCAGGTCGGAACCCTTGATCTTCACGGCCTGCAGGTTGTTATTGCTGTACAGGTAAAGGTCGCCCGGATTGCGCACCTGCAGGCCCACCGGCGCGGCAGCGCTGGCGCCCGGCGCCACGTCGGTGAAGTCGGAGGCGCCGTTGCGGCCGGCCTTGAACGGCGCGCTGCACGAGATCACGGGAATGTTCTTGTAGCCGGCGATGGTGGCGTCGGTGCTGCCGGCGATGAACTTCTTGACGTAGTCGATCTGGGCCTGGTTCACCAGCTCGATCGCGCTCACGTCGCCGGCCAGCGCGAAGTAGGCCGACATCTCGAAGTCGGTCGCTACGCCCAGCGGCTGTCTGGCATAGGCGATGGTGGCGGCGTGCTCGGTGGCCACCAGCGGCGCGATGGCAGGATCGGCCTTCACCACGGTGCTGCCGTCGCTGTACTTGAAGCCGCGCGATTCGACCGTGGTCTTGGTGGGCTGCACCACCCATTTGCCGCCCTGGCGGGCCAGCGTCATCTTGATGATGCCCAGGCGCCGGCCCCAGCTCTGCGCCATCACGGTCGGCACGCCGTTGACGAAGCCGTTCACGGCGTCCACGTTGGCGCTGGCGGGAATGGCGGCGAACGAGGCGTCCAGCGCCGGCGCGCCCGTTTCTTTACCCTTGGGGAAGACCAGGTGCGAGTGGCCGATCATCAGCGCGTCGATGCCGGTGGTGCTCAGGTGGTAGCTGCCGTTTTCCATCTTCGGGCTGTAGGCGCTGGTATCGAGGCCGCCGTGCGACAGGGCCACCACCAGGTCGGCACCCTTGCTGCGCAGTTCAGGCACGTACTGCCTGGCCGCTTCCTGCACGCCGGTGACGGCGACCTTGCCGGCCAGGTTCTTCTGGTCCCATTCCAGGATCTGCGGCGGCACGAAGCTCATGATGCCGATGTTCAGTTTGACGGTCAGCTTGCTGCCGTCCGGCGCCACGGCCGCGAAGTCGCGCGGCAGCAGGGCGTACGGCGGCAGGATGGGCTTCTGGCTGGTCACGCCGGTGACGTTGGTCAGCACCAGCGGGAAGCTGGGGGCGCCGCAGCTGCCGGCCGGCTTGCTCACGCCGGGGATGCCGAAGTCGGTGTTGGTGATCTGGCTCAGGAACGGCAGGCCGTAGTTGAACTCGTGGTTGCCCATGCCGCCGCCGTCGTACTTGAGCGCGTTCATGGCCTTGTGGATGGCCAGCGTGTCGGCGCAGGCGACCGGCTTGGCCACGGCCTGCAGGTCGGCCAGCAGCGTGCCCTGGATCACGTCGCCGTCGTCGAGCAGCACGTTGTTGGGGTTTTCCGCCCGCGCGGCCTGCACCAGGGTGGAGGTGCGCTCCATGCCCAGGCTGGTGTCGTCGGCCAGCGCGTAGTAGTTGTAGCTCATCACGTTGGCATGCAGGTCGGTCGTCTCCAGCAGCGCCAGCGTAACGGTGGTGCCGTCCGGGATGGCCGGCACGGTGGGCGCGACAGGGGAGGTGGCGCTGTTGTCCGGCCCCGAGGAGCCGCCGCATGCCACCAGGCCGGCTGCGGTCAGGGCAGCCAACAGGACCAGATTCGTTTTCATCAATACCTCGTGTGGAAAGAAAGGTGGCGACTGTAACTAGCCTGAATGACAAGGTGATGACAACGACATCGGCATGGCGCAGGACACAATGGGGCACGGCGGGCCGTGGCTCGCGGGGCCTGCTGCTTGGCGCGATTTAACAATGTCCCTGTCACATTCGATCAATACCGCCATGCCGCCCCTTCACTAGTCTGGTTGCTGCGTTCCGGGGCCAATCCGCCGGCGCGCATGGCAGCGCGCCTTTCCTAAAACAAGCAACTACATGGAGACAAGGCATGAAATTATCGAAGCGATGGGCAGCACTGGGCAGCGCCCTGGCGCTGTCGGCGGCGCTACCCGCGGCGGCCGGCAATACGGGCGTCGCGTTTGTGCACGGCACCGGCCACCAGACGGACGCCGCCACCAACTACTGGACCTGGGACATGATCAACTCGGTGCGCCAGGGGCTGCCCAACCCCAACCTGTACGTCGTCATCAACTGCGATTTCGACCAGTACATGTGGACGGCGGCTGCAGTCGGCTGCCTGGCCGACCAGCTGTACCCCTTCATCGTCAACAACAACATCACCGACCTGGTGGTGGAGACGCACTCCAATGGCGGCAACGTGCTGCGCTGGCTGATGTCCAACCCCACCCAGGACAGCCGCTATCCCGCCATCATCGGCGCCATCCGCTGGGCCAACGCGCTGGCGCCGTCGTCGCTGGGCACGCCGCTGGCCGATGCGGCCATCAGCGGCAATATCTTCGAAAACGCCGTGGGCTGGCTGCTGGGCTACCAGACCGACGCCGTGCGCCAGCAGCAGACCAGCTGGATGGCCAACTACAACGCGGCCTGGCTGTACGGCACGCCGGGCCGGCCCGCGCTGCCCAAGGGCTTCTACAACGTGGTGGGCACGGACGTGGAAACCAATGTCTTCGACAGCGACAGCTATTGCGGCGGCTACTCGCTGAACCTGGGGCTGGAGATCACCCAGGCCTGGCTCGACAGCTGCTCGGACGGTTTCCTCAACTGCACCAGCCAGCAGGGCGCCGGCATCCACTGGTTCTCCGACAAGGACCGCACCAACGGCGCCGAGCCGCTCTCGCACAACCAGAGCCGGCGCCAGTGCTTCGGGCTGGACGTCATCCTGCGCAACGACCTGTGAACGCCGAGGAAACCACAACATGAACCACATGAGCAAACTGAAAACCATCCTGCTGCACCTGGCCGCCGTGGCCGCCGCCAGTGCCGGTACGGCCGGCGCCGCGCCGCGCGAACTGCTGCCCGAACAGGCCGGCGACCTGTCGCCGGCCGCCGTGCTGGCGCCGGCCGTCGCCGCGCCGTCGCTGGCCGGCGCGCCGCGGCCTTCGCACGACACGGTGGCGCTGAGCTGGGCCGCCACCGACGCCGTCGCCCCCGCGGCGCCGCACCTGGCGCAGAGTCGTCAGTCCTACGTCAGCGTGACGGGCGCGCAGCTGGCGGCCGGCGTGCCGCTGCACACCACATCGGCCCGCGCGCTGGTGCGGGTGCAGGCGCTCGATGCGGCCAGTCCGCGCGAAGCGCTGGCCATCCACCCGCTGTCGATGACGCTGACCGACAGCGGCGGCAAGAGCTACGCGGCCGGCGCCGGCATGGAGCAGCTGGTGACGGACGATAAGCTGAACAAGGCCGAACTGCCGTTCTCCCCCGGCACCTCGGCGTTCCGGCTGCATCCGGCGCTGGGCAAGGGTACGTTCAAGCTGCGCGCGGACGGCGTGGCGGGCGAGCAGCGCTACCTGATCAACGTGGTCGAGCCGGACAGCCCCTACACCTTCACCATGCAGGCCGCAGCACCGCACTACCTGCACGGCCAGTCGCTGGTGGTGCAGGCCGACCTGCGCGAAGGCGAGGCCAACGCACCGACCCGCCATCCCGTGGCCAAACTGGAAGGCGTGGTGGTGTCGCCGGCGGGGCGCCAGTTCCCTGTCACCTTCCAGCCCGGCGCGGGCGGCCGTCTGCGCGCCAGCCTGGCGCTGGACGCCAACGAGGCGCCCGCACCCGGCCTGTGGGAAGTGCGGGCCGAAGCGCTGGCCACCGTCAAGGGCCAGACCGTGCAGCGTTCATTGCGGCTGGCCTTCCCGGTGGCGATGCCGGTGGCGCGGCTGGACCGCAGCGTGACGCTGGCCGAGGGCACGGGCGGGGTGCGCCTGAACGTGGGCGTGCAGGCGGCAGCGGCCGGACGCTATGAAGTGCGCGGCCTGCTGTACGGCACCGTCAACGGCGCGCTGGCGCCGCTCGGTGTGGCCGACGCGGCCCAGTGGCTGGAAGCGGGCAGCGGCAACATCGCGCTGACCTTTGCGCCGGAGCTGATCGCCGGCGCCAGCGGCCCGTTCGAGCTGCGCGACCTGTTCCTGCTCGACCAGGGCCGCATGGGCGTGTTGCAGCACCAGCAGCGCGCGCTGGTGCTCAGCGAGGACGAGGTGGTGCGGGCTGGCGGCCGGGCCGCGCGCGCGGGCGCGGTGGCGCAGGCGCAGGCGCCGCGCGTCAAGCGCGCGCCTGACGCGCAGGACGGCGCCAGCCGCTGACGGCGAGCGGCAGCAAGGCGCAGGCGTGGGCGTGGGCGTGGGCGTGGGCTGCGGATGGCTGGCGCTCCGCGTCGCCCGCGCCGCAATAAGCAACGGGGCCCGGCACTGCACAGTGCCGGGCCCCGTTTTACTTGCGGCGGGTTGTGGTCAGTAGGCCCAGTAAGGTCCGTTGCCGGCCGTGCCGCTGCTGCCTTCGAACACGACGAACACGCGGCGGCCGTAGAAGAACGGCAGGCCCCAGTCGAAGGCGTTACTGATGGTGACGCTGCTGCGGCTGTCGACCGTGCCGCCGATGGCGGCGGCCGTGATGCTGGCCCCCAGGTCGTCAAAATTGACCACCATGAAGCTGACGGCGCCGGCCCCGCTGCCGTCGTAGGAGGCGTTGGTGGCCGTCAGGCTCAATACCCCCAGCGGGCAGTAGAAGCCGGTGCTTGAATTGCAGCTGGGGATGCCGGTATCGGCAAAGAAGTAGGCGTTCGAGCCGCTGTCGATAAAGCTGGCGCTGTAGGTCTGGCCTTTGTAGGTGGTGCTGAAGTCGCCCGTGTTGCTGTTGGCGCGGTAGATGCTCTCGCCGTTGAGGGCGTTGTTGGCCTGGGTGCCCACCCCGAACACCAGCGTGCCGCTGAGCGAGGTGGCGCCGCCCGCGCCCACGGCCGGCAGCACCAGCAGCACGCCGTTGTTGTTGGCGGCGAACGCGGCGACCGGGTTGCTGACCTGGCGCGACAGCGGCATGGTGCTGGCCGCGCAGCCGCCCGCCGTGCAGGCGTAGTACATGCCGCCGGACGTGGAGCGGGTGCAGGCCGTGCCGCAATCCTGCTTGAACAGGCCCACGCCCAGGATGCCCTTGGCGCCCAGCGCCGACAGCGAACCGAGGTTGTTGCCGCTGCTGCTGCAGTCTGCGGGCACGGCGGCAAAGCTGGTCGCGCTGTCGCCGATGACCTGGATCGAAATGGCGGACGCCGTCTCGTCGCCCAGCTTGACGTCGGCCTGGCGTACGGCGCCCCAGGCATAGCCGCTGACGAACTTGCTGCATTCGCCGGCGCTGGCGCCGGACGCCGTCGTCACCTGGGGCAGGGCCAGCACCGGATCGAGCGGCGCCAGCAGGCGCAATCCGTAGGAGCCGGTATCGACCAGCACATGGTCGATGGTCTGGCACACGCTGGTGCCGGGACGGCACACGGTCACGTTCACATACGGTACGTTGATGGCGCCGCCGGCGCCGGCCGGGCCGTTATCGATCAACAGCGTGGTGCTGTTGTTGCCGCCGGCAGCGCTGGCCACGGTGAGGGTGGCGCTGCCGGTGGCGCTGCCGCCGTCGCCGCTGCAGCTCAGCGTGTACTGGTAGCTGCCCGGCGCGGTGGGCGCCACGGCCACGGTGCCGCTGGTGGCCTTGCTGCCGCTCCAGGCGCCGCCGGCCGTGCAAGCCGTGGTGTTGGCTGACGACCAGTTCAGCTGGGCGCTCTGGCCGCTGGCCACGCTGGCCGGCGTCAGCGCCAGGCTGACCGACGGTTGCAGCGGGGCCGGGTTGACCGTCACCGTGGTCGTGTTGGAGACGCCGCTGCAGGTGATGGTGTAGCTGGCCGTGCCCACCACCGACGGCACGACGGCGTCCGTGCCGCTGGTGGGCAGGTTGCCGCTCCATGCGCCGGAGGCGGTGCAGCTGTTGCTGGTGGTGTTGGTGGCGCTCCACGTCACGCTCACTACCTGGCCCAGGGCGACGGTGGTGGGCGAGGCGCTGATGCTGACCACGGCCGGCGTGGCCGGGGTGGGCGCGGGCGTGGGCGTCACCTGGTTGGCAGCCGTGCTGCCGCCGCCCCCGCCGCCGCAGGCGGCCAGCGCCAGGGCGCAGCCGGCCGCGGCCAGCAGGGCGGCGGCGCGCGCACGCCAGGAAGGCAGCAGGGCTGTCCGCTTGGGCTGATTCGATGGTGTCGGCATCGTCATCGCGTGTCCTTATTCGATGTTGTCGGGGCTGAAGCCGGGCGGCAGTTCGCCCGGTATCCAGGCGCGGCCGCTGAAGGCGCGCATGTGGCCGTTCGAAATGATGACCACGTCGGGCCGCTCCACGGCCAGCTGCGAGTGGCCGGCCTTGGGGCGCTGGGCGGCGGCGCCTGTCATGGTGCCGAAGTGCTGGCCCAGCAGGGTGCGCAGGTCGGGCAGGAAGGGGCCGTTCCAGCTGACGGCGAACACGGCGCCGGCCGGGTTGACATATTCGCGCACCACGGTGCCGCTGTCGAGCGTGCTGGTGCTCACCGTCCAGGCGGCCGGGGCGCCGGCGGCGGCCAGGCTGCGCGCGGCCAGCCGGGCCGGCGTGGCGCCGAAATGGGAGGGGGCGCCGCCCAGGGCGGCATAGGCATAGCTGCACGCCAGCAGCGGCAGCAGGGACAGCAACAACGGTAGCAGGGCACGGCGCATGGCGACTCCAGGGATTACAGGGATTACAGCGATTACAGAGGGCCGGGGCGCGATACGGCCCTGGCATGCGCCGAGTGTATGACGGCCCGGCGTTGCCTTGAGTTAGGAAGATGTAAGCAAATGTTACCATCACCACAAGCAAAAACGGCACCCGGCACATTGCTGTGCGGGGTGCCGTTGCTGGCCTTTGGTGGCCGTTGGTGCCGGCGGGCCGCCCGGGGGCGGCTGCCGTGCATGCCGTCAGAACTTGACCAGCATTAGAACTTGACCGGCATTAGAACTTGACCCACAGGCGGCCGAAGTAAGAAGCGCCGTTCAGGCCGAACTGCACGCTGTCGTACTTGAAGCCGTTGTCGGTTTCGTTCGGGTCTTGCGCGGTCGGTTTGACGTTGAAGATGTTGGTGCCGCCGAACGTGAACTTGGTGTTCTTGTTGATGGCGTAGGTGAAGCTCAGGTCAGCCGAGGTCTTCGCTTCGTAGTGCGCGTTCGGCACGCCGGCCGCCGTGCCGTCGAAGGTACCCAGCGTCTGCGGGCCGAAGTGGATCACCTTCAGGTCCGTCTCCAGCGCGCCCGTCACGTAGTCGAAGCCCAGCGTGAACTTGGAGCGGGGGCCGCCCTGTTCGATGAACAGGCGCTCGCGCTCGGACAGCAGCACGTCTTCATAGCCCTTGAGCGAAGCGGGGGCGTGGATGCCCGTCACTTCGGTCTTGCTGAAGTTGGCCGCCAGGTAGGTGGTCATCTTGTTGGGGCCGAAGTTGGTCTTGTGCGAAGCCGTCAGGTCCAGGCCGCTGGTCTTGGTGTCGACCGAGTTGACGAAGAACTGGGCCTGGCCCACGCCCAGGGTAGACAGCTTGGCCGCCAGCTCGGGGTAGTTGTCGGCGTCGAAGCGGCCCGACAGCACGATGCGATCCTTGATCTTGATCTGGTACAGGTCGGCCGTGACGGAGACGTTGTTACGCGGGGTCCAGGTGGTGCCCAGCGTGAAGCTGGTCGACTTCTCTTCCTTCAGCTTGGGAATGCCGGCCAGGTTGGCCACCGGGCCGCCGTTCGGGGCCAGCACCACGTCGGTCGGCACGCCGGCCACGAAGTCGGTGAAGGTGGACGAGAAGTACACCTGCTGCAGCGACGGCGCGCGGAAGCCGGTCGAGGCCGAGCCGCGCAGCAGCACGTTGTCGGCCGCGCGCACGCTGCCGGCCAGCTTGCCGGTGACGGTGGAGCCGAAGTCGCTGTAGTTCTCGTAGCGCACCGCGGCCTGGGTCTTGACGATGGAGTTCAGGTCCAGTTCCACGTCCAGGTAGGCGGCCGTGCTGTGGCGCTTGGCGTTGGTGCGGTCGCCGGGCTGGAAGCCGGGGAAGCCCTGGCTGCCGGCATTACCGCCCACGCCCACGCCGTCGGCGTCGATGTAGGAACCCGGTTCGCCGGCGAAGATCTTGTAGGTCTCGCTGCGGTATTCGCCGCCGAAGGCCACGTTCATGCCGCTCAGCACGGTGTCATAGAAGCGGGTGAAGTCGACGTTGGTGGTCAGCTGCTGGAACGAGAAGCCGCCCGCGTCGAAGCGGTCGGGGCTGATGCCCTTGCCGCCGGCCAGCAGGTCCTGGTTGGCGATGGAAGCGTTCAGCGTGTGGCTGATATCGTAGATCATCTTGTTGTAGCCGTAGGTCTGCGAGAAGTCCGCATTCCATTCACCGATCTGGCCGCGATGGCCGATGGTGGCGTACTGGTCGTCGATCTTGGCGTTGATGAAGGGCACGAAGCCGTCCGGGTACATGGCCGCCGAGTTGCGCGACGGGATGTCGTCCGAACCGATGCCGCCGCGGGCCCAGGCGGCGCTGGAGGCGTCGCGGCTCTGGGCGCCGGCCGTGAAGTAGAACTTGCCGGTGGCGCTGGTAGGCAGTTCGCCGTTCACGTACAGGGTCTGGTTCTGGGCCTTGGTGTCGCCGATGATGCGCGGGTTGCCCGGTTCGGCGCGATTGGAGCGGCCGCGGTCCAGGTATTCGCCCGTGATGCCGATCACGCCCTTGTCGCCGATGGCCACGCCGCAGTAGGCTGAGGCCAGGTAGTTCTTGCCGTCGCCTACCGAGTACTGGCTGTAGCCGGCTACCGCTTCGCAGCCCAGGCTCTTTTTCAGGCCGATGTCCATCACGCCGGCGATGGCGTCCGAGCCGTACTGGGCCGCGGCGCCGTCGCGCAGCACTTGCACGTCCTTGATGGCCAGCATGGGGATGGCGTTCATGTCGGTGCCCGTGTTGCCGCGGTTGCGCGCGCCGAACAGGTTGACCAGGGCCGTCGTGTGGCGGCGCTTGCCGTTCACCAGCACCAGGGTCTGGTCCGAACCGAGGCCGCGCAGGGCGGCCGAGTCCACCAGGTCGGCGCCGTCGGCGCCGGTCTGGCGGGTCGAGTTGAAGGAGGGCGAGATGTTGGTCAGCGTCTGGGCCAGGTCGAACTGGCCGCCCGATTCCGCCACCTTGTTCATCGGGATCACGTCGACCGGAACCACGGTGTCGGTGGCGGAGCTGGTGGCGCGGCGCGAACCGACCACGCTCACGGTCTGCATGCCGGCGTCGGTGGTTTGGGCGTAGGCTTCCGGCGTCATCATGGCCAGGGCAGCACTGCCGTACAGGCTCAGCAAGACGGCTTTACGTAAGGTTGAAGTAGCGAACACGTTGGCGTCTCCCAATGAAAAGCCTGATTCTAGACAACTTATTCATTGGTATATGCAAATTCTTATCGCTATGGCAATAAAAAAGCAGATAACTGTGCCGTTTTGCATACAAACGCGGCGCGCAATCGTGCGCGCCGCGTCTATCGTGTAGAAATCAGCAAGATTGCCCGGGCGAGGGCAGCAGGCGAGCCGCGCCGCTGATGGCGATGCGGCCGTCGCGCAGGGCGGTGCGGATCAGGCAGGGCTGGCCCAGCGGCGCACCCTGATACAGCGTGACGGCCCGGCCCAGATGGACGGTGAGGGCGCCGGCCGCCACGCCGGTGGCCGTGTCTTCCAGGGCCGGGTCCACGTGGTTGAAGTTGCGGCCTTCATAGGTGCCGTCGGCGCGCCGGCTATATACATAGCAGCCGCTCACGCCGTGGGTGCGGCCCCAGTCCGTGATGCGGGCCAGGTCGGGGCGCAGGCCGTGCAGGGTGGCGCTGTCGGCCACTTCCAGCAGCAGCTTGGGACTGCCGACGGAGGCGATGACGGGGGGCGAGGCCAGCACCAGGCCGGGCGCGGCCAGCAAGGCGGCCGGCAAGTCCGGCGCCACCGGCACGGCCGGCGGCACCTGGGGCGCCAGCAGGATGGCGACTTCGCCGCCGTCCAGCGCCAGGTCCAGCAGCTGGCCCTTGAGCGCCGTGCGCACGCGCAAGGCGGGCAGCCGTTCGCTCAGCAGTATGCGGCCCGCCGCCAGCGTCGCATGCAGGCACAAGGGGCTGCGGGCGTGCGGGTAGACGAAATCGAACACCCAGTCCGCCTCCTTGTCGCCGCCGGCGACGGGGTCGATGTACACGCAGGCGCTGCGCTGGCTGGCGCGCGCGAACTGCTGGCGCTGCTCCACGGTCGAGCGGTCGCCCTGGATCACGAGGGCGGCGTTGCCGCTGTCGGGCGTGGCGCCAAAGCATGTCACTTCCTGGATGATTTTTGTCATTTCTGTATCGTGTCATGGGTGAACATGGACTATACCGCATGTGCCAAATGGCGGTAAAATACTGTATATAAACACAGTATCAATGTCATGTCCGCCACCCTTCCTCCACCGCCGCCGCCATCGCCGCCGCCTGCCGGCCTGCCGGCCTATGCCGAGCTGTACTGCCTGTCGAACTTCTCGTTCCTGCAGGGGGCTTCCCATGCGGAGGAACTGGTCGCGCGCGCAGCCCAGCTCGACTATGCGGCGCTGGCCCTGACGGACGAGTGCTCGCTGGCCGGCGTGGTGCGGGCCCATGCGGAAGCGAAGCGTGCCGGCCTGCCGCTGCTGGTCGGCGCCTCGTTCCAGCTGCGGCGGGCGGACGGCCAGGTGGCGCTGTCGCTGGTGGCGCTGGCGCAGAACCGCAACGGCTACGGCAACCTGGCCGAACTGATCACGATAGGGCGCACGCGGGCCGCCAAGGGCACCTATCTGCTGACGCCGGACGACCTGGCCGCGCCCCCGTCCGAGTATGCCCACCTGCAAGGCTTGCCCGATTGCCTGCTGATCCTGCTGCCCCATTACCCGGCCCACCAGCCCGGCGACGTGGACCGGCTGCACACCCAGGCGGCGTGGCTGGCGGTCACCTTTCCCGGCCGGGCCTGGGTGGGGCTGAACCTGCTGCAGCGGGCCTTCGACGAGGCGCACCGCATCAGCCTGGCCGAAGTGGCCGTGCAGCATGGCCTGCCCGTGGTGGCCGTGGGCCACGTGTGCATGCACGTGCGCTCGCGCAAGCCGCTGCACGACACCCTGTGCGCGGTGCGCATCGGCAAGCCGGTGGGCGAGTGCGGTTATGCGCTGGCCCAGAACGCCGAGCAGCACCTGCGTCCGCGCCTGCGGCTGGCCAACCTGTATCCGGCAGCGGCGCTGGCCGAGACGGTGCGCATCGCCGGCCTGTGCCGCTTTTCGCTCGACGAGCTGCGCTACGAATATCCGGACGAGCTGGTGCCGCCCGGCCACACGCCCACCAGCTACCTGCGCCAGGAAACCTATATCGGCGCCCACCAGCGTTTTGCGGACGGCATTCCGGCCAAGGTGCAGCAGCAGATCGAGCACGAGCTGGAACTGATCGAAGCGCTGCGCTACGAGCCGTACTTCCTCACCGTCTACGACATCGTGCGCTACGCCCGCTCGATCGGCATCCTGTGCCAGGGCCGGGGCTCGGCGGCCAACTCGGCCGTGTGCTACTGCCTGCACATCACGGAAGTGGACCCGGCGCGGGGCAACCTGCTGGTGGAGCGCTTCATTTCCCGCGAGCGGGCCGAGCCGCCCGACATCGACGTCGACTTCGAACACCAGCGGCGCGAGGAAGTGATCCAGTACATCTACCAGAAATACGGCCGCACGCGGGCCGCGCTGGCGGCCGTGGTGATCAGCTACCGGCCCAAGAGCGCCCTGCGCGACAGCGGCAAGGCGCTGGGCGTGGACCTGGCCATCGTGGAAAAGGTGGCCAAGTCGCACCACTGGTTCGACGGCAAGCGCGACCTGCTGAACCGGCTGGCCGAATGCGGCCTGGACCCCACCTCGCGGCTGGCCCGCCAGTGGGCCACGCTGGCCCAGAGCCTGCTGGGTTTTCCCCGCCACCTGTCGCAGCATCCGGGCGGCTTCGTGATCGCCCAGGGCAAGCTGTCGCGCCTGGTGCCGGTGGAGAACGCGACCATGGAAGGGCGCAGCGTGATCCAGTGGGACAAGGACGACCTGGAAGAGCTGGGCCTGCTCAAGGTGGACGTGCTGGCGCTGGGCATGCTGTCGGCCCTGCGCCGCGCGTTCGACCTGGTGGGCCAGCAGCGCCAGTCCGTGTTCAGCATGCAGGACGTGCCGGCCGAAGACCCGGCCACCTACGACATGATGTGCGAGGCCGACACCATCGGCGTGTTCCAGATCGAGTCGCGCGCGCAGATGAGCATGCTGCCGCGCCTGCGCCCGCGCCAGTTCTACGACCTGGTGATCGAGGTGGCGCTGGTGCGGCCCGGCCCCATCCAGGGCGGCATGGTGCACCCGTATCTGCAGCGGCGCATGCATCCGGAGCTGGTGCAATTCCCGCCCGGGCTGGAAACGGCCCTGGGCCGCACGCTGGGCGTGCCCATCTTCCAGGAACAGGTGATGCAGGTGGCCATCCTGGCGGCCGGTTTTTCGCCGGGCGACGCCGACCAGCTGCGGCGCGCCATGGCGGCCTGGAAGCGCAAGGGCGGCATGGACAAATACCACGACCGCATCATCGAGGGCATGACGGCGCGCGGCTACGAACTCGATTTTGCCGAAGCCATCTGCAGCCAGATCCAGGGCTTTGGCGAATACGGTTTTCCCGAATCGCACGCGGCCAGTTTCGCGCTGCTGACCTACGCCAGTTCCTGGCTCAAGTGCCATGAGCCGGCCGCCTTCCTGTGCGCCCTGCTCAACAGCCAGCCCATGGGTTTTTACGGCCCGTCGCAGCTGGTGCAGGATGCCAAGCGGCACGGCGTGGTGGTGCGGCCGGTGGACGTGGCCGTGAGCGGCTGGGAGTCGACGCTGGAAGAACCGGCCGGCACGCGGGGTCAGCCGGCCGTGCGGCTGGGCCTGTCGCTGCTGCGCGGCATGCGGGCCGAGCCGGCCCAGCGCATCGAGGACGCGCGCGCCGTGCGGCCGTTCGCCTCCGTGGCCGACCTGGCCCGGCGCGCCGGGCTGGACCGGCACGACTTGCAGGTGCTGGCCGGCGGCAACGCCCTGCAGCAGCTGGCCGGCCACCGCCGCCAGGCCTTGTGGCAAGCCGTGGGCGCCGTGCCGGACAAGGACTTGCTGCGCCCCACCACGCCCGACGAGGAAGTGCCGGTGCTGGCCGCGCCGTCGGAAGGCGACACCATCCTGGGCGACTACCGGGCCCAGGGGCTGACGCTGGGGCGCCACCCGCTGGCCCTGCTGCGCCCGCAACTGCTGGAGCAGCGTTTCCTGCCCGCGTCCACCTTGCAGGGCTACCGCAACGGCCAGCTGGCGCGCGGCTGCGGCATCGTCACCGTGCGCCAGCGGCCCGGCACGGCCAAGGGCGTGCTGTTCATCACCCTCGAGGACGAGACGGGCAATGTGAACGTGATCGTGTGGCCGGCCCTGGTCGAGCAGCAGCGGCGCGAAGTGCTCAGCGCGGCCCTGTTGGGCGTGTATGGCGTGTGGCAGCGGGAGGGGACGGTCTGCCACCTGGTGGCCAAGCGGCTGGTCGATATGTCACATTTGTTGGGGCGCTTGCCCACGATAAGCCGGGATTTTTGCTGAAATCCCGCTAACACCTTCCAAACAGCATGCCGGTGATGGCAAAATAGCATTATGAAAACTTTAACATTGCGTCCGGCCATGCCGGAAGATGCGGCGGCCATCAGTGCCCTGATCGCCGACCTGATGCCTTACATGACGCTGGACGCCGATGGCGCTGGCGCCGAACGTTTCATGGAGAGCATGGCCGAGCCGGCCATTGCCGGCTATCTGAGCCAGCCCCGCTACCACTATCTCATGGGCTTTATCGGCTCCGCGCTGGCCGGCGCCGTGGCCGTGCGCGACCGCAGCCATCTGTTCCACCTGTTCGTGGCGCGCGAATTCCACGGTTGCGGCCTGGGACGCCAGCTGTGGCTGGCCGCCCGCACGGCGGCCCTGGTGGCGGGCAATACGGTGGGCTTCACCGTCAATTCGTCCGACTATGCCTTGCCCATGTACCAGCGCTGGGGCTTCCTGCCCACGGGGCCGCGGGTGGAGGAGGGCGGCATCGCCTGGGTGCCCATGCACTTGCCGCCCTGCGCATAGCAGGTATATGCACAGCCATAGCCGGCCGGCCACGGCGCCGGCCACAATGGCGGCAGCCGTGGTCAGCTGAGGCCGGCGCCCTGGTCTGGCGGGCTCGCGTAATAGCGGTGGATTTGCGCGGCCCAGGCCGGATCGGCCATGTTGGGCCAGTGCTCGGGGTCGAAGCCGGGCGCCTGGTCGAGCCGCTGCCTGTCGATATTGAGCGTGAAGCCCTTGCTGGCCGGATCCAGCGTCAGCGCCTGCCACGGTACGGCAAACAGCTTGGCGCCCAGGCGGAACACGCCGCCGTGCGCCATGACGGCGTAGGCGATGGTACCGTTGCGGGTGTCGAGCATGATTTCCCGGATCTGGCCCAGGTGTTCGCCCTTGAGGTTGCGCACCGGGTCGCCGATCAGGGTGCCGGCGCCCATCAGGTCGGGGCCGGGGCCGTGGTGGCCCGTGTCCACGTAGGCGCCGTCGGCATCGCGGTCTTCGTAGTGCATGGTGACCTCCCTGGAGTGAGTTGCTAGTTTGGTCCCGTCCGGCATGCCGGTCGGTTCGGTGCTTCACACTGCTGCCGGAAAGGCAATGATGTCTAAAAGAAATTAAATATCTGGCTATTTCCCGCCCCGTTTTTGCTCCGAGTCTACGCCTGGAACGGGAATTTTCGGGTGGGAATGATGAAGAATGACTCAGTTTAGGCTATAATTTCAATTTCCCGCACGTGCCATTCGGCACCATCTGCAATGACCAAATTTGTCTTCGTCACTGGCGGCGTCGTGTCTTCCCTGGGTAAAGGGATTGCCGCCGCCTCTCTCGCCGCGATCCTCGAATCGCGCGGCCTCAAAGTCACCATGCTCAAGCTCGACCCGTACATCAACGTCGATCCTGGCACGATGAGCCCTATGCAACACGGTGAAGTGTTCGTCACCGACGACGGGGCGGAAACCGACCTCGACCTCGGCCACTACGAGCGTTTCATCTCCACCCGCATGAAAAAGGTGAACAACTTCACCACCGGCCAGATCTACGAATCGGTGATCCGCAAGGAACGCCGGGGCGAGTACCTGGGCAAGACGGTGCAAGTGATTCCCCACATCACCAACGAAATCCAGGACTACATCCGCCGCGGCGCGGAAGGCTACGACGTGGCCCTGTGCGAAATCGGCGGCACGGTGGGCGACATCGAGTCGCTGCCGTTCCTGGAAGCGGCCCGTCAGTTGAGCCTGCGCGCCGGCCGCAAGAACACGGCCTTCGTGCACCTGACCCTGGTGCCTTACATCGCCTCGGCCGGTGAACTGAAAACCAAGCCCACCCAGCACTCGGTGCAGAAACTGCGCGAAATCGGCATCTCGCCCAACGCGCTGCTGTGCCGTGCCGACCGCCCCATCCCGGACGATGAACGGGCCAAGATCTCGCTGTTCTCCAACATCGAAGAGCAGGCCGTGATCTCCGTGTGGGACGTGGACACCATCTACAAAGTGCCGCAGATGCTGCACGACCAGGGCCTGGACGCCATCATCTGCGAAGCGCTGGACCTGGATCCGGCCCCGGCCGACCTGTCCATGTGGAGCAAGCTGATCTACACGCTGGAGCATCCGAAGTCGGAAGTGTCCATCGGCATGGTGGGCAAGTATGTGGAACTGACCGAGTCGTACAAGTCGCTGACGGAAGCGCTGCGCCACGCCGGCATCCACAACGAGGCACGCGTCAACATCGAATACATCGACTCGGAAGAGATCGAAACGCGCGGCTGCGCCGAGCTGGCCAAGTACGACGCCATCCTGGTGCCGGGCGGCTTCGGCAAGCGCGGCGTGGAAGGCAAGATCATGGCGGCCCAGTTCGCCCGTGAACACAAGATCCCTTACCTGGGCATCTGCCTGGGCATGCAGGTGGCGCTGATCGAATACGCGCGCCACAAGGCCGGCCTGGCCAACGCCAACTCGACCGAGTTCGACCTGGACACCGACCAGCCCGTGGTGGCCCTGATCGACGAATGGCAAGGCCAGGACGGCAAGGTCGAAAAGCGCGACGAAAATTCCGACATGGGCGGCACCATGCGCCTGGGCGCGCAAACCTGCGCCGTCAAGCCGGGCACGCTGGCGTCCGAGATCTACGGCGGCGTGGTGACCGAGCGTCACCGTCACCGTTACGAAGCGAACAACCACTACCTGCCGCGCGTGGAAGCTGCTGGCCTGATCGTGGCGGCCCGCACCCCGACCGAAGACTTGTGCGAAATCATGGAACTGCCCCGTACGGGCGAGAACGCCCACCCATGGTATATGGGCGTGCAGTACCACCCCGAGTTCAAGTCCACCCCGCGTGACGGCCATCCGCTGTTCACGTCCTACATCAAGGCCGCCCTCGCGCACCAGGCTGCCAGCGGCAAGCCCCGCCTGCACGCTGTGAAAGAAGGCGACCTGCAAGGAGATGCAGCATGAAACTGTGCGGATTTGACGTCGGCCTCGACCAGCCGTTCTTCCTGATCGCCGGCACCTGCGTGATCGAATCGCGCCAGATGGCGTTCGACACGGCCGGCGCGCTCAAGGAAATGACGGCCGAGCTGGGCATTCCCTTCATCTACAAGTCCTCGTTCGACAAGGCCAACCGTTCCTCGGGCACTTCCTACCGCGGTCCCGGCATGGACAAGGGCCTGGAAATCCTGGGCGACGTCAAACGCGAGCTGGGCGTGCCGGTGCTGACGGACGTGCACTCGATCGAAGAGATCGCGGCCGTGTCGTCGGTGGTGGACGTGCTGCAGACGCCGGCCTTCCTGTGCCGCCAGACGGACTTCATCACGGCCTGCGCCCAGTCGGGCAAGCCGGTCAACATCAAGAAGGGCCAGTTCCTGGCGCCGACCGACATGAAGAACGTGATCGACAAGGCGCGTGCCGCGGCCCAGGCCGCCGGCCTGCCGGACGATGTGTTCATGGCGTGCGAGCGCGGCGTGTCCTTCGGCTACAACAACCTGGTGTCGGATATGCGTTCGCTGGCCATCATGCGCGAAACCAACTGCCCGGTCGTGTTCGATGCCACCCACTCGGTGCAGCTGCCCGGTGGCCAGGGCACCTCGTCGGGCGGCCAGCGCGAATTCGTGCCGGTGCTGGCGCGCGCGGCCGTGGCCGTGGGCGTGGCAGGCCTGTTCATGGAAACCCACCCGACGCCGGCTACCGCCCTGTCGGACGGTCCCAACGCCGTGCCGCTGGGCCGCATGAAGGAACTGCTGTCGACCTTGATCGAGCTCGACCGCATCACCAAGAAAGCCGGCTTCCTGGAATCCAGCTTCAACTAATTGCAGCAAGCCGGTCCTTGTCCGGCGCCCGACATACCGCGCGCACCGGACAACGTCCCGTTACACAAGTGTGGTGTTGCATGCTTGTTGCCGCATAAAAATGCGCCTTTGCGTGCCATGCGTCGTTGCAAATCCTCGCGATAGCCCGCTATCGCTCCGGTTTGCGCCTAGCCTGGCGCACAAATGCATCATTTTTATAAGCGGCCCCAAGCATGCAGCACCACACTAAACCGCAAATTGCGCAGCAGACGCAGTGCGCGAACCGTTACGCCTAACCTTTGGAGAATGACATGAGTGCTATTGTTGATATTATCGGCCGTGAAATCATTGACTCGCGCGGCAATCCGACCGTGGAATGCGACGTTCTGCTGGAATCGGGTGTGATGGGCCGCGCCGCCGTCCCGTCGGGCGCCTCGACCGGTTCGCGCGAAGCGATCGAACTGCGCGACGGCGACCCCAAGCGCTACTTCGGCAAGGGCGTGCTGCAGGCATGCGAGAACATCAACACGGAAATCTCGGAAGCCATCATGGGCCTGGACGCCAATGAGCAAGCCTTCCTGGACCGTACCCTGATCGACCTGGACGGCACGGAAAACAAGGGCCGCCTGGGCGCCAACGCCATGCTGGCCGTGTCGATGGCTGTCGCCAAGGCCGCCGCGGAAGAAGCGGGCCTGCCGCTGTACCGTTACTTCGGCGGTTCGGGCGCCATGCAGCTGCCCGTGCCGATGATGAACGTCATCAACGGCGGCGCGCACGCCGACAACAACCTGGACATCCAGGAATTCATGATCATTCCCGTGGGCGCACCGTCGTTCAAGGAAGCGATCCGCTACGGCGCCGAAGTGTTCCACACGCTCAAGAAGATCCTGCACAAGAAGGGCCTGACCACCGCCGTGGGCGATGAAGGCGGCTTCGCACCGTCCGTGGCCAACCACGAAGAAGCGATCAAGCTGATCATCCAGGCCATCGAAGAAGCCGGCTACGAGCCAGGCACCCAGATCGCGCTGGGCCTGGACTGCGCCGCTTCGGAGTTCTACAAGGATGGCAAGTACCAGCTGGAAGGCGAAGGCCTGAGCCTGACGGCCACCGAGTTCACCAACCTGCTGGCCACCTGGTGCGACAAGTACCCCATCATCTCGATCGAAGACGCGATGGCCGAAGGCGACTGGGACGGCTGGGCTATCCTGACCAAGGAACTGGGCAAGAAAGTCCAGCTGGTGGGCGACGACCTGTACGTCACTAACACCAAGATCCTGAAGGAAGGCATCCAGAAGGGCATCGCCAACTCGATCCTGATCAAGATCAACCAGATCGGCACCCTGACCGAGACCTTCGCCGCCATCGAAATGGCCAAGCGCGCCGGTTACACGGCCGTGATCTCGCACCGTTCGGGCGAGACGGAAGATTCGACCATCGCCGACATCGCCGTGGGCATGAACGCGCTGCAGATCAAGACCGGCTCCATGTCCCGTTCGGACCGCATGGCCAAGTACAACCAGCTGCTGCGGATCGAGGAAGACCTGGGCGATATCGCTTCCTACCCTGGCCGCGATGCGTTCTATAATCTGAAGTAACCGTACCATGCGGCCGGAGCGATCCGGCCGCTTTTTCACACCATGCGTCTGATCACCCTCGCACTGGCGGCCTTGCTGCTGCTGATACAGTACCCACTATGGCTGGGGAAGGGGGGCTGGCTGCGCGTGGCCGATTACGAGGGGCAGGTGGAAGCGGCCCACAAGAAAAACGCGGAACTGATCGCCCGCAACGCCAAGCTCGACTCCGAAGTGCGCGACCTCAAGGACGGCACGGGCGCCGTCGAAGAACGGGCTCGCTATGAGCTCAGCATGATCAAGCAGAACGAAATCTTCATCCAGATCGTCGGCAAGGGCCAGGCCACGTCCGCCACCCCGGCCGCTCCCGTACCGGCGCAATAGACCACTTTTGCGACACCCAGCCCGGCCCAATGGCGGCCGTGGGCGCCATCAGCGTAATAGCCCATGCGTGCGCTTTCGATACTCGTCAGGCGTTTCTCCAGTCAAACGGCGAAACATGGAAATGAACGCTGACGAGCTGGAATATCCGAAATCCAACGCGATGCTTTCGACCGTCCGTCCTTCCGCCAGCAAAGGCATGGCCTTAACGACCCTCAGCCTTTGCCGCCATTCGGCAAAGGTCATCCCGAGGTCGCGCTGACAGCGACGCATCAGGGTACGCTCACTGGTGTTTGCATGGGCCGCCAGCTCAGCCAGAGAACGGCTGTCGCCAGGGCAGTTCTCCAGCATGCTGAGTACTTCCAGAACTACAGGGTCGTCAGAGGTTGGGAGGTAACTTCCCACTCTTTCCGCCCGGGCGAGCATGTCGACGAGCACTTTTAGAAATCGGGCCTCGTCTTCCGCGGGCGGTACACCGGGTGGGTGCTGACGCAGATGCTCCAGCATCTCGCGTATCAGGGGCGTGACCGCCAGGGCGGTAACTTCGGTGGGGAATGCCGCGCACAGCGCCGCACTGACATAGACTGCGCTGTGCCATGCCGCCTTGCGATTTTGCCCAAGATGCTCGAGATTCGGCGGCAGCCATATTCCGTACTGTGGCGGTACCAGGTAGTGGCCTCCCACAAACTGCACCTCGATGATGCCGCTGACGGCAAATACGAATTCCCCCCAAGGATGGTTATGTGTCGGGTAGATGCCGTCCGCGGGCATGGGCGCGCTGCGAAAGAAAATTGTCGCAGGAAGCTCCTTTGCGAATGGTGCGACCAGGACCTTCTGTGTTCTCTTTTGCACGACTGACCATCCTTTATCGGTGACGGGATTGATTTTGATGCCGACCGAAACGAGCGATGTTTTGGCGGATTCTCACTATATCAAGAAAAGCCGCCTGACAGATAATGCGCTTTGTCTTGAAAGGATGCCTCATGAGCGCGCATAAGAATATGGATGGGCAAGCGGCTGTCGCTATGACCGTGCTCTGTCTCGTATGGAGCATGCAGCAGATCGGCCTGAAAGCGACGGCTCTCGATGCAAGCCCGATCCTGCAAGTTGCGCTTCGGTCTGGCATCGCCGCTGTCCTTGTGGGCATCTTCATGCTCCTTCGCCGGGAAAAGCTAATTTCCCCGTCCTTGCCTTGGCGCGCGGGACTGGGGGCCGGGGTGTTATTCGCCATGGAGTATCTCCTGCTTGGCGCTGGCCTTCGCCTTACCAGTTCCGCCCATGGCGTAGTCTTTCTTTATACTGGGCCGCTTTTCGCGTCCGTAGGGCTACATTTCAACCTGCGCTCGGAACGTTTGACGCCATTCCAATGGCTGGGCATCCTGCTTGCGTTCGCTGGCATCGTGATCGCCTTTACATCACCGGCCAACGGGCAGGATTCTGGCAATGCCACTTCCTTGTTGGGGGACGCATTGTGCTTGTTTGCGGGGGCAGTGTGGGGCGCTACCACCGTACTGGTGCGATGCTCCGGCCTGGCGCGGGTTTCCGCGTCTCAAACAACAATCTTCCAGTTGGCAGTCGCTTTTGTCGTGCTTACGTCGGCCGCCCTGGTGCTAGGGCAATGGTCATTCGACCCAACACCGCGCCTGGTTGCCAACCTGATTTTTCAATCAGTGATAGTTTCGTTCTTGAGCTTGCTAGCATGGTTCGCCTTGCTACGCCGATACCTGGCGTCCAGGCTCGGTGCCTTCTCCTTCATGACACCGCTGTTTGGCGTCGCCCTGGGTGCATGGCTATTGAACGAAAGAATTAATGCTGGATTCTTGGTTGGCGCGTGCTTCGTCGTCGCTGGCATCATCTGCGTCAGCTGCTACGAATGGCTGGAGCCGCGCTTATTGCTGGTAAAGTTGGTGAAGACTAAATAGTCCCGAACCTGGGCATTTCGCGCAGCACGGGATAGGTCGCCTATTTTTAGGAAGGAGGGCTTGCCATGTCTGACATTCATGCCTCGATGAGAGAAAGAGTTCAGGCCAGTTTTGCACTGCAAAGCGCCATGGCCTTGATACGGGCCACATTGCCCGTGGTCGAACCAGGCCAGACCGAAATTCATCTGAAGCATTGGGACGGCATCGAGCAGCAGCATGGTTTTATCCATGGTGGCGTGGTCGGGATGATCGCTGATTCAGCCGCCGGCTATGCAGCCATGACGCTGGTGCCGAACGATGCTTCTGTCCTTACTGTCGAATACAAAATGAACCTGGTTGCGCCAGCGCACGGCGAGCGGCTGGTGGCGAGAGGACGTGTGGTCCGGCCTGGGCGGACGCTGATCGTGACGCAGGCCGAAGTATTTGCACTGCGCGGCGAACGGGAAACACTTTGCGCGCTGATGCAACAGACCATCATGGTGATGTACGGAAGACAGGAAAAATAGGATTTCAACCAGGCGGAGCCGTCCTACCGCAGATTTATCGTCGAGGAAATAGCAATGGCAGCATATCTTGAAGAGCAGGAACACGCCGTCCGCGGCAAGGCCGTGACGCTTGCACGGTTGATGGAAATGGCAGGCGCTGGGGAAAAAATTGCGATGCTGACTTGCTATGACGCCAGCTTTGCGTCCGTGATGGACAAGAGCGGTGTCGATATATTGCTTGTTGGAGACTCATTAGGCAACGTGTGCCAAGGACGCAGCACGACGCTCGGTGTCACTATCGATGACATTGCCTACCATACGGCATGCGTCGCACGCGGCAACCGCACAGCATTGCTGGCCGCCGATATGCCCTTCGGGACATATGGTACGCCGGAGTGCGCGTACGAGAACGCCGTCAAGCTGATGCGGGCCGGCGCCCAGATGGTCAAGCTCGAAGGCGGAGTTTGGCTCAGTGACACCGTACGATTTCTGGTGGCGCGCGGCATACCGGTCTTTGCGCATCTCGGCCTGATGCCGCAATACGTCCACCAGCTCGGCGGGTTCAAGGTGCAAGGAAAAAGCGCTGAAGCGGCTCAGCGGCTGAAGGAGGAGGCCCTGTCGCTTCAGGCTGCAGGCGCGTCAATGTTGCTGCTTGAGGCAATTCCCGCCACGTTGGGAAATGCGGTGACAGATGCGCTGGTCATCCCTACCATCGGTATCGGGGCTGGTCAGGACTGTTCCGGCCAGGTGCTCGTCATGCATGACATGCTCGATGTTTTTCCGGGTAAGAAAGCGCGTTTCGTGCGCAACTTCATGGCGGGCCAATCAAGCATTGAAAATGCCATTCGAAGTTATGTCGCCGCGGTGAAGGACAAGTCATTCCCGGCGGCGGAGCATTGCTTCTAACGTTTGAGGACGCGCCGGAAATAGAAATACGCTGTTGTCATACGGGTACCCCTCTGCGTAGGTTGTACAAGAGGCCATCATGCATCAGACTCCCTTTGAAATAACGGCGTCGACGACGGCGCGATTAGATCTGGATCAGCCCTTGCAGGCATATTCATGCAAGGACAGCCCGACCGATCGCAGGCAGCCGCTAGGGCGCGGTGTCCTGCCCGGCGACGATGAGCCGGACGCCAACATCGGCCAGCACGGCGCCGATGGCGGCCGGCGGCGGCTGGTCCGTCACCAGCACGTCGATGGCGTCGAACGCGCACAGACGGTGCATGAACGCCTTGCTGAACTTGGAACCGTCCGCTACCACGATCACCTGACGCGCCTGGCCCATCATGGCTTGCTTGAGGGATGCTTCCTCGTCCGACGGACAGGTCAAGCCCAGCGGGTCGATGGCGCAGGCGCCGAGGATCAGCTTATCGAACTGGTACTGCGCCACACCCAGTCGCGTTTGCGCGCCTTCCAGGCTGCGCTGCCAGGCATTGAAGCGGCCGCCCAGCACATGCAGTTCCACACCTTCCGTCTGGCCAAAGGCTTCGGCCACGTCGATCGAATTGGTCACCACGCTCAATGACGCCGCCGTTGTCGCGCGGGCCACCGCCAGCACCGTGGTGGACGTGTCGAACAGGACGCGGTCGCCGTCGCACAGCAGCCCGGCGGCCGCGTGGCCGATAGCCTGCTTGGCGATGGACGCGCCCGTGCGCTGCTCGTATTGCTCCACCCGCCGGCTTTGCGGCGGCAGCACCGCGCCGCCGCGCACGCGCAGCGCGCGGCCGGCTGCATCCAGCCGCACCACGTCGCGCCGGGCCGTGTCGCGCGTCACCCCGAACAGCTTGCAGATATCCTCGATGCCGATGCGGTAGTATTGGTCCAGGTGAGCGCGGATCGCTTCGAGCCTTTCCGCCTGGGGCAGCGTGCCTTGCTTGTTCATGGCCGCGCACCCAGGTAGGCGCGCAGCACGGATGTCACCAGGTCGTGATCTTCCTCCTGCGGCAAACCGGACACTGTGACCGTGCCGATCACGCCGGTGCCGCGCAAGGCCAGCGGGAACGCGCCGCCATGTGCGGCGTAGTCGGCCGGATCGACGCCGCTGTCGGCCTCGAAGCTTTTGCCCTTGCTGCGGTAGTGCGTGCCCACGTGCCAGGAGCTGCGGCCATAGCGCTGCACCACGTTGTTCTTGCGGCGCACCCAGTGGCCGTTGTCGGGCGTGGTGCCCGTCATCGCGTGATGGAACAGCTGCTGGCCATAGCGGGTGATGTCCACCGTGACCGCCTTGCCTAGTTCGCGGGCGCGCTCCACCAGCATCAAGCCCAGGGCCAGCGCATCGCCGTTCGAGAATGCGGAGAATTGCAATTCCTGTTCTTCGCGGGCCAGTGCCGCCAGCATGTTGCCATAGTCTGTCTGCATGTCGCCCTCGTCAAGCGAAATCGATGGTGCGCCGTTCGCCGTGGCTGCGGTAGGCGCATTCGATCACGCGCACCACGGCCACCGCATCCTCGGCCGCCACGGGCGCCGGTTTGCCCTTGGCGAGGGCCAGGTGGATGCCGCCATAATAGACCCGGTAATCGCCGGGGATGGTTTGCAGCGTGCGGCTGGTGCCGTCGGCGCCGGTGATGGTGGCGTAGTTGACCGGCAGGTCGTGCCCCCAGCCGGCGTCGCCGGGGCGGCCGCCGCCCTTGAGCGTATCTTCCTGGGTATCAACGCCGTACTTGATAAAGCTGCCCCGCGTACCGTGTACCTCATAGCGCGGCCCGCAAGCGCGCACCAGCGCGCTTGCGTGCAGCACGGCCTTGCGGTCGCCGTAGTCCAGCACCAGTTCGAACGCATCCTCCGCTTGCGCGCCCTCGCGCTGGATTGATATCTGGGCCGTAACGGATCGCGGAAGGCCGAACAATTGCAAGACCTGGTCGATCAGGTGCGAGCCCAGGTCCCACAGCACGCCCGATCCGGGCTGCGCTTGCCCCTTCCAGCCTGCCTTCACTTGCGGCGCATAGCGGTCGAAGTGGGCGCGATAGGTGTGGATGTGACCCAGTTCGCCCGATGCCACGGTTTGGCGCAACGTCAGGAAGTCGCCGTCCCAGCGCCGGTTTTGATAGGCGCTTAGCAGCAGGCCCTTTTCCTTGGCCAGCGCCACCAGCTCATCGCCCTCGGCGGCGGACAGTACGAATGGCTTGTCCACCACCACATGCTTGCCCGCCTGGAGCGCGGCCTTGGCCAGCGCATAGTGGCTGGCGTTCGGCGTGCAGACCACCACCATCGCGATGCCGGGATCGTCCAGCATCGCTTGCGGCGTGTCGTCCAGTTGCACGCCGGGGTAGGCCTGGGCCACCTCGTCTCGGTTGGCGCTGCGGCTGGAGATGCGGGCCAGCCGCAGGCCAGGGGTGGCGCTTATCATTGGGGCATGGAAAATGGCGCCGCCTACGCCATAACCGATTAGACCTAGGGCATATTCCTGCATGACTCATCCTTTTGTTTTGCAAATCGCTTACCGATTATAAGTCATTTGCACGATCATACTCGGTCCACCGCCCTACAGTCGAACGCCATCGGTGCCTGGATTCGATTTGAAGGCTGAACATCCTGTCACTTCCAACGAGACCGCGACGACTGCGATTACTGGAGCGTTCGGCCCAGTGCCGCCATGGGCGAAGTGCTTGGCATATTCAAGGGAAGGGACGACGCGCCACAAGACGGTCAAAGCTATGGTGCCATACGACGGGCGGCGGCGCGCCTGCCTGGCGTGTCGCATCGGCCACTCAGGCGCGAATGGCAAGTATCAAAATGGTGTGGATAAAGGTAGTATTACATTTGACACAAAGCAAGTAACTGCAGTTGACGGAATAACAAATCACTCGATGAGGAGACGTCAATGTTGTCGAATGTACGAATCGGGACCCGGCTGGGGATGGCGTTTTTTCTGCTGACCATGCTGTCCCTGGCGCTGGGCTGGATCGCCATCCAGGAAACGGCGGCCATGAACGACCAGTGGAAGTCCATCAAGCTCGATGCCCTGGCCAAGCGCAACGCCGTCAACCGCGGCACCATCGCCCTCGGCGACGGCATCCACCACTTCAAGAACTTCGTGCTGCGCGGCGGCGATTACGCCCAGAAATTCGGCAATGACATGTCGGCCGTGGAGCGCATCGCGGACGATTACAAGGCCATCGGCGCGCTGCACCCGGACGAGGAAAAATTGATGACCCAGCTGCGCGACGGCGCGGCGGCCTACCGTCACGACATGCAGACTTTGATCGCCATGCGGGCCAAGACGGACAATCCCAACGAACTGGACAAGGCCGTGGCCGGCGCCGACAAGCCTATCTCGGCCGCCCTGGTCAGCCTGACGGCAAGAACCGATGAGACGCTCAAGCAGGCCGACCTCAAGATGACGGACGTGAGCGCCGAGGCCCAGTCCCGCGTGCTGATCACGCTGGCCGTGAGCGTGCTGCTGACGATCGCCTCCGGCGTCCTGATCACGCTGAGCATCACGCGCCCCATCAGCCGCGCCGTCACGGTGGCCGAAACGCTGGCCCGGGGCGACCTGTCGATCGAGGTGGACAGCAGCGCGCGCGACGAAACAGGCAAGCTGCTGGCGGCCATGCGGCACATGATCGCCAGCTTGCGCCAGATAATAGACAGCCAGGCGCAGGTGGTGAACGCCGCCAACCACGGTAACTTCGACACGCGGGTGGACATGACGGGCTTGCAGGGCTTCCAGAAGGAGATGGGCGAGGCGCTCAACAACCTCGTCACCACCACCGGCGCCAGCATCAGCGATGTGGTGCGGATGATGGCGGCCGTGGCCGACGGCGACCTCGATTGCGTCATCGACAAGGATTACGAGGGCGCGTTCGCCGAACTCAAGGAATACTGCAACAACACGGTGCAGAAGCTGGGCCAGGTGGTAGCCGAGGTCAACAGCAGCGCCGAAGCGTTGGCCAGCGCGTCCGAGGAAATCAGCGCCACGGCGCAGACGCTGTCGCAGGCCGCCAGCGAGCAGGCCGCCGGCGCCGAGGAAACCAGCGCCGCCATCGAGCAGATGACGGCGTCGATCGCCGCCAACACGGAGAACGCCAAGGTCACGGACGGCATGGCCAGCCAGGCCGCGCGCGAGGCGGTGGAGGGCGGCGAGGCCGTGCGCTCGACCGTGTCGGCCATGAAGCAGATCGCCAAGAAAATCCAGATCATCGACGATATCGCCTACCAGACTAACCTGCTGGCCTTGAACGCGGCCATTGAGGCGGCCCGCGCGGGTCAGCACGGCAAGGGCTTTGCCGTGGTGGCGGCCGAGGTGCGCAAGCTGGCCGAGCGCAGCCAGCTGGCCGCGCAGGAAATCGAACAAGTGGCCACCAGCAGCGTGGACCTGGCGGAAAAGGCGGGGCGCCTGCTGGACCAGATGGTGCCCAATATCCGCAAGACGTCGGACCTGGTGCAGGAGATTACGGCGGCGTCGGAAGAGCAGTCGTCCGGCGTGGGCCAGATCAACAGCGCCGTGGGGCAGCTGAGCCAGACCACGCAGCAGAACGCGTCGAGCTCGGAAGAGCTGGCCGCCACGTCCGAGGAAATGAGCGGACAGGCTGAGCAGCTGCAGCAGACCATGTCCTTCTTCAAGCTGGGCGAGGGCGGGGCGATGGGGCGCGCCGCGCCGCGCCGCGGTGGCAAGCCGGCGCGGCGTCCGACCAGCAGTTTCAGCGCCCGCAGCAGCAAGGCGGCGCTGGTCACGGAGCCGGACGAAAGTAACTTCACCCGCTTCTAGCGGCATCAGGGCGTTGCCAGCTGGCCCCGGTATGCGCCGGGGCCGGTTGCGTTTCAGGCGTCCACAGCTTGCCGGCCCAGCGCCGGATCGTCCGTGAAGAAACCATCCAGCCCGGTGGCGATGTAACGCCGTATCTCGGCCACGGAGCCCGCTTCGTTGCGCACGTTGTCGCCCGCGCCGTCGCGGAAGTCGGCCGCCAGGAAGCGGTTCTCGGGACGGAAGGTCCACGGTTCTATCCGCAGTCCCGCGCGGTGGGCGTCGTCCACCAGCGCGCTGGGCTGGCCCAGCTTGCCGTCCTTGCCGAGCGGGATGATGGCGCGCGTGGGCGGTGCCACCACGTCCGCATAGGCGGCGATGTCGCGCAGGCCCGCTGGCGTGCACATTTGGGCGAAGGTGAGCGTGCCGCCGGCCGCCGCGATATCGCTGGGCCGCACCGCGTCGGGCACCACCAGCTGCATCAGGCGCAGGTTGGCGCGCCGGCCCAGCTTGCCGCGCAGGTATTTCAGGTTGGCCACCTCGAACGACTGGATCTCGACCGGATTGCGGCGCGTGTAGTCGTGGCCGGCCAGGATGGCGAGGAAGCGCTCTTCCAGCGGCAACCCCACGCTGGCGAAATAGGTGGAGCTTTTCAGTTCCGGCACCAGGCCGATCACGCGCCCGCGCGCGGCCGACTCGGCCGCCACGAAGTCGATGATCTCTTCCCAGCTCACCACCTGGAACTGGCCGTTGTACTGGGCGCTGCCGGGACGGGCGTCGGGCAGGCGCTCGACGGCGCGCAGGCTCTTCAGCTCGGCCAGCGTGAAGTCGTCGACGAACCAGCCCTCGTGGGTTTCGCCGTCGATGGTCTTGCGGCTGCGGCGGCTGGCGTATTCGGCGCGGCTGGCCACGTCCGTCGTCTCGGTCAGGTTCGCTTCATGGCGGGCCACCAGCACGCCGTCCTTGGTGCAGACCAGGTCCGGCTCCACGTAGTCGGCGCCGTCGGCGATAGCGCGCGCGTATGAAGCCAGCGTATGCTCGGGCCGCAGCGCGCTGGCGCCCCGGTGGCCGAACACGAGCGGCCTGGCCTGCGCCGATGTCTGCGCCGGTGCCGGCGCGCTTACCTGCGTCGATGCCTGCGTTGATGCCTGCGTTGATACCTGCGTTGATACCTGCGTTGATGCCTGCGCCAGTGCCTGCGCCGATGCCTGCGTCGCCGCGGCCAGCGCCGTAGCCGGGGCCAGCAGGGCGCAGCCGGTGGCGGTCGCCGCCGCGTGGATGAAGCCGCGGCGCGACAGGCGGCTTGGGTAGAAAGTGCTCATCAGAAGTCTGCCATCACGGTAAGGAAGGCCTGGCGCGGCGGGATAGGGAAGGTATTGTAGGTCTTGTCGGCCGCGCCCACCACCACGTTCAGGCTGCCGCTGCGGTCCAGCAGGTTGCTGACGTTGACGCGGTAGCGCGCGTTCTTGAGCACGCCGCCGTTCAGGAATGGCAGCTTGCCGGACACGCCCAGGCTCAGCAGGAAGTAGCTGGGCACGCTCAAGTCGTTGGTGTAGGTGGCGTAGCGCTTGCCCACGTAGTCGCCGATCAGCTGGAATTCCGTGTCGGCCACGGTGGCGGTGGCGACGAACTTGTTCATCCACTCCGGGCTGCCTGGCACCGATTTGCCGGCCGTGGGCACGATGGCCGCGCCGTTGCTGTAGTTGTCCGAGTAGGTGGAGTGGTTGTAGGACAGCGCATCGTAGAACGAGAACGCGCGGCCGAAGTGCACGGTGCCCGACAGGTCGATGCCGTCCGTCTTGACGCTGCCCACGTTGGCCAGCACGGGATTGCCGCCGATGATGGCCAGCAGCACGGGCGTGGGGCTGATCTGCAGCAGGCGGTCCTTGAAGTCCACGTGGTACACGCTGACCTGGCTGTCGATGGCCGTGACGGGGCCGGCCGGCAGGATATGGCTGCTGCGCAGGCCCGCTTCATACGTGACCGACGTTTCGGGCTTGGCCGTGGCCTTGAACAGGTCGAACGCCTGCTGGCTGGCCAGGCTCCACGGCGAAGCGCCGCCGCCGCCGTAGGTGACGAACTGGCGCATGTTCTTCTGCACGTTGACGAACAGCTGGTCCTGGGCGCTGATATCCCAGCGCAAGCCGGCCTGCGGCAGGAACCATTTCCTGGTGATGATCTCGCCTTCCGGCAAGGCCAGCGAACCGTTGGCGATGGCGCCCTTGGCCGGCTGCACGGGAAAGCGGCCCTCGGCGAACTGCAGGCTGGACTTGAAGCCGGCCTGCAGCGCCAGGCCGGGGCGCACGCGCCATTCATCCTGCACGTGCAGCTGGGCCACCTTGTTGTTGATCTCGCTGCCGTATTGGGTGATCAGCGGATCGCTGGGTCGGTCGTATGGCGAGCTGGGGTGGTTCACGTCCAGCGCGTACCAGCGGCGGTAGGCTTCCGAACGGTTATGTTCGAGCCACAGGCCGGCCTGCAGCTGATGGTCGCCGAGTTCCGTGCGCACGGTCGACAGCAGGCCGGCGCGGTTGATCGCGTATTCCGTGGTGCGGGTGGCGTAGCCGGAATTGCCGAACACCTGCTTGAGGTTCTGGTTCGGATAATAGACGCTGAACAGGCCGGGCAGGCCGGCCACGCCGATGGGGCCGGCCACCACGCCCACCCCGTCATCGTGATGGTAGTAGACCTGGTTGGACCAGGTGGTGGCGTCGCTCAGGTTGGCCTCGTATTTGGCGTAGGTCAGGTAGTCGGTGCGCTGGGCGTCGCTGTAGTAATTGCGGTAGTTGTTGCCGTCGGCGGCCGGGGTGGCGCCGGTGGGCGACAGGTAGGCCAGCGCGGCGGCGAAGTCCGGGTACAGGAAGGGACGGGTGTAGGGCGCGCCCTTTTCGCCGGCCACGTGGACCGTGCTGTCCTCGTTCGGTTCGGTCTTGTCCGAATAGTTGAAGAATACGGTCAGCTTGCCCGCCTCGCCGCGGTTGACGAACTTGGCGTTGACCTGGTCGCCGCCCTGGCGGCCCTGGAAGTCCCAGGCCCGCGCTTCGTGGTGGATGGCCGACAGGTAGGCGCTGTTGCCGTTGCCGAAGTTGCCCGTGTCATAGCGGGCATAGGTGCGCGAAGTACGGTAGCTGCCCACGGTCTGCTGCACGGTGGCGCCGCGCGTGGCCGATGGCTCGGCCGAGAAGGTTTCGATGGTGCCGCCCAGGTTGCTGGTCGAAGCCGTGGCCAGGTCGCCCGCGCCGGACGACAGGATCACGCTGCTGACGTTCTCGCTGATGACGGCGCGCTGCGGCGACAGGCCGTTGTAGTTGCCGTACTGCTGGTCGCCCAGCGGCACGCCATCCATCGTGTAGCCCAGCTGCTGGCCGCTGAAGCCGTGCACGAACAGCGACAGGTTCTGCTCGTTGTTGCCCCACGGGTCGGCCGTCTGGAAGCTCACGCCAGGCAGCGTATGCAGCGCCTTCAACGGATTCACGCCGGGCAGGATCTTCTGCATGTCGGCCTTGCCCAGGGCGACCGAGGAGCGGGTCTTGCGGGTGGCGATTTCGACCGTCGTGATGGGGCCGACGGTGGCGGCCGCCTCGGTGGCATAGTCGGCGGCGGCGGCCGAGCTGTCGGCGGCGATCAGGGCGGCGCTGTCGGGCGCGCCCATGTCGGCCACGGCGGCGGCCACGTTGGCGGCCATCGGCGCCAGCGGGAAACTGAGGATTGCCAGGCAGGCGGCCATGGCACTGTAGCGGGCGCGGGGAGTCGTGCGTATCATCATCAAGCCTTGAGTGGAATTCCGTTAGAGGGGGAACTGCGACGCGGCGGATGATAGGCAGTCTGTGTGACGCCTTGATGACGGGCGCTGGAGGCGGCATTCCAATCGGCGGTGCGCCCGGCTGGACAAGCGGGCAGGGCGCTCGTACACTGCCCTGACTACTATGCATGCGAGGCGGGGAAACGATGGGCAGACTGGGAATGACGGCAGCGGCGGTGGCAATGGCGGTTGCGCTGGCGGGTTGCTACACCGTCGACCAGAACCGTTTTTCCAGCTTCGTGGCCAGCACGGTGGCGCCCGGCATGCCGATGGAGCAGGCGCTGGTGCGCATGGCGGCCGAGGGATTCTATTGCGACAGCAAGACGGAAGCGCCAGCCATCGTCTGCACGCGCAGCCAGCAGCGGGTATTTCCCGGCAGCTGCATCGAGCGAGTAGACCTGAGGCGCAGCGGCTCAGGCAAGACGCTAGGCGCGGTCGACATCGCGCCCATCAAATGCGTGCACTGGTAAAACAGGCCCGCAAGTAGCCCCCACAAAAAAATGGGGACGTACCCCATTTCCGGGCCTGCGAGCCGACACAAGAGAAAATGCAGAAAATGGGGTACGTCCCCATTTTTGATGCAGAAAATGGGGTACGTCCCCATTTTTGGCCCCCCAATTTTCGGGGCCGGTGCCTTAGTGCTTGGCGTCGCCCACGGGGATCAGTACTTCGACCGGCACGTCGCTGGTGAACAGCTGGGCGCAATCGACTTTGTCGTAGTCGTAGTGCTGGCCGCAGAAGTCGCAGTTCACACCTACGTGGCCCAGCTCGGCGAGCACGCTGTCGACTTCCGCGCGGCCCAGCATCTTGAGCATGTTGCCCACTTTTTCGCGCGTGCAGGTGCAGTGGAACGAGGGGTGCACGGGGTCGAACACGCGTATCGTCTCTTCCCAGAACAGGCGCTGCATCAGTACGTCGATTTCCGTGTCCAGCAATTCCTGCTGTTTCAGGGTGGAGCCGAGGATGACGGCGCGGTTCCACGTTTCCAGCGCGTCTTCCTGCGACAGGGGCACCGCTTCCGCCTTGCCGCCATGGTAGGGCAGCTTTTGCAGCAGCAGGCCGCGCGCCACGTCGTCGCTGGCGGCCAGCCACAGCTTGGTGTCGAGCTGTTCGGAACGCAGCATGTAGTTCTCGATCACGGTCGAGACGTCGTCGCCGTCCAGCGGCACGATGCCCTGGTAGGGCTGCTGGCCCGGCACTTTGTCGGCCGGGTCCAGCGTGATGATGAAGCGGCCCTTGCCGTGCTCGTTGAGCAGCGCCATCAGGCCGGCGTCGTCGGCGATGGCGGCGTCCGGCGCCACCTTGGCCGTCGCCCGCAGGCGCAGTTCGGCGTCGCACTCGACCACCAGCAGGCGCACGGGACCGTCGCCATGGATCTGCATGATGATGGAGCCGTTGAACTTCAGGTTGGCCGACAGCAGGGCGGCGGCAGCCACCATTTCGCCCAGCACTTTCTTGACGGCGGCCGGGTAGTGGTGACGCGACAACACCTCGCGCCAGGTGGCGGAAACGTCGATGAACTCGCCGCGCACGGCGGCGTTTTCAAAGATGAATTTCTGCAGGGTGTCCGGGGTAGTGTTCATCGGGGTAGTGCTCATATTCCTTATCCGATCTTGTTAAGTTGCGTCTTGAACATCTGGCCGCGCTGGACATAGTTGTCCGCGTTGCCTTGCAGACGCTCGATTTCTTCCGCCGTCAGCGTGCGCACGGCCTTGGCCGGCGTGCCGATGATCAGCGAGTAATCCGGGAATTGCTTGCCTTCCGTGACGAGGGCGCCGGCGCCCACCAGGCAGCCCTTGCCGATCACGGCGCCGTTCAGGATCACGGCCTGGATGCCGATCAGGGCGCCGTCGCCGATGGTGCAGCCGTGCAGCATGGCCTGGTGGCCGATGGTGACGTTGCGGCCCACCGTCAGCGGATAGCCCATGTCCGTGTGCATCACGGTCGATTCCTGTACATTGCTGTTTTCACCTATCGTGATGCGCTCGTTGTCACCCCGTATCGTCACGCCGAACCAGACGGAAGCGTGGTCGTGCACGGTGACCTTGCCGATCACGTTGGCGGTGTCGGCAATGAAAGCGGATGCGGCGATGTCAGGCGCGTGTTCGCCCAGTTGGTAGATAGTCATGGGATACCTTGGTTGTGAGCAACGGGATGGCGCTATTTTACGCCCTGGCCGCCATTGCCTGCCATTGCCCGCCAAAAACGGCCGCCGCAGGTCAGTCGCACATTAATCGAACGGTCGTGCTATTATTTTGCTTTCTGGCCGGCAAGCCGCCTATATTGCGCCAAGCGCACCCATTTCAAGGCAGACCATCATGCATACAGCATCGCGTTCCGAATTCCTCACCGTGCGCGGCCTGCGCTATCACGTGCGCCACTGGGGCCGGGTGGGCGCGCCCAAGATCGTCATGGTGCATGGCTGGATGGATGTGTCGGCCTCGTTCCAGTTCGTGGTCGACGCGCTGCAGGGCGACTGGCACGTGATCGCACCGGACTGGCGCGGTTTCGGCCTGTCCGAACGCGCCGGCACCGATACCTACTGGTTCCCCGACTACCTGGCCGACCTGGACGCCATCCTGCGCCATTACGCGCCCGATGAAGCGATCAACCTGCTCGGCCACAGCATGGGCGGCAACGTGGTGGGGCTGTATGCGGGGGCGCGGCCGGAACGCATCCGCCGCCTGATCAATCTGGAAGGCTTCGGCCTGCGTGCCAACCGGCCCGAACAGGCCCCGCGCCGCTACGCCAAGTGGATGGATGAGCTGCAAGATCCGCCCACCATGCGCGGCTACCCCTCGCTGGAGGCGGTGGCGGCCCGCCTGCAAAAGACCAACCCGCGCCTGACGGACGCCCGCGCCGCCTTCCTGGCCCGGCACTGGTCGGCCCAGAATGCAGCGGGGCAATGGGAAATCCTGGGCGACCCGGCCCACAAACGCATGGGGCCGCTGCTGTACCACGTGGAGGAAGTCATGGCGTGCTGGAAGGCCATCACGGCGCCCGTGCTGTGGGTGGAGGCGGTCCACACCAATATGTGGGACTGGATGGGCCCCAAGCCGGAAGCGCGCCTCGAGATCGACCGCCGGCTGGGCCATCTGGCCGACGTACAGTGCAAGATGATGGACGATGCGGGCCATATGCTGCACCACGATCAGCCCGAGTTACTGGCCCGCATGATCGAGGAATTCCTGGGCTGACGCACAAGCTGGCAAGACTTAAGCCAGCTCTAACGGCTTGCAGGCAAGCAGCGTACAATGAACCTTTCCGTACTGCTGAAGCAAGGCCTGATTTGCGTATGTTAAAAGTCGATCTACACTGCCATTCCAATGTTTCCGACGGCGTGCTCGCGCCGCCCGTCGTGGCGCAGCATGCGCGTAAGGCGGGGGTGGATGTGTGGGCCCTGACCGACCATGACGAGGTGGGCGGGGTGGCCGCTGCCCGTGCCGCGGCCCGGGAGCTGGGCATGCAGTTCGTGTCGGGGGTCGAGATTTCCATTACCTGGGCCAAGGAGACGGTGCACATCGTCGGCCTGCAACTGGACGAAACCAATCCCGCCCTGCTGGCCGGCCTGGCCCGCACCCGTTCCGGGCGCGATGCCCGCGGGCGCGAAATGGCGGCCCAGCTGGCCGCTGTCGGCATTCCGGACGCCTACGAAGGGGCGCTCAAGTACGTGGGCAACCCGGACCTGATGTCGCGCACCCATTTCGCCCGCTACCTGATCGAAATCGGCGCCTGCGCCAACGTGCCCGACGTGTTCAAGAAATACCTGACCGAAGGCAAGCCGGGCTATGTGCCGCACAGCTGGGCCAGCCTGGCGGACGCCGTGGGCTGGATACGGGGCGCCGGCGGCATCGCCGTGATCGCCCACCCGGGCCGCTACAAGTTCAACCAGCTGGCCCAGGACGCGTTGTTCGATGAATTCAAGCAGCTGGGCGGCACGGCCATCGAAGTGGTGACGGGCAGCCACACGCCGGACCAGTATGCCGTCTATGCCCAGCTGGCCAACCAGTACGGCTTCCTGGCCTCGCGCGGCACGGACTTCCATGCGCCGGGCGAGGCGCGGGTCGATTTCGCGCTGCTGCCAGCGCTGCCGGCCAATGTGACACCGGTCTGGCACGACTGGTTCTGACTGCGCAACGCTCCTTGCTTGTAATTCCCGGCCGTTGCCCTTATCTTATGATTTCGGCATTGGCCTTTGGGAAACCTTCATGAAACGCATCTTCCTGTTTATCGCCACCAACCTCGCAGTGATGTTGGTGCTGTCCATCGTGCTGTCCGTGCTGGGCATCGGCCGTCCCGGCGTGAACGGCGGACTGGACCTGGGCAACCTGCTGGCGTTCTCGCTGGTGGTGGGCTTTACGGGCGCCATCATTTCCCTCTTGATCAGCAAGCCCATGGCCAAGTGGAGCACGGGCGCGCGCGTGATCGACACGCCATCCAATTCCACCGAGCTATGGCTGGTTAACACCGTCAAGGCGCTGGCCGAGCGGGCCGGGGTGGCCATGCCGGAAGTGGCCATCTACCAGGGCGAGCCGAACGCCTTCGCCACGGGCGCGTTCAAGAACTCGGCCCTGGTGGCCGTTTCCACCGGCCTGCTCGAGAGCATGAACCGGGACGAGGTGGAAGCCGTGCTGGGCCACGAACTGGCCCACGTGGCCAATGGCGACATGGTGACCATGACCCTGATCCAGGGCGTGGTCAACACCTTCGTCGTATTCCTGGCGCGGGTGGTGGGCTATTTCGTCGACCGCGTGCTGCTCAAGGGCGATGGCGAGCGGCGCGGCCCCGGCATTGGCTACACGGTCACCGTGTTCGCCTGCGAAATCGTGTTCGGCCTGGCCGCCTCGCTGATCGTGGCCTGGTTCTCGCGCCAGCGCGAATTCCGTGCCGACGCCGGTTCGGCCCGCCTGCTCGGTTCCAGCCTGCCCATGCAACATGCGCTGGCCCGCCTGGGCGGCCTGGAGCCGGGCGCCTTGCCGCAGTCGCTGTCGGCGTCCGGCATCACGGCCGGCGGCGGCTGGGGCGCCCTGTTTTCCACCCACCCGCCGTTCGAGCAGCGGATCGCGGCCTTGCGTAGCGTACAATTGTGAGCAATCTAACAGCGGGGCGCCTGGCCGCCCCAGCCATGGGCTTATGAGTCAATTCTTCCAGATCCACCCCGACAATCCCCAGCAGCGCCTGATCAAGCAGGCCGTCCAGATCATCCACGGCGGCGGCATCGTCGCGCTGCCCACGGATTCCTGCTACGCGCTGGTGTGCCATCTGGACGACAAGTCGGCCGTGGAACGGTTGCGCCGTATCCGCGACATCGACGAGAAGCACCACCTGACCCTGCTGTGCCGCGACCTGAGCGAGATCGGGGTCTATGCCCGGGTCGACAACCGCCAGTTCCGCCTGCTCAAGGCGGCCACGCCGGGGCCGTTCACCTTCATCCTGGAGGCGACCAAGTGCGTGCCGCGCCGCCTGAGCCACCCGTCGCGCAAGACCATCGGCCTGCGGGTGCCGGAAAACGCCATCGTGCAGGCGCTGCTGGAGGAACTGCAGCAGCCGCTGCTGGGCACCACGCTGATCCTGCCCGGCGACGACGATACGCTGACGGACGCCGACCACATCCGCGAACGGCTGGAAAAGCAGATCGAGCTGATCGTGGACGGCGGCGCCTGCAGCCTGGAGCCCACCACCGTGATCGATCTGAGCGGCACCGAACCCGAACTGGTGCGCCAGGGCCGGGGCGACGCCAGCGCGTTCGGCCTGTAAGTGCGCCCCCATTCCACCCGCCGCGGCGGGCTTAACCCAGCTTTAAGCGGCGGCCGCTCCAATGGCCACTTCGCCGCTCTGATAAAATCGCCCCCATGAACGATTACCAAACCATCCTGGTCTACGCCCTCCCGGTGCTGTTCGCCATTACCCTGCACGAAGCGGCCCACGCCTACGCGGCCCGCTATTTCGGCGACAACACGGCCTTCCTGGCCGGGCGCATGAGCATGAACCCCATCAAGCATATCGACCTGCTGGGCACCATCATCATTCCCATCATGCTGTACCTGGCCACGGAAGGTAAATTCGTGTTCGGCTACGCCAAGCCGGTGCCGGTGGACTTTTCCGCCCTGCGCAACCCGAAAAAGCAGATGGCCTGGGTGGCCCTGGCCGGCCCGGCCGCCAACTTCGTGATGGCGCTGGGCTGGATGCTGCTGGCCCTGGTCGAAGCGGCCGCCGGGGTGACGGAACCGTTCTTCATCCGCATGGCCCAGGCCGGCATCCTGACCAACATCCTGATGTTCGCCTTCAACCTGGTGCCCATACCGCCGCTGGACGGCGGCCGCATCCTCACCAGCGCGCTGCCCCATGCGATGGCCTACAAGTTCGCCCGCATTGAGCCCTATGGTTTTTACATCGTGCTGGCCTTGATATACTTCAAAATTCTCAATTTCTTCGTCGTGCCGCTGGCCATGCTGACGGAATTCGTGCTCCGCATGCTGCTCACGCCGCTTACCTTACTTTTAAGCTGACCTATTATGTATCCCGATCGCGTAGTTTCCGGCATGCGCCCCACCGGCGCCATGCACCTTGGCCATTACCATGGTGCACTGAAGAACTGGATCAAGATGCAGTCCGAACTGCCTTGCCTGTTCTTCGTGGCCGACTGGCATGCCCTGACCACCCATTACGACGATCCCTCCATCATCGAGCGCAGCACCTGGGACATGCTGGTGGACTGGCTGGCGGCCGGCATCGACCCCTCGCAGTCCACCCTGTTCATCCAGTCCAAGGTGCCCGAGCATGCCGAGCTGCACCTGCTGCTGTCCATGGCCACGCCGCTGGGCTGGCTCGAGCGCGTGCCCACCTACAAGGACCAGATCGAGAACCTGGCCAACAAGGACCTGGCCACCTACGGCTTCCTCGGCTATCCGCTGCTGCAGGCGGCCGACGTGCTGATCTACCGCGCCAGCCAGGTGCCGGTGGGCGAGGACCAGGTGCCCCACATCGAGATGATGCGCGAAATTGCCCGCCGTTTTAACCACTTGTACGGCAAAGAGAAGGGTTTCGAGGAAAAGGCGCAGGAAGCGGTGAAGAAGCTGGGCAGCAAGCGCGCCAAGCTGTACAACGAATTGCGCACGGAATACCAGCAGGACGGCAAGGACGATGCACTCGAGCAGGCCAAGGCCATGCTGGACGACGCCCAGAGCCTGTCCATGATAGACCGCGAGCGCCTGTTCGGCTACCTGGAAGGCAGCCGCAAGCTGATCCTGGTGGAGCCCCAGGCCCGCCTGACGAGCGCTTCGCGCCTGCCGGGCCTGGATGGCCGCAAGATGTCCAAGAGCTACGGCAACGCCATCGCCCTGCGCGAGGACAAGGAAGTCGTCACCAAGAAAGTGCGCACCATGCCCACCGACCCGGCCCGCGTGCGCCGCACGGACGTGGGCGACCCGGCCAAGTGCCCGGTCTGGCAATTCCACGAAGTCTATTCCGACACGGCCACCAAGGAATGGGTGGTCAAGGGCTGCAAGTCGGCCGGCATCGGTTGCATCGAATGCAAGCAACCGGTGATCGACGCCATCGTCAAGGAACAGGAACCGATGCACGAGCGCGCCCAGCAGTACCTGGACGACCCGTCGCTGGTGCGCGCCATCGTGGCCGACGGCAACGACGTGGCCCGCAAGCTGGCCCAGGAAACCATGCGCGACGTGCGTGAAGCGATGGGCCTGGCCTACTGATGGACGATCTCATCTCTCCCTGGGTGCGCCGCTTCGCGCCCCTGATTCCGGGCGGCGAAGTGCTGGACCTGGCCTGCGGCAGCGGCCGCCATGCGCGCCACCTGGCCGCGCTCGACCATGCCGTGGTGGCCGTGGACCGCGACCCGGCGGCGCTGGCCGCCGCGGCCGGCCCCGGCATCGTCACCTCGGAAATCGACCTGGAAGGCGAGGGCGCCGCGTGGCCGTTCGGCCCCCGGCGCTTTGCCGGCATCGTCGTCACCAATTATTTGCACCGCCCCCTGCTCGCTGCCATGCTGGACAGCCTGGCGCCGGACGGTGTGCTGATTTACGAAACCTTCGCCGACGGGAACGCCCAGTTCGGCAAGCCATCCAATCCCGCCTTTCTGTTGCAGGCGGGCGAACTGCTGACCTGGGCGCTCAACCACGAGTTGCGCGTCGTCGCGTTCGAGGATGGCGTCGTAGAAGCGCCAAAACCTGCGATGGTGCAACGTATCTGCGCCGTCAAGCAGGACTTCCCCCGTGTGGCGGCCCTGTTGCCGCCATTTTGAACAGTGATTTGTAGGTGGCGATGCACCACTGGCGCGGGCTATCGTCTACAATCGTTGTTTTAATACTTTATGCAATTGGTTTCCTATGATTAAGGGCAGCATAGTAGCAATCGTCACCCCGATGCATGCAGACGGCAGTCTGGACTTCCCGGGTTTGAACAAGCTGATCGACTGGCATATCGCGGAAGGCACGGACGGCATCGTGATCGTCGGCACCACCGGCGAATCGGCCACCGTCACCGTGGAAGAGCACTGCGCGCTGATCAAGGCCGCGGTCGAGCACACCAAGGGCCGCATCCCCATCATCGCCGGCACCGGCGGCAACTCGACCGCCGAAGCGATCGAGCTGACCCGCTTTGCCAAAGAGGCTGGCGCCGACGCCGCCCTGCTGGTGGTGCCTTACTACAACCGTCCTACCCAGGAAGGCATGTACCAGCACTTCAAGGCCATCGCCGAAGCGGTGGACTTGCCCATCATCCTGTACAACGTGCCGGGCCGTACCGTTGCCGACATGAGCAACGAAACCATCCTGCGCCTGACGGCCATCCCCAACATCGTGGGCGTCAAGGATGCGACCGGCAACATCGGCCGCGGCCTGGACCTGCTGCGCCTGGCACCGAAGTCGTTCGCCGTCTATTCGGGCGACGATCCTTCGGCCATGGCTTTGATGCTGGCTGGCGGCAAGGGCAATATTTCCGTGACGGCCAACGTGGCCCCGCGCGCCATGCACGAGATGTGCAAGGCCGCCATGGAAGGCGACATCGCCAAGGCCGTGGAGCTCAACAACAAGGTGTTCCCGCTGCACCAGAAGCTGTTCATCGAACCGAACCCGGTACCCGTCAAATGGGCGCTGGCCGAAATGGGCATGATGCCGGCCGGCATACGCCTGCCGCTGGTGCCGCTGGCTGGCGAGTACCACAACGCCGTGCGCGCGGCGCTGCGCGAAGCGGGCATCCTGCCGTAAGCAGGCTGCCTGGTTCGCCCGGTCCGTACCCCATTCTGATTCCAGCTGTCATCCAGCTTCTTATCCAGTAACGACATGACTATTCGCAAGACAGCATCTATTTCCTCGCAGCGCGCCCTGATCGTGGGCGCCTTGATGGCCAGTTTGACCGGTTGCGGCATGATCGGTTCCGTTGTCGGCAATGACAAGGTGGATTACAAGTCCGCCAAAAAGGCCAGCACGCTCGACGTGCCGCCGGATCTGACGCAATTGCAGAAAGATAACCGCTACTCGCTGCCCGATTCGAGCAACGGCATCGCCACCGCTTCCGGCTACAACGCGCAAAAGGGCAGCGGCCCGGTGGCGTCGGTGCAGGCCGGCACGGCCGTGGCGCCGGCCGCGATGAACGACATCCGCGTGGAACGGGCCGGCAACCAGCGCTGGCTGGTCGTCAAGCAGGCGCCGGAACAGCTGTGGCCGCAATTGAAGCAGTTCTGGGAAGATGCCGGCTTCACGCTGGCGCTGGACATGCCCACGGCCGGCATCATGGAAACGGAATGGAACGAGAACCGGGCCAAGATTCCGCAGGACTTCATCCGCAACACGGTGGGCAAGGTGTTCGATTCGCTGTATTCGAGCGGCGAGCGCGACAAGTTCCGCACCCGTCTCGAGCGTAACGCCGACGGCAGCACCGAGATCTACATCAGCCACCGCGGCGCCCAGGAAGTGGTGACGGGCGCCCAGAAGGAATCGACGATGTGGACCGCCCGTCCCAACGATCCTGGCCTGGAAGCGCAATTCCTGGCGCGCTTGATGACCAAGCTGGGCAGCACGGAAGATGCGCAGGCCAAGACGGCTGTCGCGTCCGCCATCGTCCAGCCGCAGCACGCCACGCTGGTGGGCGCCGGCGCCGAGCGCGCCGTGTCCGTGGACGAAGGTTTCGACCGCGCCTGGCGCCGTGTGGGCCTGGCGCTGGACCGGGCCGGCTTCACGGTGGAAGACCGCGACCGCACCCAGGGCACTTACTTCGTGCGCTATGTGAACCAGGAAGCGGGCGAAACCAAGGGCTTCTTCAGCAAGCTGTTCAGCTGGGGCGAGTCCGAGTCGGACAAGGAAGCGCAGCGCTACCGCATCGCCGTCAAGGCCGGCGCGGGCAGCGACAGCCTGGTCACGGTGCTCAACAATACCGGCAAGCCGGAAACGGGTCCGGTGGCCGAAAAGATCCTGACCCTGCTGCACGAGCAACTGAAGTAAGGGAACTATCGTCGCGGCATGCACCGCGACTGCACGCCCGGCGCGCCCGCGCGGTGGCGTCATCCGAAACCGGCCGCTGGCCGGTTTTTTTTACGCCTTGTGGCGGAACTGGTCTTGATTATGAAACTGGCTGAACTATGATGGGTGATGTACGGCAATGACTTTTGTAGGGACGAAAAAAAAACCGGCGCAGGGCCGGTTTCTTGAAGTTCAGGCGTAAAAAAACCGGCCCGTAGACCGGTTTCTTTACGCAAGCTGATTACTTCGAAGCAGCGGAAGCAGCCGAAGCAGCCGAAGCGGCAGGAGCAGCAGCAGCGTCCGAAGCTGCAGGAGCAGCAGCCGAAGCGGCAGGAGCAGCAGCGTCAGCAGCAGGAGCGGCTGGAGCAGCAGCAGGAGCAGCGGCTTCAGGAGCGGCTACTGGAGCTGGAGCAGCAGGAGCTTCTTCTTTTTTCGAGCAAGCAGCCAGAGCAACAGCCAGCAGGGAGACGATCAGCAGGGATTTTTTCATGGGGTTTTCCTTAATTAATTCAAAATTAAAAACAACATTGTTGCGATGAATAATTACCGGTAATTATCGCTCATTAGGTCGTCTTCGAAGGCTTTTCGTACCATAGGGTGCCTGCCAGACAACGGAAACTTCCTAACCGAATATTATAGCGATTTTTGGTGCGTCGCAATAGCGCTAACAGTCGTTTTTATAACTATTTTGCGATATCGCAACATTTCGTTTCAAACCCCGTGGAACGGAATTTCACCAAAATACCGGCGTTCAAGCGCGCACTTCGCATTTTACCTTGATCTGGCTCATAATCCAGCCGTACTTACATGTAAACCGGGTGAGGATTCCTTCCAGATGGCAATAAATCGTTCCGTGCAGACTTGCGTGTCCGCTGGCGAGTCGAAAACGGCTTCGCCGCGCAAGTGATCGGCATGGAAACGGCGCACCAGGTCGCGCCCGTCGCCGATGCAGAACGAGTCCGTCAGCTGGCGCAGGTTCTGGTGGGTGAGCCGGCACTCGATGGCGTGGCCGTAATCTTGCAGCAGGCGCAGGAAGCGCGGCGCGTTGCGTTCCAGGTGGGCGTTGCTGTGGGCGACCAGTTGCAGCTGCCCGCCGCCGGCAAGAAACGGGCGCAGGATGGCGTCCGTCGCGCTGCTGCCCAGCTGCCACAGGGCGAAATCGGGATCGAACAGTTGCAGCCGCAGGTGGGCCCGGGACAGGCACAGCTGCAGCAGCTGCTCGAATTCCCGGCGGCTGGAAAACGCTTGCACTTGCTTGTCCACTTGCTTGTCCACGTAACCTCCTCCTTAGCCCCGGGCCGTTCAGGCCAGTTCGATCCAGCCGTCCTGATACCACGTATAGAGTGCGTCCATCACATCGTCCGAGGCGCCGGCGATGGCGGCGCCGTCCAGCGCGCGCTGGTTGGCCAGCGCTTCCAGCGTGACCTTGTCGGCGCGGCCGATGGCGAACGATTCGCCGTTGATGAACACATGCTTGCCACGGTACAGCATCTGCGTCTTGCGCGACAGCACCAGGCCCTTTTTGGCGGCCGTTTCAGCGAACTTGCCCACCGTTAGCGGCTTGGCCGGGCCCTTGAAGAACACATTGTGCTTCGGCTCGGACAGGTGCTCGCCCAGGAAGATGGTGACGTCGTCTTCCGTGAAGCGCACCTTGTTCAGTTCGTCGGCGATGGTGCTCAGCATGTGGCGGGGGATTTCCGCCGGCTTGGCCGTCGTTTCCAGCCCGGGATCGGCGTAGCGGCCCGGCAGGTCGATGGAATCGGCCATGAATTGCAGGAACGCTTCGCCCAGCTCCTGGTAGGACGGCGAACGGAAGCCGATGGAATAGGTCTGGCAGTCGCCGATGGCCACGCCGTCGTGGGCGTAGTGGGGCGGCAGGTACAGCATGTCGCCCGGCTCCAGCACGAATTCCTCGTTCGGCTTGAACTTGGACAGTATCTTGAGCGGCAAGCCTTCCACCAGGCTCAGGTCCTTCTGCGGGCCGATGCGCCAGCAGCGCTGGCCCTGGGCTTGCAGCAGGAACACGTCGTACGAGTCGAAATGGGGACCGACACCGCCGCCGTCCGTGGCGAAGCTGATCATCAGGTCGTCCAGGCGGGCATCGGGGATGAAGCGGAACTGGCGCAGCAGCTCGTCGGCCTTGGCGTCGTGCAGGTTGACGCCCTGGACCAGCAGCGTCCATTCCTTCTGGCTGCGCGGGGGCAGGTGTTCCAGCGGGCCGTGCTGCATGTTCCAGTGGCCGCCGGTGGCCGTCACCAGGCGCGATTCCACGTGGTCCTGGGTGGCCATGGTTTGCAGCGCATCGAGGCTGACCAGCGGCTTGAAGCCGGGGATGGCCTGGCGGATCAGCAGGGGTTTTTTGTGCCAGTATTCGCTCAGGAACTGGGCGGGCGTGATATTGCCGAGGAGAGGTAATTTTTTCATGCCCCATTATAACAATCGCGCCTGCGGCCCGGCAGCCTCGCGGCGCGGCTTTTTCCGGGCCTGGCGGGGGATAAATGGCGGCAGGCTGTATAATTTGCCTGCTCATTAAAGAAAGGATACAACAATGAAGATTGCCAAGAACACGGTCGTGACTGTGAATTACAAGCTGTCCGATGCCCAGGACAATCTGATCGAAGACGGCCGCGAGCCCATGGTCTACCTGCACGGTGGCTACGAGAACACCTTGCCCAAGATCGAGGAAGAGCTCGACGGCAAGGAAGTGGGCTACTCGTCCATCATCCAGATCGAGCCGGAAGATGCGTTCGGCGACTACGATCCGGCGCTGGTCAAGGTCGAAGAGCGCAACCGCCTGCCCGAGCCGCTGGAAGTGGGCATGCAGTTCGAAGGCATGCCTGACGGTGACGACGAGGAAGCCATGATCTTCACCGTGACCGACATCGCCGACGACAAGGTCGTACTGGACGGTAACCACCCGCTGGCCGGCATGGCGCTGCGCTTCTCGCTGAACGTGGCCGGCGTGCGTGCTGCCACCGACGAGGAAATCGCCCATGAACACGTGCATGGCGCCCATGGCCATCACCACGGCGACGACGGTGACGAAGGCGAAGACGGCGATCACGTCGCCATTCACCCCATCCACTAAGTCCTGACGCCGCGCCGTCCACGGCCGCAGCGCGCGGCCGTGGACGGCGCGTGTCTATTGCGGCGCCACGTCGGCGTTGCCGCCCCTGACCATGAACAGGGCGGCGGCGCCCGGCGTGACCCGTACCTCGGCCCATTCCGCGGCCAGGCTCAAATGTCCCACCCTGCCGTGCCAGTTGATGGCCGGTTCGCTGCCGGCCCCGCCCTGGGCGTCCACCAGCAGCACCGTTCCCTTGTATTGTTCCGCCATGGTGCGGATCTGGCGCCGCGGTTCGGCAAAGCCATCCTGCCTGGGCAGAAAGCCCGACAGCAGCGAAAAGCCTGTTTCCGCCTGCAGGCCGATGTCGCCGTCCGAGAACAGCACCAGCCCATCGAGCTTGCGATGCTCGGCCAGCGTGAACAGCCGGTGCAGCCAGGCCCGGTTGGCCACCAGCCGGTCTTCGTATTCGCTGTTGCGGCCCGCCTCGGGGCGGAAGTGGTTGTTCTTGGCCGGCAGGTTGATGGTGGCGAACAGCACGTTGCCGTACTCCCAGTGCGCGTTCTCCGCGTAGCTGCGGAACTTGGCCGTGGCCGACTGGCGCGTGAGGAGCAGGCGGCGCGTGCCCAGCGACTGGCTGTCGGCGAAGAACAGCTCGCGCAGCCGGTTCAGGCGTTCGATGGCGTTGGAGCGGCCGGCCGAGTTGAGACAATCGGCCCAGTCGCTGCCGGCCAGCGAGACGATCAGCGGCACTTCCGCTTCGTCGAGCAGCTGGCGGCGCTGGGCGTACAGCTTGTCGCTGCACGGCTCGGCGCCGGCCTTGACGCCGGTGGCCACGATGAACGCCGGCCCGGCGGCGCCCGCATCGGCAATGGCGCGCCGCTGCGCCGCCTCGTCGCCGCCGCTGCCCAGGGTGTGGCCGATCACGTTGAACTGGAACGGCGCGCCGCGCGCGGCGGCGGATGCGAGGGCCGGGCTGGATGCCGTCTTGGCCGCGCCATGGCTGCCGCGCGTGCGGGCCGGGCCGGCAGCCATGGCGGCCGGCGACAGCAGCAGGACCAGCGCCGCCAACGCGGCGGCTAACTGGCGGAGCGGTCGGCCGGCGCGGCGCATCATGCCAGGGCCGGTTGCGCCAGGCGTTTGATTTCGTACAGCCGTTCCAGCGCTTCGCGCGGCGACAGCGCGTCCGGGTCGAGCGCATCGAGCGCGCCCAGCAGGGCCTGCACGGCCGGATTGTCGGCCGCACTGGTCGTAGCGGCGGGCGCCACCGCTTCGTCGTCCGCGTCCGCCGTCGGCATGGCGAACAGGTCCAGCTGCGGCGTGGCGTCCAGCGCCTGCGCCTCCAGCCGCGCCAGGTGCTTGCGGGCGGCCCGGATCACGGGCTGCGGCACGCCGGCCAGCTGCGCCACCTGCAAGCCGTAGCTTTGCGAGGCCGGGCCGTCCTGCACCGCGTGCAGGAACACGATGCTGTCCTTGTGTTCGACGGCCGACAGGTGGACGTTGGCCGCCGTCGGATGGCTCTCGGGCAGCTGGGTCAGCTCGAAGTAGTGGGTGGCGAACAGCGAGAAGCTGCGGCTGCTGTCGATCAGGTGGCGGGCAATGGCCCAGGCCAGCGCCAGGCCGTCGAAGGTGGACGTGCCGCGGCCCACTTCATCCATCAGCACCAGCGAATGCTCGGTGGCGCCGTTCAGGATGGCGGCCGCCTCCGTCATCTCCACCATGAAGGTGGAACGGCCGCCGGCCAGGTCGTCGGTGGCGCCGATGCGGGTGAAGATGCGGTCGATGGGGCCGATTACGGCGCTGGCGGCCGGCACGTAGCTGCCCACGTAGGCCAGCAGCGTGATCAGCGCCACCTGGCGCATGAAGGTCGACTTACCGCCCATGTTGGGGCCGGTGATCAGCAGCAGCCGGCGTTCGTTGACGAAGCGGCAGTCGTTGGCGATGAAGCGCTCGATCTGGTTTTCCACCACCGGGTGGCGGCCCTCGGCGATGTTGATGCACGGTTCGGCCACCAGCTGCGGCGCGCACCAGTTGTGGCGTAGCGCGTGCTGGGTCAGGGCGGTCAGCGCATCGAGCCGCGCCAGCGCCTGCGAGATGGTCTGCAGCGTGCCGATGTGCGGCGCCAGGTCGGCCAGCAGCTGGTCGTACAAGAGCTTCTCGCGCGCCAGCGCGCGGTCCTGCGCCGACAGTGCCTTGTCTTCGAAGGCCTTCAGTTCCGGCGTGATGTAGCGCTCGGCGTTCTTGAGCGTCTGGCGGCGGCGGTAGTCGTCCGGCACCTTGGTGGTCTGGCCGTGCGTGACTTCGATGTAGAAGCCGTGCACCTTGTTGTACTCCACGCGCAGGTTGGCGATGCCGGTACGGGCCCGTTCGCGCGTCTCCAGGTCGACCAGGAACTGGCCGGCGTTTTCCGACAGGGCGCGCAGCTCGTCGAGTTCAGCGTCGTAGCCGCGCGCGAACACGCCGCCGTCGCGCACCATGGCCGCCGGTTCCGGCGCCACGGCGCGCACCAGCAGGTCCAGGCAGTCTTCCGGCGTGGAGAGGGACGCATGGGTTTGCGCCAGCAGGCCGTCGGTGCCGCCGGCCAGGCTGCGCTCCATGCTGTGGCGCAGGGCCGGCAGCTGCTGCAAACCGTCGCGCAGGCTGGCCAGGTCGCGCGGCCGGGCCGACAGCAGGGCGATGCGGGTGGTGATGCGTTCGATGTCGGGCACCTGGGCCAGCGTGGCCGACAGCGTGCCCGTCACGTCGCTGGCGGCCAGCGCGCCGATCGCCGCGTGCCGCGCGCGCGCGATGTGCTGCGCGCGCTGCGCGTGGTGCAGCCAGTAGCGCAGCAGGCGCGAACCCATGGCCGTGCGGCAGTGGTCCAGCAGCGAGAACAGGGTGGGCGACTCCTGGCCGCGGATGGTCTCGGTCAGTTCCAGGTTGCGGCGGGTGGCCGCGTCCAGGCCGATGAATTCGTTTTCCGTTTCCGTCGTCAGGCTGCGCACGTGCTGCAGGCCGCGGCCCTGGGTCGATTGCGCATAACGCAGCAGCGCGCCGGCCGCGCCGAAGGCCGCGCCCAGGCCGTCGGCGCCAAAGCCCGTCAGCGTGGCCACGCCCAGCTGGTCGAGCAGTGCCTTGTGGCCGCTGACCACGTCGAAGTGCCAGTCCGGCACGCGGTTGACGTGGCAGGTGGTCGCTTCCTCGAACAGGTCCGCGTTATCGCCGCGCAGGATCTCGGCCGGCGCGATGCGCTCCAGCTCCTGCAGCATGCGGGTGCTGACGGTGCGGCTGTCGCCCGAGAACTCCATCAGCTTGAGCGCGCCGCTGGCCAGCGACAGCCACGCCAGGCCGGCCGTGACCACCTTGCGCTGGCTGATCAGGCACATGGCCAGCAGCGGGCGCTCGGCCTTTTCCGGCAGCAGGTCGGCGTCCGTCAGGGTGCCGGGCGTGACCACCCGCATCACCTTGCGTTCGACCGGGCCCTTGCTGGTGGCCGGGTCGCCGATCTGCTCGCAGATGGCGCACGACTCGCCGATCTTGACCAGCTTGGCCAGATAGCCTTCCAGCGAATGGAACGGCACGCCGCACATCTTGATCGGCTGGCCGCCCGAACTGCCGCGCGCCGTCAGCGTGATGCCGAGCAGGCGCGCCGCCTTTTCCGCATCCTCGTGGAACAGCTCGTAGAAGTCGCCCATGCGGTAGAACACCAGCATCGTCGGATGCTCGGCCTTGATGCGCAGGTACTGCTGCATCATCGGGGTCACTTTTTCGGTGGGGCTGTTCTTGACGGCGGCGGCGTTGATTTCGTTCGGGACGGTGGTCATTGGTTCTTTTTCGGCGGTGCGATGAGTCTGGTTTTGCGCGGGCACAAACGGCCCGCGCGCTGAACCCGTCATTTTACCGCTTTCGGGGGGGATATTACGTACAACGGTGGTGGTGGGCGGCGCGGGCGGTGCGGATGGCGTGCTTGGTTCGCCAGAGACTGATTATTGTGGCACCTGGTGCTATAGTGGGGCAGGCATGGGCAATACGTGTGGAGGAGACGGCCAATGAAAGATAACGTGGTGGAGAATCGGCGTGTCTTGCTTGAATTGTTGGAGACTGCGACAGAGTTGAGCCAGTACGGATTGTTATCCAAGACCGATTTGAGATCGCTTAAAGGATTGTGCGAGACGCCGCCACAATATACGGCCAGCCATGTCGTCGCGATCCGAACTGGTAAGGCGAAAATGAGCCAGTCCGTTTTTGCATCGCTGCTGAACGTCAGCGTCTCGACGGTACAGAAATGGGAGTCCGAGAGCTCCGGTAAACGACCCGGCGGGGCTGCCGCGAAATTACTCCATTTGCTGGAAACAAAGGGCATAGAAGCGTTAATTTAGATCGGTTGCAGGCATTTGTAAGGGGGAGTAATTGACGTGGCATTATCGCCGTCAGCAAGGATTTTCCATTGCAGTCACCTCTACCAATGGCCCAGCAGGTGCTCATAAGTTCTCCCGTGCTCAAACTTGTCAAAAGACCGGTTATGGCGCGTCCGTGCCACCGCATTTCAGGAACCGCCGTGCGTGGGGCGCCGTAGTACGAAAGCTGGTTCATTTAATGTACGCAATCGTCCGATCTGCTATCCCATTCAGAGCGGACCATCTTGATCAACTAATCAAAAAGCAAGAAAGTACATCCTGGAAAGACTTCCTTGCCGCCTGATTTTGGCGCTAGCGCACCATGCCATCCAGTTCTGCGCAGACATCGTCTGGCAGGTAGAGCGTTCGCGCCGCAAGGTTTTCCTTGAGGTGGGCGATTGATGTCGTCCCCGGAATGAGAAGGATATTCGGGGCCCGATGAAGGAGCCAGGCCAGTGCCACCTGATTTGGTGAGGTGTGCAGGCGGGCGGCCACGTTTGACAACGTAGCAGACTGTAGGGGAGAGAACCCTCCTAATGGGAAGAACGGGACATACGCGATGCCATCGCGGGCCAGTTCATCAATCAAAGCGTCGTCAGTCCGATGAGCCAGGTTGTAGTGGTTTTGCACACATGCGATGTCGCATAGGCGCCGTCCTTCCGCCACTTGGGCATGGGTCGCGTTACTCAGCCCGATATGGCGAATCAGGCCCTTGTTCCGCAACTCGGCCAGCGCGATGAGCGATTCTTCGATTGAACCCTCGGCCGGCCGCATAGGATCAATCATCATCCTGAGATTGACCACATCCAGCCGCTCGATGCCCAGGTTGCGCAAATTGTCGTGCACCGCCTGCTCCAGTTCGGCCGGCGACGAGGCCGGCAGCCAGGACGCGTCGGCCCCACGCCGGGCGCCGACCTTGGTGGCGATGACCAGGCCATCGCGGTAGGGGTGCAATGCCTCGCGGATCAATTGGTTGGTGACATGCGGGCCATAGAAATCACTGGTGTCGATATGGTTTACGCCGGATTCGACCGCGGTTCGCAGAACGGCGAGCGCCGCTGCCTTATCGGCAGGGGGGCCGAAGACGCGCGGCCCCGCAAGGCGCATGGCGCCGTAACCAACGCGATTGATTGCCAAGTCGCCGAGGCGATAAGTAGTAGGTTGCTTAGACATAGTGGACCTCCTTGGGGATGGGGAGGCTAGTGTAGATAAGGAAGTGTCGTTCGATAAGCCGCTATAATTGGTACAACCTGTACGAAAATCCGCACAATGAAAGTTGACCTTTCCGACCTGAACGCTTTCATTGCCGTGGCACGCGCCAACGGTTTCCGCGACGGCGCCCGCTCGACAGGCCTCAGCGCCTCCGGTTTGAGCGAGGCGGTACGCCGGCTGGAGGCGCAGCTAGGCGTGCGACTGCTGAACCGCACGACACGAAGCGTGGTTCCCACTGAAGCGGGCAAGCGCCTTCTGGCGCGCCTCGGCCCTGCACTGACCGAGGTCGAAGCCGCGCTGGGCGAAGTGAATGATTTCCGTACCCGTCCCGCCGGCACGTTGAAGTTGAACGTACCTGTCAGCGCGGCACGGCTGGTGCTGCCGGCCATCGTACCGGCTTTCCTGGCCGCCTATCCCGAAATACAGCTGGAAATTATCGCGGAAGAAAGCTTCGTCGATGTGCTGGCCGCAGGCTGCGATGCCGGTATTCGTTATGACGAGCGCCTCGAACAGGACATGATAGCGGTGCCTATTGGACCTCGAGTGCAGCGTTTCGCTGCCGCTGCTGCGCCTTCCTACCTCGATAAACGCGGGCGTCCCGAACATCCCAGCGAACTGCTCCAGCACGATTGCCTGCGCATGCGTTTTGGCGGCCGCGCCGTGCAACCATGGGAATTCAAGCGCAACGAAGAAACAATGAAGGTGAATGTCGATGGTCCGTTGTTGGTCGAACGTGCCGGTGCCGCCGATTTGCTCGTGGACGCGGCCAAGGCAGGAAGCGGCATTGTCTATCTATTCGAAGACTGGCTGCGCCAGCATCTGGAGAGTGGCGTCCTCGAAGCAGTGCTGGAACCATGGTGGCTATCCTTCTCAGGCCCTTTCCTTTACTATCCCGGACACCGCCTCGTCCCGCCACCACTGCGCGCTTTCATCGACTTCATCAAGCATGGCGCCCCCACATAAAATCCACCCGAAGGCCGCGTTCGCCGGAATACGAGCGAGGGCAGGTCCGCACCGAGGCCAGGGATAGGGGGAAGTTAAAGCGAGACATCAAAGAAAGAACATATTGTGACTGACGAGCGGTTGCGCGCTGCGCATTTGGGGGAGACAGGAGCGAGTGGATGATGGAGCCCAAGTTGTTCCATGGGACCCTTGGCGCGGATGGCCGGGATGTCGACGTGAAGTTCACCGCAGGATGGGACCAAGCCGGCGCGCTGCAGATCGGGTTCGAACGGTTCCCATTGGATGTGAGCTCCGCCTTCGTCCTTGAACATTGCCATGTCAAAGGCACGAAGTTCCCCAAGTTCATGCTGCTTGGCGCATCCTCTGACGGGCCGCGTTTCGAGCGCGACAATTTTTTTGGGGGGGGGCGGCGCGGGCGGTGCGGATGGCGTGGCAGGTTCGCCAGAGCGTGATTGTCGTCGCACCTGGCGCTACCGTGATGAGGGGCACGGGCCACACGCATATTCTTTAGACGAAGGCCTTTGAGCGCTGGGCAACAATGCGTGGGGATAATGCGGCGTTCGCACGTGGCATGTTGACGGAATTGTGCGATGAACGATGTCCCTCTTGCGCATCGTTGCTTTCGCCTGACACGGGATTGCAATAGAACTGGCTTGGTTATTGCGTGAACGATGGCGGAGTGGGCATGCGGAAAGCTTGTGCCAACGGCGCCGTGCGCGGCAGGTGCAGCTCGAAGCTGCTGCCTTGGCGCGGATGCGATCGCAATTCCACCATGCCGCCCAACACCGAGTACACCAGTTGGCGTACCATGAACAGTCCCAGGCCCGGACCGCCCTGTCCCGGCCTTGCCGTGAAAAACGGCTGGAAGGCGCGATCGGCCACGTCCGGCGCCATCCCGGCGCCGTCATCGCTGACCTTTAAATTGATCAAGCCGTCAGCACGGGCGGCCGCGCTGATTTCGACGGTCAGCATGCCGTCCGGCGGCAATGCATGTCGCACGGCGTTGTCGATCAGATCGGCAAGCACTCGCTCCAGCGGTCCTGGAAAGCTGTCCAAGTCGATCCCGTCCGGAATCTCGCAGCGCAGTGCCACGGCCTTGTTCCGGTACAGGGGGATACGGGCTTGCAAGACCTGCTGCACCAGTGTTTTCAAGTCAAAGTGATGGCGGCACATGCTGGCCGGGTCGATCGACGCTTCCTTGAACGAGCAAATCAAATCGGCTGCGCGACCAACGTTGCGCTCAAGCAGAACGCAGGCGGTGGTTGCCGCCGCAACATAATCGGCAACGACCGATTTGCGCAGGCTCTGGTTGTCAAAGGCGCCGCGAAATTGCGCCAACCGGTCCGACAGCGTGCTGGCGGCCATGCCGGCGTTGCCCAGCGGCGTATTCAGTTCATGCGCGATGCCGGCGATCAGCGCCCCTTGCGCTGCCATCGTCTCGGTGCGCACCAGTTGCTCCATCACGCGGCGCAGCTCCGTGCTGCGCACCTGAACTTGCTGCTCCAGGCTTTCCCTGTCGGCCATCAGTTCCCGCAAGCGCTGCGCGGTCAGATGTACATGGTTCAGTACGCTGCCAGCGTCGCCCTTGCCAGCCGTCGCCAAAGCCTCGGTACGGCCTTCGGCAATGCCGGCCAGCAGTTGCTCCAGATGGTAAGGCGTGGTGCCCAATTGCGACAGGGTACGGCGCCGCTCGCGCCAGATCAGGGTCGCCGCGATCAGAACCAGGCCCAGCACGTGGCAGGCGAAAACGGCCGCCGCCAGACGCAGCCTGGCCTCGGCGCTGGCGACCTCGGCGGCGGTGCGTCGCTCAACCAACACAAAGAAATCGTCCAAGGGCTGCATGATGGCACGCTTGGCGTCCTGGTAACGCGGATCGTGCAAGCTTAATGCGCCCCGGCCTACGGCGGCGGCCGGCAACGCCGCCATCATGCTCAGTTCAAATTTCGCCAATCGGTCCGATTGCGTTTGCGCCTGCCGCAGTTTGTCGAATTCGGCCGCGCTGAAGCCGGCTTGGCGCATCAATGTTTCCAGCGCTACTGCCGGACCGTCTGGTCGACGCTTGCGCAAGCGCCGAAAATAAGCGCCCGTGTCCAAGGCCGCGGGCACCGGTCCCGGGTTGTCGGCATCGACGAGATCCCAGTAGATCCGGTCATAGTCGCACGGGCGTGGCAATATCCCCTGGCGTATCGCCAGCACGATGTCATAGAAGCGCCGGTAGCGCGTATCGCCGGTGACGGCGTACAGGCGCACCATGCGAGTCAGGTCATCCGAACTTTAGCGCAACTCCACCGCCAGCCGGTACGACTGCATGCGTCGGTCCGCGATGGTGGTGCGCGCGTCGCCGGCTGCCCGCATGCTGATGAATGCGGCCACGCAGCCCATGCTGGCGACGACGATCAGCAACTGCAGCGCAAGCGTGAAATAGCGATGCCGCAGCACGCCCGCCAGTCCGGTGCACGGGGCGACAGAGTTGGCCAATTAGTATTCTTCCCACTCGTCGCGTGAGGTGGCGGCGCTCGCCTTGAGCGACGCCGGGCCGCCGGCCACCGCCCGCGCGCGCGGCGGGGGTAATGCGGGCGCGGCGACGCTCGGCGCCACGCGCGCCGCATCGCCCCGCAGCTTGAAGATGCCGACCGCATCGGCCAGTTGCGTCGCCTGCTCGCGCATGCTTTGCGCGGCGGCGGCGGCTTGTTCCACCAGCGCGGCGTTCTGCTGGGTCGCGCCATCCATTTCGACGATGGCTTGATTGACCTGTTCTATACCCTGGCTTTGCTCATTGGTGGCGGCGGCGATTTCCTTCATGATGTCGGCCACGTGCTGGACGGAATCGACCATCTGTTCCATCGTGGCGCCAGTCTCGTCCACTAATTTGCTGCCGGTGTCGACTTTGAGTACGGAATCGTTAATCAAGTCCTTGATTTCCTTGGCGGCCGATGCCGCGCGCTGCGCCAGGCTGCGCACCTCGGACGCCACCACGGCGAAACCACGGCCCTGTTCGCCCGCGCGGGCCGCCTCCACCGCGGCGTTCAGCGCCAAAATGTTGGTCTGGAACGCGATGCCGTCGATCACGCCGATGATGTCGACGATGCGGTTCGAGCTGTCCTTGATCGAACCCATCGTCAGTACCACCTGGCCGACCACCGCGCCGCCCTTGCGCGCGTAGTCAGAGGCCGAGACCGCCAATTGATTGGCCCGGCGCGCGTTGTCCGCGTTCTGCCTGACGGTGCCGGTCAGCTCCTCCATCGACGCGGCGGTTTGTTCCAGTGCGCTCGCCTGTGATTCGGTGCGCGCCGACAAGTCCAGGTTGCCGGCCGCGATCTCGGCCGACGCTGTCGTGATCGTATCGACGCTGCGGCGCACGGTGCCTATCACGCGGGACAGGCCGTCGCTGATGCCGTTCATCGCGCGCATCAGCCGGCCGAGCTCGTCGTCGCGGTCCACCCGCTGTTCGACGCTCAAGTCGCCAACGGCGAGCTTTTCGGCCACCGCCACACCACGGTCCAGTTCCCGTTTCAGCAGGCGGTAGATGAACCACAGTGCCGAGGCGGTGACGACGAAGGTGACTACCACGGTCAACACCATCAGCCAGTACGCGCGGCGCCCGGCCTGCTCGGCGCGCGCCACTGTGGCGGCCGTGCGCTCGTCGAGCAGCGTGAGGAATTCGTTGAGCGGCTTCATGATCCTGGCCTTGGCCATGTGGTAGCGCTTGTCATGCGTGAGCGTGCGCGCCAGCTCGAGGTCGGGCGCATCATGGCGGGTGAAGTGGCCTCTGCCATCATCGTACAGCCCCTTCACGGCATTCATTGCTATCGTTTCCGCTTTCACCAGGTCGTCCGAGGACGCCTGCGCCTCGTTCAACTTGGCAAACTCCTGGTCCGTAAAGCCAGCTCTTTTCATCAAGTCCTGCAACGCGACGGTGGCGCCGTCCGGCGTCGGCTTGGGGATGCCGGCCGCCACGAAGTCCCAGTAGATGCGCTCATAGTGCTGGGGGCGGGGCTGGTTGCCGTTGCGGATATCGAGGATGTCAAAATACTGTTTTTCATAGGATGGATCGGTGGTGACCACGTAGGTGCGGGCCAGACGCGTCAGGGCGTCCGAACTGAGCCGCAATTCCTGCGCCAGCAGGAAAGACTGGTAACGCGATTCGTTAGCCTGGTTGATCCTGTCGTCGGTTGCGGCAATCTGATACGCCGCCAGCAAGATCAGGCCGGACAGGACGGCGATAAGAGCCAGGAACCATTTGAACAGCGCCTTGAGCGACAAACTTTTGACCATGGGGACTACCTATCTGACGAGTGTTGATATAGAAGACGCCCCGGACCACGGCCAGCCATAGGATCGGGGCATACATCCCGCGTGGCAGACGGTGTTCGGGGCAAGGCGGCGCATGCCGGCGACCAGCGAGCCATCCGGGCCGGCCGGCATTAATTGCCGGTCGGAAAAAGATCTTAGCAAGCGTCCGGTACGCTGTCTGTCGCTTCAGTTACGTTGGCGCCGGCGGGATTGTCCGCGCGGCGACAGACGGGAACGCCGGCCGACTGTTATAGTGGAAAGCTTGGCCTCGCCCCTCCCTCGAACGGCGCCTGCGCCGCGCTTTCGCCGTCTGATCGGCGGCGTACTCGAGATGGATGCCGCTCAACTTCGCTTGATGAATATGTCGCCTTTCCTGTCCAATCCCTGGTTTGCCGCCCTGTCCGAATCGGACCGGCGCGCGCTGATGGCCGCGGCAACACCGGTCCTGCTGCGCCGTGGCGGCGTACTGCTGCGTAAAGGCGACGCGCCGGACGGTCCCTGCGGGAGTTTTTTTGGCGTCGAACGGGGCCACCTGAAAGCGTCGGTGGTCGATGCCAACGGACGCGAATTTATCCTCAGCAAGGTCGAGCCGGGCCAATGGTTCGGCGAGCCGTCGTTGCTCGACGGCACGCCACGGCGGCTGGACGTCACGGCCATGGCCGAGTCCACGGTCCATGTGGTGCAGGCGGCCCCGTTCAATGCGCTGATGGACAGCAATAGCTTTGCCCGCGCCATCGCGCGGCTGACGGCCACGCGGCTGAGGTTACACTACCGATGGATGGAAGATCTGATATTCCTCGCCCCGCGCCAACGTATCGCCAGCCGATTGCGTCTGCTGGCGCGGGAAGACGCGGCCCAGCTGCCCTTGCCGCGCCTGCGGATCGCCATATCGCAGGAAACGCTGGCGATGATGCTCGGCCTGACGCGTCAGACGCTCAACCGTGAACTGAAAAAGCTCGCGGCCGAGGGCCTCATTGCCCTCGGCCGCGGCCACATTGACGTGCTCGACGGGGCGTGGTTGCGTACGGCCGGTTAAGCGTGGCCCGGCCGGCACGTGGCGTCTTCCTGCCGCGCCATCGCCGTCGCCCCGCCAGGCGGGACCGCCGTCAAGCGCCGAGCAAGCCCTGGCCGCAAACCCGCACCGTGTTGCCGCTGATACCGGACGCGGCCGGGCCGCTCATGAACACGATCAGCTCGGCAACGTCGCGCGGCAGGCCGCCTTGTTTGAGTGAATTCAAACGCCGCCCCAGTTCGCGCGGCAGGAACGGCATCTGCCCGGTCATCGCCGTTTCGATAAAGCCGGGCGCGACGGCGTTGATGCAGATGCCGCGCGGCGCCAACAGGGGCGCCTGGGCGGCCACGTAGCCGATCAGTGCGGCCTTGCTGGTGGCGTAGTTGGTCTGGCCGAAGTTGCCGGCCACGCCGCTGACGGAGGACAGGCAGACGATGCGCCCGTCCCGTCTGACGATGCCGTCGGCCAGCAGTTGCGCGTCTATCGCCATCACGGCCGCCAGGTTGATCCGCAGGACCAGGTCCCATTGCCGCGCCTGCATGTTGGCCAGCGTCTTGTCGCGCGTGATGCCGGCGTTATGGACCACGACGTCCACGCCGCCGTAGCGCCCGGCCAGGAAATGGGCCAGTTCCGCCGGCGCCGTGTCGGCCGCGATATCCATCGCCAGCGGCACGCCGCCGAACTGCGCGCAGACGCGCTGCAACTCATCGGCGGCGGCCGGCACATCCAGCGCCACCACGGTGGCGCCTTCCTGCGTCAACCGCTCGGCGGTGGCCAGGCCGATGCCGCGGGCCGCGCCCGTGACCAGCGCCACCTTGCCGGCCAAGCTGTTGCGGAACGGCGTGGTCGCCGGCGCGCTCACTTGCGCCGACACGTGCAGCGCCTGGCCCGTCACGTAGGTCGATTGCACGCCGCAGAAAAAGCGCAACGGCCCGTCCAGCCGGTCCAGCGCGCCGCGCGCCAGGTACAGCAGGTTGACGGTGACGCCTCGCGGTCCCAGTTCCTTGGCCAGGCTGCGGACAAAGCCTTCCATGCCGCGGCTGACGGCTGCCGCGGCCGGCGTGGCGCATTCGGCCGCACTGGCGGCCAGCAGCAGTACCCGGCCGTTGCGGGCGATGCGCCGCAGGATGGGATGGAACGCGTCGTACAGCGCACGGGCATCGGTGGGCGAGGCGCAGCCCGTGGCATCCATCGCCACCAGTTCCGGACGCCACGCGGCGTCGGCCGGCGGCCGTTCCATGACGGCGGCCCCGGCTGCGGCCAGGCCGCGGCGCAGGGCGTCGGCCCCGTAGCCGCCGACGCCGCGGCACAGCAGGGCGGGCTTGCCGTCAAACGGTCGCGTAACATAGCCGCCGTCGGACCGCGCCAGCACGACGGGATTGGGCAGGCCCAACGCCTTGACGAGGCGGGAGGTGAGGTGACTGCGGTGCAACTTCATCAATAGGTCGGACATACATTTCTCAAGTTCGTTGGTGGTGGACTGGTCTTGCTCCCGCGCTCGGGCTAACCGGCCAGCTGGAATGCGCTGACCGCCCGCCGCAACGCGCCGGCCTGGTCCTGCATGGACTGCGCGGCCGCCGCCGCTTGCTCCACCAGCGCCGCGTTCTGCTGCGTGACCTCGTCCATCTGTCCGATGGCCTGGTTGACCTGTTCGATGCCGTTGGCCTGCTCGTTGGTGGCGATGGTGATCGACGTCATGATATCGCTGACGCGCTGCACGCTGCTCACGATCTCTTCCATGGTGGCGCCGGCTTCGTCGGCCAACTGGCTGCCCGCGTCGATCCGGCCCACCGAGGCCTGTATCAGCAGCTTGATGTCGCGCGCCGCGCTGGCCGAGCGTTGCGCCAGGTTGCGTACTTCGCTGGCCACCACGGCAAAGCCGCGGCCCTGTTCGCCGGCACGCGCCGCTTCGACCGCCGCGTTGAGCGCCAGGATGTTGGTCTGGAAGGCGATGCCGTCGATCACGCCGATGATTTCCACCACCTGCCTGGACGAGGCGTGGATCTCCCCCATGGTCTGCACCACGCGCCGCACCACGCCGCCGCCGCGCCCGGCCACACCGGCGGCGGAACTGGCCAGCGCGCTGGCCTGGTGCGCATGCTCGGCATTCTGGCGCACGGTGCCGGTCAGTTCCTCCATCGAAGCGGCGGTCTGCTCCAGCGCGCTGGCCTGGGCTTCCGTGCGGGCCGACAGGTCGGCGTTGCCGGTGGCGATTTCCCCGGCCGCCAGCGCCATGGCGTCGGTCCCGCTGCGCACTTCGGCGACGATGGCCGACAGGCTGCGGTTCATGTCGCCCAGGGCGCGCATCAACTGTCCCGTTTCGTCGGCCGCGCCGGCCGCGATCCGGCTACGCAAGTCGCCCGCCGCCACCGTCCTGGCGATGTCGACAGCAACGTTGAGCGGGCGCGCCACCAGGCGCGCCATCCATAGCGCCAGCGCCACGCCGAGCAAAATACAGGCCGCGACCACGGCCATGATCCAGTTGCGGGCCCGCATATAGGTTTGGGCGCCGTGTTCACGCGCCGCCAGTCCGCCGCTGGAATTGAAACGACCCAGCTTTTCGGCATTCGCGGCAATGGCGATCGCGGTCTGCGCCGACTTGCCGATCAGTAGCGCCCGCGCCTCGTCCGTGCGGTCGTGGCCCGACGCTTCCAGCACCGGGCCGTCCAGGGCCACCATGTCGTTCCAGTCATGCTCCAGCTCGCCGATCAGTGTCAATTCCGTGTCGGTCAGCGCCACCGCGCGGTAGCTGTCGATATCCTTGCGCACCGCCTGGCGCGCCGTGCCGATGATGCCCAGCCACTTGCGCTTGTCCGCGTCGCCATTGGCCAGCAGGTGTTGCAGCATCGACGTGCGCAGCCGGACCAGGTCGAAGCGCAGCGCGTTGGCCGCGTGGCTGTTGGGCATCCAGCGGCCCCCAAGTTCGCCCGCGGCCTGATCCACCTGCGCCAGTTCGACGATGGCGAACGCGCCGGTCAGCGCCGTCAGCAGCAGCACGACCGCGAACGCGGCCAGCAGCTTGCTGCCGATCTTCAAATTCAAGAAATGCTTCATGCCGTATCTCGCAAAAAAACGGAGAGGGAACTTCGCGCCTGCGTCGTTCCCTCTCCCGAAAACCAGTCGGAGACTAGAACTGGTGGGAGATGCCCAGGTACAGGCTGTTCTGGGTCACGCCGCCGTTGGCGGCGGTGGGCAGGAACTGGATACCCTTGCTCCACTTCTGGTGACCGATGGTGGCGTAGACGCTGGTGCGACGCGACAGCAGGTAGCGTGCCTCCAGCAGCTGCACGTCCCAGCCGGCACGCCCGTCCGGCCCCGTCACGCGCACGGCGCCGGCGCCGGTGCCGGCCGGCCCCCGCAAGGCGTGGTGATACCAGGCGCCCGTCAGCTTGACTTGTGGCAGCGCCAGCCAGCTGGCGCCGGCCCAGGTTTGTTCGAACGTGCTGTCGCCGCCGATGGTGGCGGTACGGTCAAGCACCCGGCCAGCCGCGAAGCGCAGCCCGCCTTGCGCGTACGCCGCTCCCACGGTGTAGTTGCTGCGTGCCGCGTTGGCCGGGGTGCCCGGATAGGTGGCGGTCGTGGGGACGGCCGGCGTGTCCTGGCGCATATAGGCCGCGCCCACGGTCAACGGCCCCATCACGTAGACGGCGCCCAGCGTCTTGCTGGTGCCGGTGCGGCTGTCGCCGGCCGTCTCGCCCAGCGCCACCTCGGCCCGCACGGTCAGGCCGCCCACCACCTTGGTGTACTGCGCGTCGTTGTTGAAGCGCACGCAGCCGGCGGTGACGGGGAAGCAGCCGCCGACGTTGCCCGAACCGGGGGCGGCCACCGAGGTGATCTGGTAGGCGCCGGAGAACGGATCGTAGGCCACCAGCGTCTTGTAGGACGCGCTGTACTGGCGGCCCAGATCGAGATTGCCCCATGGCCCGCGCAGGCCCACATACAGTTGGCGGTTGAACAGGGAGTTGGCGTCATTTTGCATGCCGGTGTCGCCGTCGAAGCCGCTCTCGAGCAGGAAGTGGGCTTGGTTGCCATCGCCCAGCTCTTCCGTGCCCTTGAACCCGAGCCGGCTGGCGTTGGCGACGCTCTTGCCCTCCAGCGAATTGAGGGTGCCCTGGGGCGTGCCGCTGATTTGCGAACCGGCCGCGTTGGTCGGCGCGGTATTGGTCTGGTGGCGGACCGCGGCGTCGAAGCTGCCGAAGACGGTCAGCTGCGATTGCGCCGCGGCGCCGCCTGCCAGGGTGGCCAGCACGGCCAGGGCGATGCCCGAATTATGGAATTGCATTGTTTAGGTTCTCCGTTGTGGTTGTTATAGTGCGATTCAGGCCAGCCGGGTGACCAGCGGACCTTGCCAACTCAAGTCCTTGAGCGATCCCTTCGGCTCGTAGCCGCGGGTGACCAGGAAAAAGCCCGTGCCTGGCATGACCGGCAACCAATTGGCGCTGTTGGCGCCGCCCGGATCGGCGGCCTGGACATACACCCGCAAGCCGCCATCGGCGTCAAAACGCAGGCCGGGCGTGCGGGCGCTGATGGCGTAGCGCCGGATCGGATTGGGGATCACGGTGTAGCCCTGGTAGCGGTAGGCGTGCAGTGACCAGAACGCGTCGCAATCGGGCAGCTGGCCGGGCGCGAAATACAGTTCGTAGCGCCGGTCGCCGCTGTAGGCCACGCCTTCGGCATCTCGCTGGCCTACGTAATAGACGTTCTCGTCGACCGGGGTGGCGACCGTGCCAATCAGCGCCACCGAGGCGCGGTAGTGGTAGTCCTTGTCGGCATAGGTGCCGATGCTGGCGCGCGGCCGTATCCAGCCGTTTGCGGTGCGCACCCCGGGGAAATTGTGGGTCAATGCCAGCAGCGCCTTGCGCGAATCGGCTTCGGCCCGTTGCAGGCCGCGCCGGGCGGCCGGCGACAGGCCGGCAAAACCGTCGACCACGCCGGGCGCCAGGCCCAGGCGGGCCAGGCGCTGCAGCAGCGGTCCGTCGTCCTCCGGCGGCGGGCATTCCTGCCACATCAGCTGCATGGTCTTGAAGTCGGCCAGGGCGTCGCCGGCCGCGGCGGGCGGTTTCCATAGGGTGGAGGCGACGCCGTGCCACGGCTGGCCGGTCAGGTGGACCGACAGCGGCGCCAGCGTGAAGCGCGGTTGCACGGCGCTGGCGCGTGGCAGATCCGATTCGCTGGAGAAATAGATGCGCATCACCAGGAACGCTTGCCGCATGCGGGCCCGGTACACGCGTCCCACGTCAGGCGGAAGCTGGCCGTGCCAGTCCGGCCCGACCAATGCCACGGCGCCGCCGTCGCGGCTGTTGCGGTGGTTCAGCATCGCGAAGGTGGTGCCGAACAGGTCGCAGCACTGCACGCTCCAGTAGCGCTCCGGCAGCGCCGGTAGCCGCAGGATGTAAGGTTCCGTGCCCAGCTCCAGCCAGGCCGTTGAATACAGCGTATCGGTTTGCGGCGCGCCCGACACCTGCGGCGTCACCACGCCGTCGCGGTGCTGCCATTCGCCCCAACGCGCGCGTTGGCCCGTCACAGGGTCGCCCACCATCATGCGGGCGTAGCGCATGCGCGCGAAATACGCCAGGGGGAAGCCGTACATGTAGGCCAGGCAGCCGAGCTGGTAGCTCTGTTCCTCTTCGTCCGGCGCCAGCGCCCCCAGTGCGGAGCAGCCTGGCAGCATGGCGCCGGCGCCGGCCGCCAGCAGGGATTTGAGCCAGAACCGTCGTTGCGCCATCGGTGTTCCATCCATGTCGGTCTCCTATTAATACGTTGTATTATCGTACGTCCGATATTAGTTTAATACACTGTATTAGGTCAAGCCGAATTCGCGCGGTCGGCCATGCCCGTACCGGGGGCCGGTGCCGCGATGGGGACGATGTGCTGTTGTTGGGGAGATACGCCGGGCGCGACGGCAGGCGGAATGGGCCGCGCGGCCCAAGAGCCGGCGCTCAAGGACGGCGCCGGAGCGCGCGTGCGCAGACCGCGCCCAGCGCCAGGTACAGGCCAAGTGCGGCGAGCGTCGCGGGGGGGCCGCCGTACTGCTTGATCGGTCCCAGCAACGCCGGCCCCGCCGCGCCGCCCAGGTTGCCCAGCGAATTGACCAGGGCGATGCTGGCGGCCGCCGCGCCGGGCGGCAGGCGCGGCGTGACGCAGCCCCAGAACAACGGAAAGCTCGACAGCAGACCGGCTACGCCGACTGCCACCGCGACGACGGTCAGCGCGCCATGGCCTGCGCCGATGGCTGCCGCGAAGAATGCCGCTGCGCTGGTGCCCATGAGCGCCACCAGAATGGTGTCGCGGCGGCCGTGGTCGGCCAGCGTCCCGAACGCCAGCATGGATAACGTTCCAAGCAAGAACATCGACGCGTAAGCGGCGCCGACGCCGCGCATGCCCGTGGCCAGCAGATCTGCGAGCAGTTGCGGCCCCCAGGTGGCGAAGGCGCCGGCCGAGGCCACCAGGCAAGCGAGCGTCAGGGTGGGCGGCCGCAGGCCCGGTTGCACCAGTGCCTGCCGTAGTTCGGCCCGCCACGGCGGCAGCGGCGCGGCGGAAGCGCCGAGCTCGCGCTGCAGCAGTGTGCGCTCGGCGACGGTGAGCCAGCGGGCGTTGGCGGGGCGGTCGTCCAGCCACGCCAGCACCGCCAGGCCCAGCAACGACGCCGGCAAGCCCTGCAGGATGAACAGCCACTGCCAGCCGGCCAGTCCGGCCCGGCCATGACAGCCCAGGACGATGGCCGCCGACAGCGGACCGATCAGCACGCCGGCGACCGGCATCCCCAGCATCACCAGTGCGAAATGGCGGGTACGGCGCGCGGCTGGAAACCAATAGGTCAGCAACAGCACGATACCCGGGAACAGGCCCGCCTCACCCACGCCGAGCAGGAAGCGCAGCAAGTAGAACTGGGTGGGCGTGCGGACCCAGGCGGTGGCGGCGGCTATCGGCCCCCACAGTATCAGAATGCGGGCGATCCATCTGCGCGCGCCGACACGCGCCAGCAGCATGTTGGACGGCACTTCGAACAGGAAATAGCCGACCGAAAACGCACCGGCGCCCAGACCGTACACCACGTCGGAGAACTGCAGCGCCTGTTGCATTTGCAGCTTGGCAAAGCCGGCGTTGGCGCGGTCGACGATGGCCACGACGTAGGCAAGGAACAACAATGGCACATAGCGCCATGTCGCCTGGTTCAGCAACGCCTGTATGTCGCGCGGGCGATTCTGGGGGGAAGTCATGTTGTCTCCGGTCCGGTGGGTGCGCCCCGCCACGGGCTGGAAAAAACGTGCGGCGGCGTCTATGGGGTGCCAATTATGGTGTTAATATACAGTATTAAATGGGGGATGCCCTGCATGCCGCCGCCAACCGGATGTGCCAGTCTACGCCTTCCGTGCCGCCGGTTTCGCCACACGTGCAACCAGTTCAATGGAGACTACCCGATGCCCATACCCTTGAGTTTCAACGCCGTTCCTCCTGTGCTGCTAGCCGCGCTGCTGGGGGCCGTGGCCGCGCAGACGCCGGCCGACGATGGCGTGGCGCAGTTGCTGGAGCAGCGCGTGAGGCAAGTGGCGCCCAAGGTGGTGGCATGGCGGCGCGACATCCATCAGCATCCGGAACTGTCCGGACAGGAAGTGCGCACGGCCGGGCTGGTGGCCGGGCATTTACGCGCGCTGGGCATGGCCGTCAGCACCGGCGTCGGCGGCAACGGCGTGGTCGGTGTGCTGAGCGGCGACCTGCCGGGCAAGGTCGTGGCGTTGCGGGCCGACATGGACGCGCTGCCTGTCCAGGAGGCGACCGGCCTGCCATTCGCCTCCACGGTAACGGCGAAGAACATGGGCCGCGACAGCCCGGTAATGCACGCCTGCGGCCACGATGCGCACACGGCCATCTTGATGGGCGTGGCCGAGGCGCTGGCCGGCATGAAGAGTCAGATACACGGAACCGTCAAATTCATCTTCCAACCGGCCGAGGAGGGCTACTCGGCGCCGCCGGGCGAGGCGGCATGGGGCGCAAAGGCCATGGTGGCGGCTGGTGTCATGGATCATCCGCGGGTCGACGCCGTCTTTGCCCTGCACATGGCGGCAGCGCTGCCCGCCGGCACCATAGGATGGCGCAGTGGCCCCACGTTGGCGGGCGCCGACACGGTCCACATCACGGTGATCGGCAAGCAGAGCCATGGCGCCGCGCCGTGGTTGGGCATCGACCCCATAGTGACTGCCGCGCAGATGGTCGGTGCGCTGCAAACCGTCATTAGCCGTTCCTTGGACATCACCCGTGAACCCGTTGTGTTCAGCATCGGTGCCATCAACGGTGGCACGCGGCACAACATCGTGCCCGACAAGGTGGAAATGACGGGCACCCTGCGCACCTACGATGAGGCGATGCGGGCCAGGGCCGTGCAACGTATCGTCGCCATTGTGCAGGGAACGGCAGCCGCCAACAATGCGCAGGGGCGGGTTGACTTTGAACCGACTTACAGCGTGACCGACAACCCGGCGCCATTGACGGCGGCGATGCTGCCCACCCTGCGCTATGCCGCCGGCGGCCAAGTGGCGGCGATTCCGCGCGTCAGCGGTTCGGAAGACTTCTCCGAATATCAGAAAGTCGCGCCGGGCCTGTTTTTCATGCTGGGTGGAAAGCCGGCCAACGCGACAGTCGGCCCTAACCATTCGCCGACCTTCGACCTTGATGAAACGGCACTGCCGGTCGGGGTGCGCAGCCTGGCGCTGCTGGCGCTCGACTATCTGGCGGACCGGCGGCGCGGCGCGCGGTAGCGTCGCCAAGCCGGCGCGGGGGCATACTGCCGTATAATCCGCCATTTGCCGCAATTGCCATGGAAAGCCAGCCCACTGTGCCAAGAGTCAAAGCCGCTCCATCCCGTGCCGCTCATGTCAGCGCCGAACATGACGATGACCGGCAGATCGCCGCGCACGCGCGGCCTACCGTCATGCTGCTGTTGGAGGTGGCGGAGCGTCTGTTCGCCGAGTCCGGCGTGGAAAGCGTCACGCTCAATCGCATTGTGGAAGAGAGCGGCCAACGCAACCGCTCGGCCTTGAACTACCACTTCGGTTCGCGCGCCGATATAGTGACTCAACTGTTGATTATGCGGCTGTCGCATGTAAACCAGATCCGCCACCGCTACCTGGATCGCCTCGAACAACGGGGCCAGGGCGGCGACGTGCATGCCATCCTAACGGCCGCGATCCGGCCGTTGGGGGAGGTAATACGCCACGAGCCTTGGGGACGGCACTATGTCAAGATCCTGGCGCAAACGATGCTGAGCCCGGCGCTGCGCTCGCCGGATATCATTGATCCAACGGTGACCAGCGCCATCGCCCGCACCAATCGATTGATCGCTGCCGCGCTGCCACACGTGCCCCGCAGCGTCATGCAAATGCGCCTGAACTATTTGCAGGAGACCGTGATTTTCTCCATTGTGCGCGCGCTGCAGCAGGAAGGGCGGGAGTACCTATCGGACAAGGCGCTAAACAATCTGATCGATTTTTGCACTGCCGGCGTGATGGGGGTGGTCAGCGCCGCCTGCAAGAACGCCTGAGCTGGTCAGTGCTGGCCACTCGCCCTTACGATTCGCCAGGTGGTTCGACGCATATGGCATGTTATTCCGGCAGCCCTGCCTTGCGTAGTCCCTCCGCCAGCGTGGCAAGATGCGCCGGTTGACGGATTGGCAACCAGTCTGCGACATGGTGTATGCATAACGCCGGGTCGAACTGGCGCAAGTGAGCCATTGTGCGCTGTGCTTCGGCCAGCCGTCCGGCCAGCGCCTGGCCTGCCGCCAGAATGGCCAACGCCGGCAGAAAAGCCGGCAATTCCCGTATCGCTTGCTCTGCCCAGGACGACGCAGCATCAAATTGCCCCGTAAAGAGATGGGCGAGCGCCATGCCCGCCTGCATTCTGTACAGCTCCGGGTCGAGCGGACTCAGACGCATGGCCAGCGCCAGGTGCTCGATGGCGGTCTCGGTTTGGCCGCAAAAGATTCTGAGGAATGCGCCCAGGAACCAGGCGCCGGCCAGATTCGGATTGAGCAGGCGTGCCCGGTCCAGCAATGCGATGCCGCCCTGCAGGTCATTGGCAAGGTGGGCCAGCGCATGGCCGGCCCGGGTGAGCGCCACCGCATCGCCCTTGTCCAGTTCCACGGCACGGCGCGCCAGGCGGACCCCTTCCGCGATTTCCCGTGGCGCATCGATCATCCAGCGATTGATCTTGCGCCAGCAGTGACACCAGGCCGCCATTGCGTAGGCCGAGGCGAACTCCGGATCGAGCTCGATGGCCTGGTGGAACAGCGGCAGCGCCTGGCCGATGGTCTCCCTGGTGCCATGATGCAACTTGGCCATGCCGCGCAGGTAGTAATCGTAGGCGTCGAGGTTTTCCGTCGGCTTGTGGCGCGCACGTTCGATCTCGGCCCGCTCCAGTTCTGGCGCGATGGCGCCCACGACGTTCGCGGTAATCTGGTCCTGCAGTGCAAAGATGTCGCCCAGCACGCCCTCGAAACGGCCCGCCCAGTGCAGCGCCCCGGTGGTGGCATCGATCAGCTGCACCGTGATGCGCACGCGATTTTTTGCCTTGCGCCAACTGCCCTCCAGCACATAGCGCACCCCGAGCTCACGGCTGACCTGCTTCACGTCCACGGCGCGGGCCTTGTAGGTAAAGCTTGAGTTCCGCGCGACGACGAACAGCCAGCGACATTGCGACAGCGCCGCGATGATGTCCTCGACCACGCCGTCGGCCAGGTAGTCCTGTTCTGGCATCCCGCTCAGGTTCACGAACGGCAGCACGGCAATGGACGGCTTGGCGGGCAGGGGCGGCGCGGCGGCCGGGGCGCGAACCGGCTGGGCGGCAGGGGGCGCGTCAGCCACTGGCGTGCCTTCGGTGACGTCCAGGGCGAACCGGAATCCCTTGCGGGCGATGGTGCGTATCACGCGCTGCTGCTGGCCGCTGTCGCCGACTGCCTTGCGCACGGCGTTCATGTGGCTGGCCAGGGTCGACTCCGAGACGATACGGCCGGCCCATATGGTATTGACCAGGTCGTCCCTGCTGACGACGCGGTCGCGGTTCTCCATCAGATAGACCAGCAGGTCGAATACCTTGGGCGCGGTCGCCACGACCTGCGAGGCCCGCAGCAGCTCGCGCCGATCCAGGTCGAGTACACAGTCGTCAAACACCAATTGCATGCAGAACTCCTCGTTTCGTTCCTGGCAGCGACTTGGATTCCTGGACAAATAGCCAAGCTAAATGCAATGAAAAGCCAAGGTGTATGCGAGGTCTTCCGGAAAACGCGCAAATATACTACAGACATCAATCATCGTAGTAGAGAAGTTCAACGTTGAGGAGGGGAAAATGAAGATAGTCGTGATAGGCGGTAGCGGGCTGATTGGCGCGAACGTGGCAGGCAGGCTGCGCCTGAATGGCCATGCGGTGGTGGCGGCATCGCCCAGTACGGGCGTCAACACCCTCACCGGCGAAGGGCTGGCGGCGGCACTGGCAGGCGCGCAGGTCGTCGTCGACGTGGCCAACTCGCCCTCGTTTGAGGACCGGGCCGTATTGGAATTTTTCGAAACGTCGGGCCGCAATCTGCTGGCGGCCGAAGCTGATGCCGGCGTAGAGCATCACGTCGCGCTCTCGATAGTTGGCACGGATCGTCTGCCCGAGAGCGGCTATTTCCGGGCCAAAGTGGCCCAGGAAAAGCTGATCAAGGCGGCAAGGATTCCCTATACCATCCTGCGCGCGACCCAGTTCTTCGAATTCGTGGAAGGCATTGTCAATGCCGGTGCCGACGGCGGCACGATACGCCTGTCGCCCGCCCTCATCCAGCCCATCGCCGCGGATGACGTTTCCGCCGTGCTGGCCGATCTGGCGGTGGCGGCGCCGGTGAACGGCACGCTCGAGGTGGGCGGACCGGATCGCTTTCCGCTGGACGACCTGGCACGCAAGTTTCTTGCCGCACGCGGCGACCGGCGGCAGGTGATTGCCGATGTGCATGCGCGCTATTTCGGCAGCGAGTTGACCGATCAATCGCTGGTGGCACAGGACGACGCGCACATCGGCCCCACACGTTTCCAAAACTGGCTCAGCCGCTCTTCGGCGCAAGGCTGAGCCGACCAATCCTAGCTTCACTTGCCAACGACACCGAGGAGTCATCATGAACCAACGCATCGATTACCAAAAGCAATCTCCCGAGCTCTTCAAGAAGTTCGTCGAGTTTAGTCTTGCCATCAGGAATTCCAGCATCGAGGAAACGATCCGCGATCTGGTCGACATCAGGGCGTCGCAGATCAATGGCTGCGCCTTCTGCGTCGACATGCACGTCAAGGAAGCGACCATGCATGGCGAGCGGCCGCTGCGGCTGCATCATATCGCCATCTGGCGCGAGTCGCCGCTGTTCAGTCCGCGTGAGCGCGCGGCGCTGGCGTGGACCGAGATCCTGACCCAGATTCCCGCCCAGGGCGTGCCCGATGACGTCTATGACCGTGTTCGCGCGCAACTGTCCGAGCAGGAACTGTCCGACCTGACCTACCTGGTGATGTCGATCAATGCCTGGAATCGCATCAACGTGGGCTTCCGGCTGGTACCGGGCACGTATGACAAGGCATTCGGCGTCGACAAGGCCGGCCTGGCCTGACCCGGCCGCGGCGCGGTGGCGCACAGACGCCGCGCCGCATTCACTCAAGATCGCGATGGCGATCCGATAACGAGGAACAAGCAATGAACATTATCCGAACCTTTACCATACCGCTGCTGCTGTTCGCCGCCAGCGCCGGCGCGCAGCAGGTGGCGCCGGAGGCGCACGTGACGCCGCTGATGGCCAAGGCGCTGGCCGACTATCCTGGCAAGGAGGCGCTGGTCTTCACGGTGGAGTATCCGCCGGGCGCGGTAGACCCTGTGCACCGGCACGATGCGCACGGCTTCATCTACGTGCTGGAAGGATCGATCGTGATGGGCGTGCGCGGTGGCAAAACCGTCACACTGACGCCAGGCCAGACCTTTTACGAAGGCCCGAACGATATCCACACGGTCGGACGCAACGCCAGCCAGACCAAACCGGCGAAGTTTCTGGTGATGCTGTTGAAGAGCCACGGCGCGCCGATCCTGACACCGGTGCCTTGACCGCTGCGCCTGGGCATTGCTGGCCCCTTGGCTGGGCACAGCCAGCGGCTCACGCCTGGCGCAGCGTGATGCCGTCCGCGGCCGCGCCGCCCAGGCACCCCAGCCCCGCCAGCGTGGCGCCCACCGCCGCGTCCAGCGGCGTATGGGGCTCGCTACCCAGCACTGCCAACAAGGCGCGGTTGTCCAGCCGCAGCGGCTGCTGCCACAAATAGCGCATCTCCCGCATTTCACGCAAGGTCGTCACGAACGGCGCCAGCGCCGCCAACAGCCACCAGGCCAGCGGGTTGACGCGCACCTTGCACCCGCCTGCCGCCGCGGCGACTCGCGCGACCGCTGCCGCCATCTGCGTGCCGTCCGCATCCCAGTGCCCCTCCATATGGAAGCGGGCGAAATCGTCCAGCCGGTGTTCCCTCTCCAGCAGGCGGCACATGGTTTCGGCCACGTCCGGCAGGTAGGCCCACTGGTGGCCGATGCCGGCGCGGCCGGGATTGTTCACCACCTTCACCGGCTGGCCGGGCCGCACCAGCGCCTGCGAGAACCAGTTGTTGGCGGCGCCGGGGCCGAAGAAGTCGCCGGCGCGCACGATCAGGCTGCGCACGCCGTCGGTGGCCGCCTGTTCCAGCCGCCGCTCCATCTCCGCCCGCAGCGTACCCTTGCGGGTCAATGGCCGCTGGGGTGCCTCGACGCCGATGTCGGGAAAGGCGTCCGGGCCGTAGTTGTACACGGTGCCCGGCAGGACGATGCGCGCGCCGCTGTGGCGGGCGGCGGCGATGGTGTGGTCCAGCATGGGCAGCACCAGCTGCTGCCAGTGGCGATAACCGGGCGGGTTGACGGCGTGGACGATCAGCGCGGCGCCGGCGGCGGCCCGCAGCACGTCGCCGGCCTGCATGGCGTCGCCCTGTATCCATTCGTACTGGCCGGCCTGCGCCTGGCGGGCGGCGGCATCACGGTGCAGGGCCTTGATGTGCCAGCCGGCCTGGTGCAGCCGGCGCGCCAATGCGCCGCCGATGCCGCCGGTGGCGCCGAGGATGAGTGCTGTGCGTTGCTGTTGCATGATCGTCTCCTTGCGGTGATGAGAAAGTGACTGCATTTTCAGGCTTTGCCGCTCAAAACGAAATCGTCTGGAATAGAATGGCTGCCATACATTTTTGAATGGATGGCGAAGATGCAGATCGAACCGGACTGGCAGTGGTACCGTTCCTTCCTCGGCGTGCTGGTGGAGGGCTCGCTGTCCGGCGCCGCCCGAGCATTGGGGCTGACGCAACCAACGGTGGGGCGCCACATCGAGGCGCTGGAGACGGCGCTCGGCCTGACGCTGTTCACCCGCTCGCACGACGGCTTCGCGCCCACGGAAGCGGCGCTGCAACTGGAACCGTATGCGCAATCGCTGGCCGCCACGGCCGCCGCGTTGCGCCGGGTGGCCAGCGGGCAGGGCGAAGGCGTGCGCGGCGCCGTGCGCATCACGGCCAGCGAAGTGATCGGCGTGGAAGTGCTGCCGCCCATCCTGGCCCGGCTGCGCGCCGACCATCCGGCGCTGACGATAGAGTTGAAGCTGTCGAACCGGCTCGACGACCTGCTGCTGCGCGAAGCCGACATCGCCGTGCGCATGGTGCGCCCGGCCCAGGAGGCGCTGGTGGCGCGCCGCATCGGTACGGTGGAACTGGGGCTGCACGCGCGGCGCGATTATCTGGACCGGCACGGCGTGCCGGCCAGCCTGGACGAGCTGGCTGCGCATAGCCTGATCGGCTACGACCACGAGACTGACTACCTGCGCCGGCTGCGCAAGCAGTTCCCCATCATGGCGCGCTCGCGCTTCGCCATGCGCACCGACAGCGACCTGGCGCAGCTGGCCGCGATCCGGGCCGGCTACGGCATTGGCGTGTGCCAGGCCGCGCTGGCGGCGCGCGACGGCCAGCTGGTGCGCCTGCTGCCCAAGGCCTTTGCCATCGAACTCGATACCTGGCTGGCCATGCATGAAGACCTGCGCGACAGCCCGCGCTGCGCGGTGACCTTTGCCGCGCTGGCCGAGGGGCTGTCGGCTTGCGTCGCAGGTCCATCAGGATCAGGTCCTCGTCGTCTCGTTCAGCGGAATTAGTCTTCGGGTGCCTTCGGCCGCCCTCGTCATGGCCCGCAGGTCGCCAATAATCATGACGCCGATTGGTGAATTTCATAATTGCGGCACCCCCGCCCCGCGGGCAGAATCGTTCCGGTCCGTGCATACAGCGCGCTTACTTTACCTTTTATCTGCCTACCGGGATGACGATGAAAAAACTCTCTGCCGCCGCCTTGCTCCCCACCGATGCGCACGACGCCGTCCTCGTCGGACGCATCTGGCGCGGCGGCCCGGTGCAGGGCCCCTGCGTGGTCGCGGTACGCGGCGGCGAGGTGTTCGACATCACGGCAGCGGTGCCCACCATGTCCGATCTGCTCGACAGCCCGGACCCGCTGGCGCTGGCCCGCCACGCCCCCGGTGAGGCGCTCGGCCCGGTGCTGGCGCTGCTCGACGATGCCCTGGCGGCGCAGCCTGAACCCGGCGCGTCACGCTTGCTGGCGCCTTGCGATCTGCAGGCGATCAAGGCTTGCGGCGTGACATTTGCCGTCAGCCTGCTCGAACGCGTCATCGAGGAACAGGCCGGCGGCGATGCGGCCCGCGCCGCCGCGTTGCGCGCCGCCCTGCAGCAGACGCTGGGAGCGGACCTGTCGGCGCTGCGCCCCGGTTCGGACGCCGCGCTGCAATTGAAGCGCGAACTGCAGCGGCGCGGCGCCTGGTCGCAGTACATGGAAGTGGGCATAGGCGTGGACGCCGAAGTGTTCACCAAGTCGCAGCCGATGTCGGCGGTGGGTTGTGGCGCCGACGTCGGCCTGCATCCGGATTCGCAATGGAACAATCCGGAGCCGGAAATCGTGCTGGCAGTGAGCAGCGCCGGCCGCGTGCTGGGCGCCACGCTGGGCAACGACGTCAACCTGCGCGACATCGAGGGCCGCAGCGCGCTGTTGCTCGGCAAGGCCAAGGACAACAACGGTTCCTGCGCGATCGGCCCCTTCATCCGCCTGTTCGACGATACCTTCACGCTCGACACCATACGTGCCGCCGAAGTGAGCCTGGTGATCGAAGGCGCCGACGACGATTTCCGTCTCGAGGGCGCCAGCTTCATGCGCGAGATCAGCCGCGATCCGCTCGACCTGGTGCGCCAGGTTATGGGGCGCCATCATCAATATCCGGATGGTTTTATGCTCTTCCTCGGCACCATGTTCTCGCCGATCCAGGACCGCGCCGCCAGCGGCGCCGGTTTCACCCACCACCTTGGCGACCGGGTCACCATCGCCACTGCGTCGCTGGGCGCACTGGTCAACCATGTGCAGCGCAGCGACGCCATCGCGCCATGGACCGATGGCGTTCGTGCGCTGTACGGCAGCCTGGCGCGGCGCGGCCTGGCGCTCTCCGTTTGCCAGTAACGGGGCAAATAAGCCGGCAAATACGCCAGCAAATACGCCAGCAAATACGTCCGCAAAAGTGCCGACACAAGAGCCAGCACAAAAGCCAGCACAAATACCAGCACAAATACCAGCACATCACCTGTCACGAAAGAGAGCAATGATTTACGCTAGTTACCCCAGCCTGGCGCGCAAGCGCGTCGTCATTACCGGTGGCGGCACCGGTATCGGTTCGGCCATCGTCGAAGCCTTCGTCGCGCAGGGCGCCGAGGTGGTCTTCCTCGACATCGCCGACGCGCCCTCGCGCGCGTTGGCCTCCCGCCTGGCCGATGCCGCCTGCGCGCCGCGTTTCTTGCACTGCAACCTGATGGACCTCGACGAGCTGGCCGCCACCTTCGCCGCCATCGAACGCGACGTCGGCACTATCGATGTGTTGATCAACAACGCCGCCAACGACGACCGCCACCAGATCGCCGACGTCACGCCGGCCTATTGGGACGAGCGCATGGCCGTCAACCTGCGCCACCAGTTCTTTTGCGCGCAGGCCGTGGCGCCGGGCATGCAGCGGGCCGGCGGTGGCGCCATCCTGAACCTGGGCTCGATCTCCTGGCACCTGGCGCAAGCGCGGCTGGCGCTGTACATGACGGCCAAAGCCGGCATCGAGGGCCTCACCCACGGCCTGGCGCGCGACCTGGGCGTACACAACATCCGCGTCAACTGCATCATCCCGGGCGCGGTGCGCACGCCGCGCCAGACCGAGTTGTGGCACACACCGGAAGCCGAGCAGCTGATCCTGGCCGGCCAGTGCCTGCCGCAGCGGGTCGAACCGGAAGACGTGGCGGCGCTGGCGCTGTTTCTCGCCTCGGACAATGCCGCCCGCTGCACCGGCCGCAATTACTTCGTCGATGCCGGCTGGTACGGCGCATAGAGGACAGCGATGATGCAGGACAAAGACCAAACGACGCACGCCGGCCAGGACGGCAACCGGACCACGGCCACCGGCCCGGCCGCGCCGCGGCGCTACCGCTCACAGGACTGGTTCGACAATCCCGAGCATATCGACCTGACGGCGCTGTACCTGGAACGGTTCATGAACTACGGCGTCACGGCGGCGGAGCTGCGTTCGGGCCGGCCCGTCATCGGCATCGCCCAGAGCGGCAGCGACCTCAGTCCCTGCAACCGCATCCATCTGGAGCTGGCTAAACGGGTGCGCGACGGCATCCGCGACGCGGGCGGCATTCCGATGGAATTCCCGCTCCATCCCATCTTCGAGAACTGCCGCCGTCCGACGGCCGCGCTGGACCGCAACCTGTCCTATCTCGGCCTGGTCGAGATCCTGCACGGCTATCCGATCGACGCCGTGGTGCTCACCACCGGCTGCGACAAGACCACCCCGGCCCAACTGATGGCCGCCGCCACGGTCGACATTCCCGCCATCGTGCTGTCGGGTGGCCCCATGCTCGACGGCTGGCTCGATGGTGAACTGGTCGGCTCCGGCGCCGCGATCTGGAAGGGCCGGCGCCAGATGGCGGCCGGCGAGATCGACGGCGAAAAATTCCTGGACATCGCGGCCGCTTCGGCGCCGTCGGCCGGCCACTGCAACACCATGGGCACGGCCTCCACCATGAACGCGCTGGCCGAGGTGCTGGGCATGTCGCTGACCGGCTGCGCCGCGATCCCTGCGCCTTACCGCGAACGGGGCCAGATCGCCTACGAGACAGGACGGCGCATCGTCGAAATGGCGCGCTGCGACCTGCGCCCGTCGGCGATCCTGACGCGCGACGCCTTCCTCGACGCCATCGTCGTCAACGCCGCCATCGGCGGCTCCACCAACGCCCAGCCGCATCTGATGGCGATGGCCCGCCACGCCGGCGTGGCGCTGCATGCGGACGACTGGATGGAATACGGCTACCACGTGCCGCTGCTGCTGAACATGCAGCCGGCCGGCAAATACCTGGGCGAGCGCTTCCACCGCGCCGGCGGCGTGCCGGCCGTGATGTGGGAGCTGCTGCAGGCCGGCCGCCTGCGCGCCGAGCGGCCCACCGTCACCGGCCGGACCATGGCCGCCAACCTGGCCGGCCGCGAAAGCGGCGACCGCGACATGGTGCGCCACTACGCGGCGCCGTTGCAGGAACGGGCCGGCTTCCTGGCGCTGCACGGCAACCTGTTCGATTTCGCCATCATGAAGACCAGCGTCATCTCCGGCCAGTTCCGGGCCCGTTATCTGAGTACGCCGGGCAGCGAGGGGGTGTTCGAGGCGCGCGCCGTGGTGTTCGAAGGTTCGGCCGACTACCACGCCCGCATCAACGATCCGGCGCTCGCCATCGATGAAAACTGCATCCTCGTGATGCGCGGCGCCGGCCCGCTCGGCTGGCCCGGCTCGGCCGAGGTGGTCAACATGCAGCCGCCGGACGCGCTGGTGAAACGCGGCGTGATGAACCTGCCGACGCTGGGCGACGGCCGCCAGTCCGGCACCTCGGACAGCCCGTCGATCCTGAACGCTTCGCCCGAGAGTGCCGCCGGCGGCGGCCTGGCTTACCTGCGCAGCGGCGACATCATCCGCGTCGACCTGAACCGGGGCCGCTGCGACATGCTGGTCGACGAGGCCGAACTGGCCCGCCGCCGCAGCGAGCCGGCGCCGCCGGTGCCGCCGAGCCAGACGCCGTGGCAGGAGATCTACCGCGCCACGGTCGGCCAGCTGGAAAGCGGCGCCTGTCTTGAACTGGCCTTGCAGTACCGCGCGGTGGGGCAGCACCTGCCGCGCCATAACCATTGAGCTTACGCACCCGTTTTTCGCTTTACCCGCAGCACCCGTAGTCAATAAAAACCTCCAGGAGACAAGCAATGAACAAGTTATTGAGCACCGCCATCATGTCCGCCATGACCGTCCTGATGGCCTGCGCCAGCGGCGGCGCCAGCGCCGACGCCAAGAATCCCAAGATCGGCTTTTCGATCGACGACCTGCGCGTCGAGCGCTGGACGCGCGACCGCGATTTCTTCATCGCCTCGGCCGAGAAGCTGGGCGCCAAGGTGTATGTGCAGTCGGCCGACGCCAGCGAGCAGCGCCAGATTTCGCAGATCGAGAACCTGATCTCGCGCGGCGTGGACGTGCTGGTGATCGTGCCCTTCAACGCCACGGTGCTCAACAACACCGTCAAGGAAGCGAAGAAGGCCGGCATCAAGGTGCTGTCGTACGACCGCCTGATCCTGAATGCCGACATCGATGCCTACATCTCCTTCGACAATGAAAAGGTCGGCGAAATGCAGGCCGAGGGCGTGACGAAGGTCCAGCCGAAAGGCAATTACTACCTGCTGGGCGGTGCGCCGACCGACAACAACGCCAAGATGCTGCGCGAAGGCCAGATGAAGGTGCTGAAGCCCTTTATCGACAAGGGCGACATCAAGATCGTCGGCCAGCAGTGGGTCAAGGACTGGAGCGCCACGGAGGCGCTGTCCATCGTCGAGAACGCGCTCACGGCCAACAATAACAAGATCGACGCCATCGTTGCCTCCAACGACGGCACGGCCGGCGGCGCGATCCAGGCACTGGCCGCGCAAAAGCTGAGCGGCAAGGTGCCCGTGTCGGGCCAGGATGCGGATCTGGCGGCGGTCAAGCGCGTCATCGCCGGCACCCAGGCGATGACGGTCTACAAACCGCTGAAGACCATCGCGTCGGAGGCGGCCAAGCTGGCCGTGCAACTGGCGCGCAGCGAAAAGCCGGGCTACAACTCGAGCTATGACAATGGCTTGAAGCAGGTCAGCACCGTGCTGCTCAAGCCTACGCCGCTGACCAAGGCCAACATCAACCTGCTGGTGGACGACGGCTTCTACACCAAGGCCCAGATCAGCGCCCAATAAGCGTCCGCGGCGCGCCGTTCCCCCTCGTCCGGATGGCCCGGCGGCGGCATAGTCGCGCCGCCGCGTCGCCGCGTCCACGTATTTCTACGAGAGTCAGCATGTCCGATTATTTGCTCGAAATGAAGGGCATCGTCAAGCAGTTTGGCGGCGTCCGCGCGCTCAACGGGATCGACATCCAGGTCCGGCCCGGCGAGTGCATCGGCTTGTGCGGCGAGAACGGCGCCGGCAAGTCGACCCTGATGAAAGTGCTGTCCGGCGTCTACCCGCACGGCAGCTGGGACGGCGAGATCCTGTGGCGCGGCCAGCCGCTGCGCGCGCAATCGATCCGCGACACCGAGGCGGCCGGCATCGTCATCATCCACCAGGAGCTGATGCTGGTGCCGCAGTTGTCCGTGGCCGAAAACATTTTTATGGGCCGCGAACTGACGCTGCCGGGCGGCCGCATGGATTATCCGGCCATGTACCGCCGCGCCGACGAACTGCTGCGCGAATTGAAGATCCCCGACATGAATGTGGCGCTGCCGGTGATGCACTACGGCGGCGGCCACCAGCAGCTGGTCGAAATCGCCAAGGCGCTCAACAAGGACGCCAGGCTGCTGATCCTGGACGAACCCTCGTCGTCGCTAACGGCGTCCGAGATCGCCGTGCTGCTGGAATTGATCGCGGCGCTCAAGGCCAAGGGCGTGACCTGCATCTACATCTCGCACAAGCTCGACGAGGTGGCGGCCATTTGCGACACCATCGTCGTCATCCGCGACGGCCAGCATATCGCCACCACGCCGATGCGCGAGATGAACGTGGAGCGCATCATCGCCCAGATGGTCGGGCGTGAAATGAGCCAGATGTATCCGCCGGCGCGCCACACGCCGGGCGAGCTGCTGTTCGAGGCGCGCAACGTGACCTGCTACGACGTGGACAATCCGCGCCGCAAGCGGGTGGACGACGTGTCGTTCTCGCTGCGCCGCGGCGAGATCCTGGGCGTGGCCGGCCTGGTGGGGGCCGGCCGCACCGAACTGGTGTCGGCGCTGTTCGGCGCCTATCCGGGGCGCTGCGAGGCGCAGGTGTGGCTGGACGGGCGCCAGATCGACAGCAGCACGCCCATGAAGGCGATCCGCGCCGGCCTGGCGCTGGTGCCGGAAGACCGCAAGCAGCACGGCATCGTGGCCGATCTCGACGTCGGCCAGAACATCACGCTGGCGGTGCTGGGGCGCTTTGCCCGCGCCACCCGGATCGATGCCAACGCCGAGGGCGGCGCCGTGCGCGAGCAGATCGCGCAGCTGGGGCTGAAGACGGCCAGTCCCGCCTTGCCGATCACCAGCCTGTCGGGCGGCAACCAGCAAAAGGCCGTGCTGGCCAAGATGCTGTTGACGCGGCCGCGGGTGCTGATCCTCGACGAGCCCACGCGCGGGGTCGACGTGGGCGCCAAGTACGAAATCTACAAGCTGATGCTGGAACTGGCGGCGCAAGGGGTGGCCATCATCATGGTCTCGTCCGAGCTGGCCGAGGTGCTGGGCGTGTCGGACCGCGTGCTGGTGATGGGCGAGGGCCGCCTGCGGGGCGATTTCATCAATCAGGACTTAACGCAGGAAATGGTGCTGGCCGCCGCGCTGGACCAGGCGCCCGGCAACGACCAAATGGGAACGGTGGCATGAAAAACAACAACATCAAACAATTGTTCAGCCAGTACAAGATGCTGGCGCTGGGGATCGCCATCGCGCTGATCTGGGCCTTCTTTTACACCAGGACGGAGGGCGGATTCGTCTCGCCGCGCAACCTGTCCAACCTGCTGCGGCAAATGTCGGTCACCGGCATCCTGGCCTGCGGCATGGTGCTGGTGATTATCGCCGGCGAGATCGACCTGTCGGTCGGCTCCCTGCTGGGGCTGCTGGGCGGCGTGGCCGCCGTGCTCGACGTCAGCCAGCATTTGCCGCTGGCCTTGAACCTGGTGCTGGTGCTGGCCTGCGGCTTGTTGTTGGGCCTGTTCAACGGCTACCTGACGGCCTACCGCGGCATCCCCTCGTTCATCGTCGGCCTGGGCGGCATGCTGACCTACCGCGGCGTGCTGCTGGGCGTGACGGGCGGCATCACGGTGGCGCCCGTCTCTAACGGCCTGGTGCAACTGGGCCAGGCCTATCTGCCGGCAGCGGCGGGCGTTGCGCTGGGTTGGGCCCTGTTCGCGCTGGCCGGCGTGCTGGCGTGGCACCAGCGCGCCGGGCGCGCCCTGCACGGGCTGGCGCAGCCGCCGCTGTGGCGCGACGCGGCCCGCGTGCTGTTGACGGGCGCGCTGCTGTTCGTCTTCGTGCGCACCCTCAACGGTTACGAAGGCATACCGCTGCCGGTGCTGCTGTTGCTGGCGCTGCTGGGCGGCTTTACCTACATGACGACGCAGACCGTGTTCGGCCGCCGCATTTACGCCGTCGGCAGCAATATGGAGGCGACCCGCCTGTCGGGTATCGACGTGCGCGCAGTCAAGCTGTGGATCTTCGGCATCATGGGGCTGATGTGCGCGCTGGCCGGCTTGATCAATACCGGCCGGCTGGCGGCCGGTTCGCCGTCGGCCGGCACCTTCAGCGAACTCGATGCCATCGCCGCCTGCTTCATCGGCGGCACCTCGATGCGGGGCGGCGCCGGCACCGTGTATGGCGCCCTGATCGGCGCCCTCGTCATGGCCAGCCTGGATAACGGCATGTCGATGCTGGACGTCGATACTTACTGGCAGATGATCGTCAAAGGCAGTATTCTCACGATCGCGGTATGGGTCGACGTCAGTACCAGGACGGCCCGCCGCTGACCTGCCGCCAGGCCGCCACCGGGAGAGACGCTGATGAAGATGCCCACCGCGCACACGATCGCCTTGCTGTTTAACGGCAACAAGATCTATGACCGCGAAATTATCGCCGGCATCGCTGCCTATTTGAACAGCACGCGCGTGTCGTGGGACTTGTACCTGGAGGAGGATTTCCGCTGCCGCCTGCCGGGCATCGAACGTTGGCGCGGCGACGGCATCATCGCCGACTTCGACGACCCGGCCGTGTGCGCGGCGCTCGAACGCACGGCGCTGCCGGTGGTGGCCGTGGGCGGCTCCTACCAGGACGAGGCGGACTATCCGGCGCGGGTGCCCTATGTGGCGACCGACAACTTCAAACTGATCAAGCTGGCCTACGAGCACCTGATCGAGGCGGGGCTGAGCCGCTTTGCCTGCTTCAGCCTGCCCGAGGCGGCCGTCAACCGCTGGGCCCAGCAGCGCGAACAAGCGTTTTGCGCCCTGATGCGGCGCGACCGCATCGCCCCGCTGGTGTACCGCGGCGTGAGCACCAGCGCGCCGTCGTGGGACGAGGCGGTCGAGGGCCAGATCGCGTGGCTGCACAGCCTGCCCAAGCCGATCGGCATCATCGCCGTCAGCGACGCGCGGGCGCGCCAGCTGATGCAGGCCTGCATGCGGGCCGGCATCGCCGTGCCCGAGCAGGTGGCCGTAATCGGCATCGACAACGACCCGATGGCGCGCATGCTGACCCGCATCCCGCTCAGTTCCGTGATCCAGGGCACCCACGAAATGGGGCGCACGGCCGCCCACCTGCTGCACCAGATGCTGAACGGCGCGCGGCTGGACGGCACCCGCATCCTGGTGCCCCCGGCCGGCCTCAACGTGCTGGCCTCCAGCAACCACCAGCCTTGCCAGCACCCGCACGTGATGCAGGCGCGCCACTTCATCCGCCAGTACGCCTGCCAGGGCATCAAGACCGGGCAGGTGGCCGATTACGTGGGCGTGTCGCGCTCCTCGCTGGAGTCGCATTTTCGCCAGGAGCTGGGGCGCAGCGTGCACGATGAAATCCTGCACTTCAAGCTCGACGCGGCCAAGGCCATGCTGGCACACGAAGGCGGTAACATCGCCGACATCGCCGTCCGCTGCGGCTTCACCACGGTGCAATACCTGCACGCCGTATTCAAGCGCGAGCTCGGATGCACGCCGCGCGAATACCAGGAGCGCGCCGCCGCCGCGCTCGTCCAGACTTCCCTTGTCCCCTCCGCCTGAAGAACGCCCATGACCATCTCCCCCGACCTGTACACCTTGCGCAATGCGGCCGGCATGCGCGTGACCATCAGCGCGCTGGGCGGCACCTTGCGTTCCTGGCACGCGCCCGACCGCTACGGCAAGGTGGCCGATGTCTTGTTGGGCTTCCCGGACGAGCAGGGCTACGCGGCCAACGCGCCCTATTTCGGTGCGCTGCTGGGGCGCTGCGCCAACCGCATCGCCGGCGCCGCCTTCACGCTCGACGGCGAACTGTATCCGCTCGACCGCAACGACGGCGACCATCACCTGCACGGCGGCCGGGTGGGGCTGCACCTGGCGCACTGGCAGGCGGAGCCGGACGACGGCGGCCTGCTGCTGCGCCACCTGTCGCCGGACGGTGCGGGCGGCTACCCGGGCAACCTCGACGTGCAGGTGGGCTACCGGCTGGACGACGACGGCAGCCTGCGTATCGACTACACGGCCCGTACGGATGCGCCGACCCCGGTCAGCCTCACGTCGCACGGCTACTTCAACCTGAACGGCGGCGTGGCGGGCATCGGCGACCATTTGCTACGCATCGCCGCCGACCACTATCTGCCCGTCGACGGCGGGCTCATTCCGCTTGGCCAGCCGGCATCCGTGGCCGGCAGCGCCTTCGACTTCCGCCACGCGGCACCCATAGGCGCGCGGCTGGACTGGCCGGAGCCGCAGCTGGCGCAATACCGCGGTTTCGACCATTGCTATTGCCTGGAACCGGGCGGCGGCTTGCGCGAGGTGGCCTGGGTGTACGACCCGGCGTCGGGACGCGAACTGACGGTCAGCACTACCGAGTCGGGCCTGCAGTTCTACAGCGGGAATTTCCTGGCCGGCGTGCCGGGCAAGGCGGGGCGGCCGTACGCTATCCATGACGGCTTCTGCCTGGAAGCGCATGCCTATCCGAACCAGATCAACGGACCGGCCATGCAGGCGGTGGTGCTGCGGCCCGGCCAGCAGTACCGGCAAACGACGGTGTACCGGCTGGGCGTGCAGGCGGGAGGCTGAGCGCGCGCCGTTACGACGCTTCGGGCGCCGTGCGGATTTTGCGGAAGCTGCGCCAGATCGTCACGTCGTAGGCGATCTTCAGCACGCCGCAGGCGACCAGCGGTGCGGCAAGCAGGCCGGCCGCGAGCAGGGCGCCGCCGATGGTGGGCGCGGCGGCCGAGGCCAGGCTCTTGGGCACCAGCGTGAAGCTGGCTGCCGCCGCCCGCTCGCCGGGCGTGACTACCGACATGACGAACGCGCTGCGCGCCGGGACGTCCATCTGCGACAGCAGCGAGCGCACGATCAACAGTCCCAGCGCCATACCGAGGCCGGGTGTGAAGGCCGCCGCGATCAGGCAGATGCTGGCCGGGATATGGGTGTAGACCATGGTGTTGAGCAGCCCGATGCGCTTTGCCAGGCGGGGCGCGGCAAGCTGGGATGCGGCCGAGCAGAGGCCGGACCAGAAGAAGAACTGGCCCGCCGCCGCCACCGACATGTCAAAGCGCTTGAACAGCCACAGGGCGAGCAATGCGTTGACCACCAGGCCGCCGGCGAACGAGTCGACCGAGAACAGCGCGGCCAGCCGGATCACGATGGCGCGCGAGGGACCGAGCGGCGCCGGCGCCTTGCGCACTTCCTCATGCGCCTTGGGCAGGCGGCGGTAGAGCAGCCATACCAGCGCGCCGATCAGGCCATACAGCACGAACATGCAGCGCAGGGCGGCCAGCGGCGACCAGCCGGCCCATGCCGACAGTTGGCCCGGCAGCGCCGCGGCCAGCGCACCGCAGGCCGACAGCAGGGAGCCCAGCAGGCTGTAACGGGCGAACAAGGCCGTGCGGCTGTCGCCGTCGGCCGCCTCGGCGATCCTGGCATGTTCCAGCGGCAGGAACAGGCTCACATCGCCCGAGCTGGGATTGAGCGTGCCGAGGAAGGCGACCAGCAGCAGCGGCCAGAAGGTCGAGCAGGCCGCGAAGGTGAAGCCGGTCGCCGTCATGAGGACGGCCGCCGCCAGCAGCAGGCGGCCGTGATGGAAACGGTGGCCCCAGGCGCCGATGGCCAGCGTGGCCAATGCCGAGCCAAGCAGGGTGGCGGTGGCCAGCAAGCCCACTTGCCATGTGCCCAGCCCGAGCGCGATCAGGTAGGCCGGCAGCAGCACGGCGACATAGCCGTCGGCAAACGCCCGCAGCGCGCGGCCTTGCAGCAGGGGCAGGGCGGAGGCGCTGGCGCCGGCCGGCAGCAGCAGGCGGCCGGGCAGCGTTGTGCCGGCGCGGGGGGCGGACGCCTCGTCGGCATCGTGTATCGACTCGCCTGCCCGGGTGGCGGCCGGCTCGTCGGCCCCGGCCTGGTCTTTTTCGTGCCCGGTCATTTTGCCACGCTCCCGCTGATGTCGCGCAGCCAGTCGAACGCCAGCTGCACGGCCGGCGTGCGCGGCGCCAGCGTGGATTTGGTCAGCCACAGGCCGGGCAGGGCCATGCCCGGCACTTGCGCCAGTGCGCACACGTCACCGCGCCGCAGGGCGCCGTCGGCCACCAGGCGCGACACCATGGCGATACCCAGTTCGTCGCGCGCCGCGTCCAGCTGCAACCGGGCGTCGTCCAGCGTGATGGCGCGCGCCGTCGCCAGTTTATGGTCGGCCAGCCAGGGCGCCCATTGCGGGTAATGCTCGTCGATGATGAGGGGCGCGGCCGCCAGCACGTCGGGAAAGGGCAGCCGGTCCAGCCGCTGTGCCAGCTGCGGGCCGCACACGGCCAGGGCGTGGTCGTCCAGCAGCGGCACGGAGCGCATCTGTTCACTGCTTAAGTCTTCGTTTGAAATAATCAGGTCGACGTCGATGCGGTCGATCTCGCGCAGCTCGTCCTTGGTGATCAGCCACACTTCCAGCGCCGGATGCCGCTCGCGCAGTTGGCGCAGGCGCGGCGTCAGCCAGCCGGCCGCGAAATCGGCGCCGCAGGCCAGCAGCACGGAGTCGGGATTGCGATAGGGCTCGATCCGCTCGCGCCCGTCGCGCAGTGTCTTGAGCGCGTTGCGCACGGTCTGGCTGAACAGCTCTCCGGCCGCCGTCAGTTTCACGCCCCGTCCCAGCCGGCTGAACAGGGCCTGGCCCACCCACTGCTCCAGGTTCTGGATCTGGTGGCTGATGGCGGACTGGGTCAGCGCCAGTTCCAGCGCCGCCTTGGAAAAACTGCCCAGGCGGGCGGTGGCTTCGAAGGCCAGCAGGCTTTGCAGCGGGGGCAGGCGTTTTTTCATAAGGTATGAAAAAAACTAATGAGTTGAACAATATCGTTCATTTTACACGGCAGGGCATCCCTTGCAGAATGGATGTCAGAGAAACACCGCTACACCATCCATTTCAACAATTCATAACAGGAGCATTCATGAGTGCAGAAATCAAGGGCGACGGCGCCATTCGCCGCCAGTCGCTGTACGGCAGCAATCCGGAAAACACCTATGCCGGCGTACTCAGTTTCATGCGCCGCAACTACAGCCGCAATCTCGACGGCGTGGACGTGGCCATCTCCGGCATTCCACTCGACCTGTCGACCACCTTCCGCCCCGGCGCGCGCCTGGGACCGGCCGCCGTGCGTGCCGCCAGCGTGCAGCTGGCCGAGCTGATGCCGTTCCCGTGGGGCTTCGATCCCTTCGAGGACCTGGCCGTGATCGATTACGGCGATTGCTGGTTCGACGCCCACAACCCGCTGACCATCGTGCCGGCCATCGTGGAGCATGCCCGCACGATTCTCGCCAGCGGCGCCAAGATGCTGACCTTCGGCGGCGACCATTTCATCACCTATCCGCTTCTGAAGGCCCATGCGGAAAAGTACGGCAAGCCGCTGTCGCTGATCCATTTCGACGCCCACTGCGACACCTGGGCCGACGACAATCCTGATTCGCTCAACCACGGCACCATGTTCTACAAGGCCGTCAAGGAAGGGCTGGTCGATCCGGCCACGTCGGTGCAGGTGGGCATCCGCACCTGGAACGAGGACTTCATGGGCTTTAACGTGATCGATGCGCCGTGGGTCCACGCCAACGGCACGGCCGCCACCATGGAACGCATCCTGTCCATCGTCGGCCAGCGCCCGGCCTACCTGACGTTCGATATCGACTGTCTCGATCCGGCCTATGCGCCCGGCACGGGTACGCCGGTGCCGGGCGGCCTGACGTCGGCCCAGGCGCTGGCGCTGGTGCGCGCCATGGGGCCGCTCAACCTGGTGGGCATGGACGTGGTGGAAGTGGCGCCGCCGTTCGACCACAGCGAGATCACGGCGCTGGCCGCCGCGCACCTGGCGGCGGACATGCTGTGCGTGCTGCGCAACCAGAAGGTCGCGGCCAAGGGCGCTTGAGCGCGGCGTTATTGCGCAAGCACTGTCAATCTATCTGGGCGAGGGAGGACGGCATGGGGAAGCAAACAAGAGGTGAGCGTGCAGGGCGCTTGGGCCGGCGCGCCGCAGTGGCGGCGCTGTGGGGTGCGCTGGCTGCTGCCGGTGTAGCAGTGCCGGCGCAGGCGCAGGAGGACAAGGTTCTCAACATCTACAACTGGGCCGAGTACATGGCCGACGACACGGTGAAGAACTTCGAGAAGGAAACCGGCATCAAGGTCCGCCTCGACTACTTCGACGGCAACGAGACGTTGCACGCCAAGCTGGTGGCGGGCCGCTCCGGCTACGACATCGTGGTGCCGTCGGCGCTGTGGGCCGGGATGCAGATCCAGGGCGGCCTGCTGCGCAAGCTTGATAAGAGCAAGCTGCCCAACCTGGCCAATATGGATCCGGCGCTGCAGGCGCGCCTGGCCCGGCTCGATCCCGGCAACGAGCACCTGGTGAGCTGGCTGTGGGGTTACACGACGGTCGGCATCAACGTGGACAAGGTGGCGGCGGCGCTGGCCGGCATGCCCATGCCGGACAACCCCTGGGACCTGGTGTTCGATCCCAAGTACATGGCCAGGCTCAAGTCGTGCGGGGTGTCGTTCGTCGATGCGCCGTCCGACGTGATGCCGCCGGCGCTGGCCTACCTGGGCAAGCCGCCATATTCGCGCAACAGCGCCGATTACCAGGACGCGGCCCGCATGCTCAAGCAGGTGCGGCCCTACATTGCGCTATTCAGTTCGGTCGGCTATATCAACGACCTGGCCAACGGCGCCATCTGCGTGGCGCTGGGCTGGTCGGGCGACATCAACATCGCCCGCCAGCGCGCCATCGACGGCAAGACCGGCAACCGGATCGAAGCGCTGGTGCCGCGCCACGGCGCCATGCTGGTGCTCGACACGCTGGCCATCCCGGCCGACGCGCCCCATCCCGGCAATGCGCTGCTGTTCATGAATTTCATCATGCGGCCGGAGGTGCATGCCAGCCAGACCAACAAGGTGTTCTACGCGAACGCCAACCTGGCCAGCATCAAGTACGTGAAGAAGGAAATCGCCGACAACCGCACGGTGTTCCTGCCGCCGGCCGATATGGAACGCATGGCCATGCCGGAGTTGCTCAACAATGATGTACGGCGGGCCATGGTGCGGGCTTACACCAGCTTCAAGAGCGGCTTGTAGGGCCGGCACGCAGGCAGGCGGACGGATGGCGGACGGAGCGCGGCGCGACGACACAAGGCGGGCGGCGGCGGAAGGGCGGCGCAAGTGCGGACGGCGGCCGGCAGCCGTCCGCCGGCGCCGTCCGCGTGGAGCTGGCTTAACCGGCAGCCTTGGCGATCATGGCCAGCGCCACGGCGGCCGACAGCAGCGCGAAGCCCCGTTGCAACGCCGGCCCGGCCATGCGTTCGGCCAGCACCCGTCCGCCCAGCATGCCGGCCGCGGCGCCGGCGGAGAACGGCATGGCGACCGCCCATTGCAGGTGGCCGGCCAGCGCGCTGGCCGTCACGCCGGAAATCGACACGAGGGCGATCACGGCCAGCGAAGTGGCCACCACCGACTGCATGCGCAAGTCCGTGTAGCGCTGCAGGGCCGGCACCATGACGAAGCCGCCGCCCACGCCCAGCAGGCCGGACAGGGCGCCTGCCACCATGCCCGTGAGCGTCAGCGCGCGGGCGCAAGGGGCGGTCCAGACCAGGCGGCCGCGCATCGAGTCGGTGCGGCAGGTGGGCGGCAGCGTGTGATGCTCCGGCGCGGCGGCCGAAGGCAGGGTACGCCGGTAGCCGCGCCACGCCACCAGCAGCAGCACCATGGCGAAGGCCACGCTGAGCGGACGGTTCGGGCTGCGCTGCGCCAGCCACAGGCCGGCCGGGGCGCACACGATGCCGGCGCCGGCCATCAGGGTGGCGGCACGGTAGCGTACCGTGCCCGCCTTCAGTCCCAGCACGGCGCCCAGGGCGGCGGCCAGGCCTACGGCCAGCAGGCCCACGGGACCGGCCTGCGCCATGCTCAGGTGGGCGCCGAACACCAGCGCCGGCACGGCCAGGATGCCGCCGCCGGCGCCCGTCAGCGCCAGGATGATGCCGATGCCCAGGCCGAGCAGCAAGGTGGTCAGCATGCGGCCTCCTTGCGTCGTTGCGGGGCGGCGCCACGTGCGTGCACTGCGGCGCGCGTTGCACTGCTGGCAGTGCGGCGGCCGCAGCCAGGCCGCCGTTGCGGGAAGGGCGCGCTCATTGGTCTGTCAATTCCGGCGTGGCCAGCCATTCGCGGCCCTTGAGCATGCCTTTCCAGTACAGCGGCGGCAGGATGCGTTCCTTGAGCAGCCAGGCCAGGCGCGAGGGGCGGGTGCCGTCGATCAGCCAGCGCGGGAAACTGGGCGCCAGCTTGCCGCCGTAGGTGAATTCGGCCAGCACGATCTTGCCCCGTTCCACCGTCAGCGGACAGGAGCCGTAGCCGTCGTACTGGGCCACGCCGTTGCCCTTGCCCATCGCCGTCAGCACGTTGTGCGCCACCACGGGCGCCTGTTTGCGGGCGGCGGCGGCCGTCTTGGCGTTGGTCGTGTTGCAGGCGTCGCCCAGGCCGTAGACGTTGGGGTAGCGCTTGTGGCGCAGCGAACCCGGGTCCACTTCGACCCAGCCGGCGGCGTCGGCCAGGGGGCTGACGCGCACGAAGTCCGGCGCGGTCTGGGGCGGTACGGCGTGCAGCAGGTCGAACTCGCGCGTGACCAGTTCCTTGCTGCCGTCGGCCCGCGCGCGCGTGAAGGTGGCGCGCCGCGCCGGGCCGTCGACGGCCGTCAGCGTTTCGCCCAGGCGCAGGTTGATGTCGTACTGGTGCACGTATTCCATCAGGGCCGGCACGTAGTCGGCCACGCCGAACAGGGCCGCGCCGGCGCTGCAGAAGTCGATATTGATGTTGTCGAGCCGGCCCTGCCGGCGCCAGTAGTCGGCCGCCAGGTACATGGCTTTTTGCGGCGCGCCGGCGCATTTGATGGGCATGGGCGGCTGGGTGAACAGGGCACGTCCGCCGCGCAGCAGCTGGATCTGCTGCCAGGTGTAGGGCGCCAGGTGGTACAGGTAGTTGGAGCTCACGCCGTTGCGGCCCAGCGTCTCGGCCAGGCCGTCCACGCCTTGCCAGTTCAGTTTCAGGCCGGGGCACACCACCAGCTGCTGGTAGCGCACCACGCGGCAGCCGTCCAGGATCACGGCGTTGCGCTCCGGCTCGAACGCGGCCACGGCGGCCTTGATCCAGTGTACGCCGCGGGGAATGGTGGCGGCCATGGTGCGGGCCGTGGAGGCGGCGTCGAACACGCCAGCGCCCACCAGGGTCCAGCCGGGCTGGTAGTAGTGGACGTCGGCCGGGTCGATGATGGCCACGTCCAGCTCCGGCGCGCGGGCCAGCAGGCTGGCGGCGGTGGCGATGCCGGCCGCGCCGCCGCCGATGATGACCACCGTGTGTTCGGCCTCGGCCACCTCGACCGGGGTGCGGCCATGGTTGGCGATGCGGCGCACCACGCCTTTCAGGTCGTAGCCGGCGGCGGCGGCGGCGGCCAGCAGCTGGGGCAGGGGCTGAGCGCCCGACTGCGCCAGGGCCCACATGGTGGTCGAGCGCATGCCCGTGCGGCAGTAGGCCAGCACCGGCTTGGGTACGCTGGCCAGCAGCTGGCCGAAGACGATGCCTTGCTCATCGGTGACCTTGCCCGATTCGGCCGGCAGGTAATGGGCTTCCAGGCCGTGTTCGCGCGCCGCCTGGGCGATCTGGGCGAACACGGGCTGGTCGCCGGCCTCGCCGTCGGGGCGGTTGCAGATGATGGTGCGGTAGCCGTCCCGCGCCAGCCGCGCCAGGTCGGCGGGCTGGATCTGGGGCGCGACGGCCAGGCCTGGCGCCAGCTTTTGTATGGTCATGTGGTGGTCTCCGTGCCGGTCGTGGCGTTTTAATTAGAGTGCGTTGAGGGGGATCTTCAGGTAGCGCATGCCGTTATCTTCCGGCTCGGGGAAGTGGCCGGCGCGCATGTTGACCTGCACCGACGGCAGCAGCAGGGCCGGCATGTCCAGGGTGGCGTCGCGGGCGCTGCGCATGGCCACGAATTCCTCCTCGCTGATGCCGTTGCGTACGTGGATGTTCAGTTCGCGCTGGTCGGCCACGGTGCTGATGAACAGCACTTCACGTCCGCCCGGCTTGTAGTCGTGGCACATGTAGAGCAGGGTGTCGGCCGGCATGCTCAGGACGCGGTTGATGGAGCGGTACAGGGTGCGCGCGTCGCCGCCGGGGAAGTCGCAGCGCGCCGTGCCGTAGTCGGGCATGAACAGGGTGTCGCCGACGAAGGCGCCGGTCTGGCGGCCGTCCGTGACGACGTAGGTCATGCAGGCCGGCGTGTGGCCGGGCGTGTGCATGGCGCGGCATTGCAGGCCGCCCACCTCGAACGTGTCGCCGTCGGCGAACAGGTGGTCGAACTGGCTGCCGTCGCGGCGCAGGTCGGCGCCGGCGTTGAACAGTTTGCCGAACACTTGCTGCACCGTCGTCACCAGCTTGCCGATGCCGATCTGGCCGCCCAGCTGCTGCTGCAGGTAGGGGGCGGCCGACAGGTGGTCGGCATGCACGTGGGTCTCCAGTATCCATTGCACGCTGGCGCCCAGTTCGCGCACGCGTTCGATCAGGCGGTCGGCCGAATGGGTGGAGGTGCGGCCGGCCTTGTGGTCGTAATCGAGCACGCTGTCGACCAGCGCGCATTGCTTGCTGGCGCTGTCGAGCAGCAGATAGCTGACGGTCGAGGTGGCGGGGTCGAAAAAGCCTTCGACTTGCAGCTGGGCGGTGGTGGTCATGGCCGGTCTCCTTATGGATGTGATGGCGTACATTCCGCAATTTGCGTGCCAGGGGTTTATTCAGGACAATTGCTTCCCATAAGTCATTGATTTGAATCAAGGAAATTCGAGGTGCCGGGCAGGCGCCATCGGCCAGCGTAGCGGCCGCCTGAAGCGGGTTGGCAGCGCGGCGGCAATATTTGGCAGTATTTGGCAGTAATGTGGCAGTTTGATGGTGGTTTTATGGCAGTGCCGCCCCATCTGTGGCACAGTAGCGATATCGTCCGGAGCCGCCATGCACCCCACCATCCCGATCGCCGTTGAAAACACGCCCACCGCGCCCCAGGTCCAGGCCCTGGTGTCGTTCCTGCAGCACGAGTCGCAGCCCATGATCGTGCTCGATCCGGACTACAACATCCTGGCCGCCAACATCGCCTACCAGCGCCAGTTCGGCAGCGTGGACGCGCCCTACCTGGGCCAGAAGTGCTACCGCATCTCGCACCATTACGATGTGCCGTGCGACCAGGCCGGCGAGCATTGCCCCATGCGCCAGGCGCGCCTGTCGCGCGGGCCGGACCGGGTGCTGCACATCCACCATACGCCGCGCGGCCCCGAACATGTGGAAGTGGAGCTGCGGCCCATCCTCGACGCGCAGGGCGAGATCGCGGCCTATGTCGAGCGCCTGACGCTGGTGCGCAGTGCCTCGGCCCGGCCCAGCGGCGCCGGGCTGGTGGGGCGTTCGGCCGCCTTCAACCAGGCGCTGGCCGCGCTGCAGCGGGTGGCGCCGTCCATGCTGCCGGTGCTGCTGCTGGGCGAATCGGGCACCGGCAAGGAATTGTTCGCACGCGCCGTGCACGAGGCCAGCGGCCGGGCCGGCGGGCCGTTCGTGGTGGTCGATTGCTCGGGCTTGACGGAGACGCTGTTCGAGAGCGAATTGTTCGGCCACGAGAAGGGCGCCTTCACGGGCGCCACGGCGCGCAAGCAGGGACTGGTGGAGACGGCCCAGGGCGGCACCCTGTTCCTTGACGAGATAGGCGACGTGCCGCTGGCCATGCAGGTCAAGCTGCTGCGGCTGATCGAGTCGGGCACCTACCGGCGGGTGGGGGGCATCGACACCCAGCATGCCAATTTCCGGCTGGTGGCGGCCACCCACAAGCCGCTGCGCCAGATGATGGCGCAGGGGCAGTTCCGGCCCGACCTGTACTACCGCATCAGTGCCTTCCCGATCCGGCTGCCAGCGCTGCGCGAGCGGCGCGACGACATTCCGCTGCTGGTGCATTCCTTCCTGCAGCGGGCCGTGCCTGGGCAGCCGCGGCTGGCCATCGAGCCGGCCGCGCTGGAAGCGCTGCAACGGCACGACTGGCCCGGCAATATCCGAGAGTTGCGCAATGTATTGGAACGGGCGCGCCTGTTCGCGGACGACGGCATGATACGGGTGGCCCACCTGCCACACTGGGATGAGCCGGCGCCCGGCGTGCCGGTGATGGTGTCGGGATGGTCTGCGTTGCCAACGCCGGGGGCGCCTTGCGCCGCAGGCGTGGAAGCGGCGGGTGCGGGTACGACTTCGATGGCTGGCGCGGGCGCGGGAGCGGCGGGTGCTGGCGCGGGCGTAGCCGCAGGCACGGTCGCAGGCACAGTCGCAGGCGCGCCAGCACCGGATGACGGCGCGGCGGACTTTGCCCGCACCGTGGCGGCTTTCCGCGGCACCCGCAGCGAGCTGGCCTCTCACCTGGGCATGAGCGAGCGCACCCTGTACCGGCGTCTGAAAGCACAGGGGCTGGCCTGAGAGGCTAAGCCATGCCCAGGCCAGCCCCCGCCGGCGTTACGCGTTAAAGCGGCTTACCAGATGGCCTTGGCGGCGCTGTCCTTGATCTGCATCTTCCATGCGCCTTCGATCAGGGTCACGACCGGGGCCGGCATCGGAATGTAATCGAGTTCGGTGGCCATGCCGGCGCCGTTCTTGTAGGCCCAGTCGATGAACTTCAGCACTTCCTTGCCCTTGGCGGCGTCGGCCTGGGTCTTGTGCATCAGCACGAAGGTGGCGCCCGTGATCGGCCAGGCGGCCTTGCCCGGCTGGTCGGTCACGACCACGGCGAAGCCTGGGGTCTTGGCCCAGTCGGCGCCCGAGGCGGCGGCCTTGAAGCTGTCGTCGGTCGGCTGCACGAACTGGCCATCCTTGTTCTTGAGCTGGGTGTAGCCCATCTTGTTCTTCTTGGCGTAGGCGAATTCCACGTAGCCGATCGAACCCTTGATGCGCTGCACGTTGGCGGCCACGCCTTCGTTGCCCTTGCCGCCCACGCCCACCGGCCACTTGACGGCCGTGCCGGCGCCCACGGTGGACTTGAATTCAGCGTCGACCTTGGACAGGTAGTCGGTGAACAGGAAGGAGGTGCCCGAACCGTCGGCGCGGTGCACCACGGTGATGTCTTCGGCCGGCAGCTTGACGCCCGCGTTCAGGGCCGCGATCTGGCTGTCGTTCCACTTGGTGATCTTGCCCAGGTAGATATTGGCCAGCACCTGGCCGTTCAGTTTCAGCTGGCCCGGGGCCACGCCATCGAGATTGACCACGGCCACCACGCCGCCCATGATGACGGGGAACTGGATCAGGCCTTCCTTGTCCAGTTCTTCCGCCGACAGCGGCATGTCGGAGGCGCCGAAGTCCACGGTCTTGGCCTTGATCTGCTTGATGCCGGCGCCCGAACCGATGGACTGGTAGTTCAGGCCATTGCCGCTGATTTGCTTGTAGGCTTCGGCCCACTTGGCGGCGATCGGATAGGCGAAGGTGGAACCGGCGCCGGTCATGTCGGCGGCCGAGGCGGAGGACAGGGCAACGGTCGCGCCGATGATGGCGGTCATGGTCTTCAGTACGGTGTTGATGCGCATTTTAAGTCCTCTACGGAACGGGGTGGAAAGCGCCGAATTCTAGGCATTGATTGTGACAATGGCATGACATTGCGCCCGCCGTTGCTGGGCGCAGCGAAAAAAGACGCCGATTGCGGGCCGGCCGCGGCCGCGCCCTGAAAATTAAGTGGGAGTTAAGCTGGGCTGGGCATAATGACGCCGCCGTGGTATGGCTGCAGTTTGCCGGCGGCACAAGAAGCTCACAAGGCCAAACGCGCTCTGGTGCGTATCGGACGTAATCCAAAACTAAGCAAAACGAAGATGACCACCCCCATGAAAAATATCCTGATGTGCGCCGCTGCCGCCGCGCTGCTCGGCGCCTGCGCCACCACCCCGCCACCGGCCGCGCCGGCCGCTCCCGTCGCCGCGCCGCAGCCGGCAGCGGCCAAGCCGGTCGCCGCCGTCGTCGCCCCGGCGCCCGTGCTGCCACCGTACAAGGACCCGAGCAACATCCTGTACAAGGAACGCAGCGTGTTCTTCGACTTCGACAACTACACCGTCAAGCCCGTGTACGACACGGCCCTGACGGCCCACGGCAAGTTCCTGTCCACCGCCGCCGGCATCAAGGTGCGAGTGGAAGGCAATTCCGACGAGCGCGGCAGCAGCGAATACAACCTGGCCCTGGGCCAGAAGCGTGCCGAAGCCGTCAAGAAGGTCCTGATCGTGCAGGGCGCCAAGGAAGCCCAGGTCGAGGCGGTCAGCTTCGGCAAGGAAAAGCCCAAGGCCGACGGCCACAACGAAGCGGCCTGGTCGCAGAACCGCCGCGCCGACATCGTGTATCCTTGATGTCGCTGCCGCGCGCAGGCCGCCAGGCGGCGCGCGCGGTGTGCGGGGCCGTGCCGGCGACTGCCTGACACGGCCCCATCACAGACCGCCGGGTTCCCGCCCCCAGCCGCGTCCGCGCGCCGGGAACGGCGCAGGACCCGGCCTTTTTTTTTGAAGGAGCCCGGCCGGCCATGCACGTGCTGTTGATAGAGGACGACGCCCTGATCGGCGACAGCGTGCGCCAGGCGCTGGCCAGCGAAGACATCCTGGTCGAATGGCGGCGCGACGGCGCCGGCGCCGAGGCGCTGCTCGACGGCGGCGGCTACGACGCCGTCCTGCTCGACCTGTCGCTGCCCAGCCGCGACGGCCTGGACGTGCTCAAGGCCTTGCGCGCGGCCCGCCACGACGTGCCGGTGCTGATCCTGACGGCGCGCGACACCATCGCCGACCGGGTGCAGGGCCTGAACGCGGGCGCCGACGACTACCTGGTCAAACCGTTCGATTGCGACGAATTGCTGGCGCGCGTGCGCGCCCTGGTGCGGCGCGCACGCGGGCGCCAGCAGCTGGCCTACCAGCACAACAGCCTGGCGCTGGACACGGACGCGCGCCAGGCCACGGTGGACGGCCAGCCGGTGGCGCTGTCGGCCAAGGAATGGGCCATCGTCGACCTCCTGGTGTCGCGCCCCGGCATGATCTACTCGCGCGCCAAGATCGAGCTGGCGCTGTACGGCAGCGTGGCCGACGTCGACAGCAACGTGGTCGAAGTGCACATCCACAGCCTGCGCCGCAAGCTGGGGCCGGACGCCATCATCAACGTGCGCGGCCTGGGCTACATGGTGCCCAAAAGCTCATGAACGGCATCCGCAGCCGCCTGCTGCTGTTGCTGGGCGTGCTGATCGTGGCCGTCAGCGGCATCCAGTTCGCCGCCACCTTCAGCGCCTCGCTGGCCCAGACCAACCGCCTGTTCGACGCCCAGCTGCAGCGCATCGCCAGCACCCTGGGCCAGATGCAGGGCCAGGTGCCGGAAGCGTACCGCGAATATCCGCTCGAGTACGACCTGGTGATCCAGCGCTGGCGCCACGATGAAATGACGGTCTACCAGCAGCGCGAACACCGCGAGCTGCCGCGCCGCGCCGCGCTCGGTTATTCCACCGTCACCATGGCCAACGGCGAGTGGCGGATCTACGCGGCCGCCTTCGACGGCGGCCTGGTGCAGGTGGCGCAGAAGATGTCGGCCCGCCGCCAGGAGGCCATCGCGCTGGCGCTCAACACGCTGTGGCCCATCCTGCTGATGGCGGTGGTGCTGCTGGGCGCCATGTGGTGGATCGTGTCGGTGGCGCTGCGCCCGCTGGCGGCCGTGCAGCGCCAGATCGCCCAGCGCGACGCCCAGGCGCTGGAGCAGGTGGACTGCTCGCAGGCGCCGCGCGAAATCATGCCCCTGATCGACGCCATCAACGAATTGTTGCGCAAGGTGCGCGACGCCATCGCCTCGCAGCGCCAGTTCGTGGCCGACGCGGCCCACGAGCTGCGTTCGCCGCTGACGGTGCTGCAGGTGCAGATCCAGATGCTGGGCCGCAGCCAGCCGGAGGCGGCCCGCAAGGCCTCGCTGGCGGCGCTGGCCGGGGCCATCGCCCGCAGCAGCCGCATGGTCGAGCAGCTGCTGGGGCTGGCCCGCCAGGACGCGCTGAGCCAGGCCAGTGCCGGCGACGCCAGCGTCGACCTGGTGCAGTACGCCAGCGCCGCCATCGCCGAGGTGGCCCCGTTCGCCAGCGGCAAGGGGGTCGAGCTGAGCTTCCTGGACGCCTCGCCCGTGGCCGTGCAGGCCGACGCCGACAGCCTGATGATATTGCTGCGCAACCTGCTCGACAACGCCGTGCGCTACACGCCGCCCCATGGCGCCGTCACCATCGGCGTCGAGCGGCGCGGCACGCAGGGCGTGCTGACCATCGCCGATTCCGGCCCCGGCATCCCCGAGGCGGACCTGGCGCGCGTGACGGACCGCTTCTACCGGGTGCCCGGCAGCAGCGAAAATGGCAGCGGCCTGGGCCTGGCCATCGTGCAGGCCGTGGTGCTTCACCTGGGCGCCGAGCTGCAATTGCGCAATTCCGCGCACGGCGGGCTGGTGGTCAAAGTGCTGTTTCGTCCCGCCCCGCCATGAACGGCCCGCCGCGCTGGCGCGATGGCTTGCTGGCGCGCCTGCGGCCGCTGGCCGCGCAGCGCACCCTGGCCGTGGCCGGCGCCATCGGCGTGCTGGGCGCGCTGGCCACCATCGGTTTCCGGGCCACGATCCTGCTGGTTGAACGGCTGGCCTACGGCGACCGCAGCGGCAGCCTGGTGCACATCGCGGCCGGCCTGCCGGGCTGGCAGCGGCTGCTGGCGCCGGCCGTGGGCGGGGTATTGGCCGGCTTGCTGCTGGCCTGGGCCCGGCGCCAGCCGGAGCAGGACAAGGGCGGCGACTACATGGAAGCGGTGGCGCTGGGCAGCGGCGACCTGGGCGCGCGCGCCTCGCTGCTGCGGGCCCTGTCGTCGGCGGCCACCGTGGCCGGCGGCGGCGCCATCGGGCGCGAAGGGCCGATGGTACAACTGGCCGCCCTGTGCGGGGCCCTGATCGGGCGCTGGCGCAACGTGCCCGTGCCGCGCCGGCGCCTGTATGTGGCCTGTGGCGCCGCGGCCGGCATCGCCACCGCCTACAACGCGCCCATCGCAGGCGCCATGTTCGTGGCCGAAATCGTGCTGCGCTCGCTGGCCATCGAAAGCCTGGGGCCGCTGATCGTGGCGGCCGTGGCGGCCAACGTGGTGGTCAGCACGGTGACCGATTTCGCGCCCGTCTACCACATGCCGGTCCTGCTGCTGGGCCACGGGGCCGACACGCTGGCGCTGGCCGCGGTGGGCGTGCTGGCCGGCCTGCTGGCGCCGCCCTATCTGGCCCTGCTCGATTACGCGCGCCGCCTGTTCGCGCGCTGGCACAGCCCCCTGTGGTGCAAGCTGGGCGCGGGCGGCCTGCTGGTGGGGCTGCTGTCGCTGGCCCAGCCGGCCGTGTGGGGCAACGGCTACAGCGTCGTCAACGCCATCCTGCAGGGCGGCTGGGCGTGGCAGGCCTTGCTGGCCGTGCTGGCGTTCAAGCTGCTGGCGGTGGCCGCCACCACGGGCTCGGGCGCCGTGGGCGGCATTTTCACGCCCACCCTGTTCACGGGGGCTGTGCTGGGCGCGCTGTGTGGCGGCGCGCTGCATGCCTTGTGGCCCGGCCTGATACCGGTGCCGGCCGCCGTGGCGGTGGGCATGGGCGCCTTCCTGGCCGCCTGCACCCACGCGCCCCTGATGTCGGTGTTGATGCTGTTTGAAATGACGGAAAGCTACAGCGTGGTGGTGCCGTTGATGGCGGCCTGCGTGCTGGCCTACACCATCTCGCGCGTGCTGCATGCGCGTTCCATCTACGCCGCCCCGGGCCGGGCCGGGCACGCGCCCATGCTGGCCATGGCGGCCGACCTGCTGTGCGTCGATCCGCCCGTGATCGGGCTGGGGACCAGCGTGGGCGAGCTGGCGGCCCTGTTCCAGCGCCGCCGCTGGCAACACGTATATGTGGTGGACGGTGAAGGCGTGTTCGCGGGCGCCGTTTCGCTGCACGACTTCGCCCCGCTGCTGCAGGCCGGGGCCGACCTGGCCACACCCTGGCCGTCGTCGCTGCTGCGCATCGATTACCCGCGGGTGCGCGATACGGCGCCCGCCTGGCAGGTCATGGAGACGTTTGCCACCCATCCGGGCGAGCGCCTGCCGGTGCTGGACGGGGCCGGCCATCTGCTGGGCTACCTCACCAAGACCGATCTGGTGTTGCTGTTCCGCGACCCGGTGGCGGGTGGTTGAGCTGTCATTTTGTCCACGACAAATTGGCTGTTAAAAAATATTTTTAAAAAACTAAAAAATATATGTCGATTTGAAGCGTGTTCGCTCGTCGTGGAGGTAGAGTACGAATTTTCCGGCATGGTATCCGGATCGTTCTGCTCCCCCAACTGACTATCAAGGAGAACACCATGACTGCACCAGTACGAGCCATTCCCGAAGGAATGCATACGATCACCCCCCATCTGTTCTGCGAAGGCGCCGCCGAAGCCATCGAGTTCTACAAGAAAGCCTTCAACGCCGTGGAGCTGAGCCGGCTGCCCGGCCCCGACGGCAAGATCATGCACGCCCAGCTGCGCATCGGCGACTCGGCCCTGATGCTGTGCGACGCCGTGCCCCAATGTGGCGGCTTCGGTGCGCTGGCGCTGAAAGGCTCGCCCGTCACCATCCACCTGTATGTGCCCGACGTCGATGCCATTTACGCCCAGGCCGTGAAGGCGGGCGCCACGGCCAGGATGCCGGTCGAGGACATGTTCTGGGGCGACCGCTACGGCATGCTGGTCGACCCGTTCGGCCATCACTGGTCCGTTGCCACCCATAAGCGCGATCTGACGCCGGAGCAGATCAAAGAGGGCATGGCCAAACTGCCCCCACGTGCGGCCTAAGCGGAGGAAACTGACATGCGATTCATGATTATCGTCAAAGCGACAGCCGATTCGGAAGCGGGCAAGATGCCCAGCCAGGAACTGCTGACCGCCATGGGCAAGTACAACGAACAGCTGATCAACGCCGGCGTGCTGCTGGCCGGCGAAGGTCTGCACCCCAGCTCGCGCGGCGCGCGCGTAAAGTTCGAAGGCGACAAGCGTACCGTGGTCGATGGCCCGTTCGCGGAAACCAAGGAACTGATCGCCGGTTTCTGGCTGATCCAGGTCAAGTCCAGGGAAGAGGCGATCGAATGGGTGCGGCGCTGTCCCAACCCCTTCGAGTGCGATTCCGAGATCGAAATCCGCCAGGTATTCGAAATGGAAGATTTCGGCGACGCGGCCACGCCTGAACTGTGCGCGCAGGAAGAACGCATGCGCGCCCAGCTGGCGCAGGCGTGACGACGGAGGAGCTAGCCATGGCATACATGGTCATGCGCCGCGCCGACGGGTGCGCCGGGACGGCACAGGCGGCGGCGCTGCCCGTGCCGGGCATTACGCTGCAGGCGGGCGAGGGCGCGGTGCGGTTATTGCGCCGCGCCGGCCAGTGGCAGCTGGAGGCGGGGCCGTTTCCGCCGTCCGAACTGGTGGCCGCCTTCGCATTGCTGGAGGCGGCCTCGCTGCCGGAGGCCGTCGAGCAGGTGCGGCACTGGCCGGACGGTGGCGGCGATGCCGTCTATGAGCTGCGCGCGGCCGGCTGTCCTGGCGGCTGCGTGGGCTTCGACGAGCGCGGCACGGCCGGTGGCAACGTGCCGCAGCGGCGGCCGGAACTGACGCGTTACGTGGTCTTCATCCGCTCCGACGCCAACGCCGAGCGCGACCTGGCGCCGCCGCCGGCCGCCATCGACGCCATGAACCGCCACAACGAGCAGGGCGTGCGCGATGGCGTGTTGCTGGCCGGTGAAGGCTTGAAGTCCAGCGTCCGCGGCGCGCGCGTGCGCTTCGCCGCCGGCGTGGGCACGGTGGTCGACGGTCCGTTCACGGAAGTGAAGGAACTGATCGCCGGCTATTGGATGTTGCAGGCCGCCTCGCCGGAGGCGGCGCTGGCCTGGATACAGCGTTATCCCTATCCGGGCGACGGCGACTTGACGCTGGAGTTGCGCGAGGTGTGCGACATCAACACCTTCACGCCAGCGGAACGCGTTGCCGAGCAGCGCATGCGCGCCGGCCAGCTGGAGACCGGCATGCAGGCCGCGCTGGCCCACATGCGGGGACGGTGACGGTGACCGCGGCGTCGGTCGAGCGGGTGGTGGAGGCGGTGTGGCGGATCGAATCGGCCCGCATCATCGCCGCCGTCGCCCGCATGTTGCGCGACGTGGGCACGGCCGAGGAGCTGGCCCAGGACGCCCTCGTCAGCGCGCTGGAACGTTGGCCGGAGACGGGCGTGCCCGACAACCCGGCCGCCTGGCTGATGACGGCGGCCAAACACCGCGCGCTGGACCTGCTGCGCCAGCGCCGGCTGCAGCAGGACAAGCAGGACCAGATCGGCTACGAAATCGAAGGCCTGCTGCAGGACGCGGCGCCCGACCTGGAAGCGGAGGTCGAACGCGCGCTGGAAGACGACATCGGCGACGACGTGCTGCGGCTGGTGTTCGTGGCCTGCCACCCGGTGCTGCCCACGGATGGCCGGGTGGCGCTCACGCTGCGCATGCTGGGTGGCCTGAGCACGGGCGAAATCGCCCGCGCCTACCTGGTGCCGGAAGCGACGGTGGCGCAGCGCATCGTGCGCGCCAAGCGCACGCTGGCCGAGGCGCGGGTGCCGTTCGAAGTGCCGCGCGCGCACGAGCTGATGGCGCGGCTGGGGTCCGTGCTGCAAGTACTCTACCTGATCTACAACGAAGGCTACGCGGCCAGCGCCGGCGCGGACTGGATGCGTCCGGCCCTGTGCGACGAAGCGCTGCGGCTGGGCCGCATCCTGGCCGAGCTGGTGCCGGACGAACCGGAAGTGCACGGTCTGGTGGCGCTGATGGAAATCCAGTCCTCGCGCGCCCGCGCCCGCGTGGGGCCGGACGGCGCGCCCGTGCTGCTGCTGGAGCAGGACCGCACGCGCTGGGACCAGCTGCTGATACGGCGCGGCTTGGCCGCGCTGGCGCGGGCCGAGGACACCGGGCGCGGGCTGGGGCCATATGGCGTGCAGGCCGCCATCGCCGCCTGCCATGCGCGGGCGCGGGTGGGGGGCGATACGGACTGGGGCCGCATCGCCGCCTTGTACGACGCGCTGTCGCAGCTGGCGCCGTCGCCCATCGTGGAGTTGAACCGGGCCGTGGCGCTGAGCATGGCGTTCGGGCCGGCGGCGGGACTGGAAGTGGTCGATGGCCTGTTGGATGAGCCGGCGTTGCAGCGCTACCATCTGCTGCCCAGCGTCCGGGGCGACCTGCTGGCCAAGCTGGGCCGCCTGGCCGAAGCGAGACAGGAGTTCGAACGCGCCGCCGCGCTGACACAGAACCAGCGCGAGCGCGAATTGCTGCTGGCGCGTGCGGCAACCAGCTCCGGCGCCTGACTGCACCCATACCGCCATCCCGGAACCCGGGGGCGCAACCGAATCTCAATTACGGCGACGTAAAAATGGGGACGTAACACAATTAAAAAAAGCAGGCCCGAGGGGGCGGGCCTGCCAAACCTGGCGCAATGAACTGGTGCATTGAACCGTCGGAGTCACACTGTTGATGGGCCGCCGGCGGGCGGCAGCCCGTACTGCCATTACATCTTGCCGCGCAGCCCCAGGTAGAAGGTGCGGCCGTTCGAGTAGAACGCGCGCGGCTGGTCCTTGGTCTCCGCGTACATCTTGATGGTGGTGTTGGTCAGGTTCAGCGCGTCGAACGTCACCGTCAGTTGCTCGTTGATCTTGTAGTTCAGCGAGGCGGCCAGGTTGCCGCTGCCGGCCACGTGCTGGCTGGCGCCGCGGTCCACGCCAGCCTTGTAGGCCGAGCGGTAGTTGTAGGCCAGGCGGGCGCTGAATTTGGCGTCCTCGTAGAATCCCGTCACGTTGTAGGTGCTCCTGGACGAGTTGACCAGTTCGCTGCCATCGGCCAGTTCGCCATCGGCATAGGTGTAGTTGACCAGCGCGCCGAAGCTGCTGAACAGGGGCTGCTGGTAGCTCAGTTCCACGCCCTTGTTCTTGCCGCTGGTGTTGTACGGCGACGTGATCTGGTACACGGTCGGCTTGTTCTGTTTGTTGTTGAAGAAGGTGCCGCTGCTGGTGCCCTGGGCCACGATCGAGGTCAGGTCCATGTAGAACAGGCCCACCGACACGGCCGACTTGGGCGCGAAGTACCATTCGGCGCTCACCTCGGCGTTGTTGGAACGTACCGGGTCGAGGTTGACGTTGCCGCCGGCGCCGCTCAGGGCGTCGTCGTTGAGCGACACGGAGCCGCCCAGCGCGCTGTAGTCGGGACGCGACATGGCGCGGGCGATGGCGGCGCGCACCACCAGGTCCTGGCTGACGTCGAACTTGACGTTGGCGCTAGGCAGCACGTCGTTGTAGGTGCGCTCGAACGTGGTCGGGGTGTAGGGGCCGAAGGCCGATCCCGTCACGGGGTTGGGCCCGCCGGCCAGGTTGACCACCGTGGTCTGCCCGGTGCGCACGGCGCGCAGGCCCACGTTGCCGCTCCAGGCTTCGCCCTGCAGGTTGGCCATGCCGTAGATGGCCGACGTCTTTTCCTGCAGGCGGAATTCGTCGGTCCAGTTGTGGCGCAGCGTGTAGTCCAGCAGGCGATTGCCCGGCACGGCGCCCCAGGCGCCCAGGGCCGCGCCGTCGTACTTGAAGTAATTCGACGACAGGTTGCCGCCCAGGTTGGAGCCGAAGTCGCCTGGGTACATCTGGCCGCTCCAGGCCGGGCCGGGATTGCTGAAGCCCAGCGGGCCGGGGCGGGTTTCCAGCGGGTGCTCGGCGGTGCGCTTGTGGTCCGTCAGGCGGGCGCCGAACTTGATCGAATCGAGCACGCCGGTACCCATGCGCAGGTCGGCGTCCAGCTGGCCGTATTGTTCCTTGTCGACCGACTGCGATTCGCCGCCGCCGGCCCAGGCCGTGGAACCGGGTTTGTCGGTGGTGCCGCCCGGGTAGCTGACGCTGGCCGGGCTCAGGCCGTTCAAGGCGTAGTACATGCCGCCGTTGACGTTGTTCTGGTAGTAGACGTCGTTGCGGTCGAAGCCCACGCCGTGGGTGGCGCCGCCCATGCCGGTAATGGTCAGGTCGCGCGTGGCGCGGTACTTGAAGTTGGCGTCCACGTACCACGATTCGCCGCCCGCGTCGGGACGGTAGATGTTGTCCACCTCGCCCGAATTGCTGGTGAAGCTGGCCGAGTTGAGGGTGCCGTTGGCCACCGTGTAGGCGGTCGGGATCAGGCCGTCGCGGTTGATCGAGTTGGCCGGCGCGGCCAGGAAGTTGGTGTTCTGGTGCGGGGCGCTCAGCTTGGAGTAGAAGCCGTTCACGTCCAGCGTCAGTTCCTTGATGGGGCGTACTTCCACGTCGAAGGCGCCGCCTTCACGTTTCTTGGTCTGCTCGAACAGGGTGGCGCCGATGAAGGTGGGCACGCGCAGGCCGGCCAGGGCAGGGTTGGCCTTGGCGGCGGCGCTGGTGGGGGAAATGGTCGAGTAGCCGAGGATTTCCTGGCCGTCGCGGCGCACGCGCGTCTTTTCCGAGAACGCCTGCAGCAGCACGCCGGCCGTCTTGTCGTCGTTCTTCCAGTTGATCAGGCCGGAAAATTGCGGTTCCGTCTTGCCCGCCAGGTCGTTGTAGGCCGCCTGCACCGACGCTTCCACCGTCAGCGGCTTCTTGAAGTCCAGCGGACGGCGGGTGATGACGTCGATCGCGCCCGATACGCCGCCTTCCACCAGGTCGGCCGTCTGGCTCTTGTGCACGACGATGGAGCCCACCAGTTCCGACGGCAGCAGCGAGAAGCTGCTGCTGCGGCCCACGGAGCCGCCGAACTGGTTCAGCACGAACCAGTCGCCGGTGCTGATGGCGTGGCCGTTGAACAGGGTTTGCTGCAGGCTGGGGCTGGTGCCGCGCAGGCTGACGCGGTCGTTCTCGCCGAAACCGCCTTCACCGCCGGCCGAGGACTGGATGTTCACGCCGGGCAGGCGCTGGATGGCGTCGGCCACGTTCTTGTCGGGCATCTTGCCGATGTCTTCGGCCGTCACCACTTCGACCACGGAGTCGGCGTTGCGTTTCTGTTTCAGCGACTGTTCCAGCGCGGCCCGCACGCCGGATACGGTGATGACCGCGCCCTGCTCGGGGGCGGGCGCTTGCTGGGCCTGGCCCGGCAGCGCGGCGCCCAGCATCAGCAGGCCGATGGCGGCGGCGATCGGCGTCAGGCGGACGGCGCCGCGTTTGCTTGCATTCAATTCGACACTCATTACAAATCTCCAAAGCGGCCCTGGCACGGGCCTTCGTTTTTCGCATGAATGCCGGTCGCGCCACGGCGGCGCCGGCCGGCTTTCCCCTTGCATGACTAACAACAGAACCAGTTCGACGCCAATATACTGCAATTTTAGATACCAAAGTACTACCAGTTTGATAAATATATGAAACGTTGCGTTTTTTACACATCAATTTGATAAGAAAAACAAAATACACCCCCATGTTTTCACCATACTGGTGCAAAATAATGTATTTTAGTTATCATTTCTTTGGCATTCGGTACGGTTTTGGTATTAACGCGGTGACGGCACAGCGGGGGATGGATGGCGACTTTGGGCAAGCTGATGGAGGTGTTGAGCGCGGGCAGCACCTTGCCGCTGTACCAGCAGTTGCAGCGCGCGCTGCGCGAGGCGATCCGGCAGCGGGTGCTGCGGCCGGACGACGCCCTGCCGCCCGAGCGCAAGCTGGCCAGCGACCTGGCCGTGTCGCGCCTGACGGTGCGCAAGGCGCTCGACGGGCTGGTGACCGAAGGCTTGCTGGTGCGCCGGCCCGGGTCCGGCAATTTCGTCAATCACAGCCGCATCGAACAGAATTTCGCGCGCCTGACGTCGTTCTCGGAAGACATGCGGGCGCGCGGCCGGCAACCCCGCAGCGCCTGGCTGCAGCGCAGCGCCGGCACGGTCACGCCGGCCGAATCCATGCGGCTGCGGCTCAGCCCCGGCGACCCTGTGTACCGCTTCCACCGCCTCCGTTACGCCGACGATGTGCCCATGTGCGTGGAATATGCGACGGTGGCGGCCAGCTGCCTGCCGTCGCTGGAGGCGGTGGACCAGTCGCTGTATGCGGCGCTGGCGCAGACGGGCAACCGGCCCGTGCGCGCGTTGCAGCGGCTGTCGGCGCTGCTGCTCACGGCCGAGCAGGCGCGTTTGCTCGACGCGCGCGAGGGCGACGCGGGACTGGCCATCGAGCGCCTGGGCCTGCTGCACGACGGCCGGGTGGTGGAATGCTGCCGCAGCTATTTCCGCGGCGATGCCTATGATTTCGTGGCCGAGCTCAGCACGGTGTGAGACTGCCGCCGCTGGCCGGCACGCAGCGCCTGGCCGGAGCAGGCGCCGTGGGGGAGGGCGGCCGCAGCCGTCACGCGTTTCGCGGCCGACTCCCGGGGTCTTGCAAGACGGCCGCCGCGGGCCGTCACGCCAGCGTGCGCTGCGCCAGCGCGGCCAGCATGGCGGCGGACGGGTGGCCGGGCGCGACCACCAGGCCCAGCCGGGCCGCCAGCTCATCGCCCTCGGCCAGCTTGCGGTAGGCCACGCCGCTGCGGCGCAGCGCCGCGAACGAGGCGGGCAGCAGGGCGACGCCCTTGCCGGCCGCCACGTCGCTGAGCAGGATGTGATGGTCGTGCGGTTCGCGCACGAAGGCGGGCGCGAAGTGGTGGCGCTTGAACACGGCATGGCAGTGGTCGAAGAAGGCGGGCTGGCGGGCCCGCTCGAACCAGTACACGGGCTCGCCGGCCAGGTCGGCCAGCGTCAGCGTGCGCCGCCGCGCCAGCGGGTGGCGGCTGGACAGGGCGGCCAGCATCGGCTGCCGTGCCAGCGCCTGCACGGTCAGTTCGCGGGTGGCCGTGGGCAGGGCGATCACGGCCGCGTCCAGCCGGCCCGCGCGCAGGCTGGCCACCAGCTGGGGCGAGGTGGCGAACACGGGTTCCAGCGCCGCGCCCAAGGCGGCCGCCACGGCTTCCGTGAACGGGCGGAACAGGTCCGATTCCACCGACGAGGTCAGGCCCAGGCGCAGGCGGCTGGGCGCCGGATGCTGGCGCATGGCCTGTTCGGCCGCATCCAGCAACGCCAGGATCTGCTGGGCCATGGGCAGCAGCTGGCGCGCGGCCGGCGTGAGGGCCACGTGCTGGGTGTCGCGCTCGAACAGCTGTACCCCGAGCCGGGTCTCCAGCTGGCGGATGGCGCGGCTCAGCGGCGGCTGGGTCATGTGCAGCTGCTCGGCCGCCTGGCGGAAGTTCAGGCAGGTGGCGACGGCGACAAAGATCTGCAGCGCATGGCTGTCGAGTTTTCTCATGTGTTCTCCTTATACCAAAAAGGTATCACGTTTTTGGACATTCCACCGGTGCGGGGCGCTGGCTAGACTGGCCTCCATCCACCCACCTGAGGAGTACAACATGGAACAACGCAAGATCGGCGCATTGACGGTATCGGCACTGGGCCTGGGCTGCATGGGCATGTCCGAGTTCTACGGCGCCACGGACGACGTCCAGTCGCTGGCCACGCTGGAGGCGGCCTGGGAGGCCGGCGTCACCCTGTACGACACGGCCGACTCCTACGGCTTTGGCCACAACGAACAGCTGCTGGGCCGCTTCCTGCGCGGCAAGCATGGCCGGGCCCGCGTGGCCACCAAGTGCGGCCTGGTGCGCGAGCCGGGCAAGTATGAGCGCCGGATCGACAATTCGGCCGCCTACATCCGCCAGGCGTGCGAAGCCTCGCTGGCGCGGCTGGGCGTCGAGCATATCGACCTTTATTATCTGCACCGCTTGAACCTGGCGCAGGCGCCGCTGGAGGAGTCGTTCGGCGCGCTGGCCGAGTTGGTGCGCGAGGGCAAGATCGGCGCCATCGGCCTGAGCGAAGTGTCGGCCGCCACCTTGCGCCGCGCGGCGGCCCTGCATCCGGTGGCGGCCGTGCAAAGCGAGTACTCGCTGTGGACGCGCGAGCCGGAGCAGGGCGTGCTCCAGGCTTGCCGCGAGGTGGGGGCGGCCTTCTGCGCCTACAGTCCGCTGGGCCGCGGTTTCCTGACGGGGGCGAGCGCCGCTGCCTATGACGGCACCGATTGCCGCAGCTTCAATCCCCGCTTCGCCGAGGATAACCTGCGCAGCAACCAGCGCATCGTGGCGCGGGTGCGGGAACTGGCGGCCGACCTGGGCTGCAGCCCGGCCCAGCTGGCGCTGGCCTGGTTGCTGGCGCAGGGTGACGACATCGTGCCCATCCCCGGCACCAAGCGCATCGCCTATCTGCGCGACAACCTGGGCGCGCTGGACGTGCGCCTGAGCGCGGCCGACTGTGCCCGCATCGCCGCGGCTTTGCCGCCGGGCATGGCCAGCGGCGAACGCTACAGCGAGGCCGGCATGGCGGGGCTGGACGCCTGACCCGGGCGCGCTGGGCGCATTCCTAGCCGGCCCCGGGGATTATCTGATCCCACACCGGGGCGGCATCCGATAGCGTGTCACAACCGAGGCGTTTACTCTGTGGGCTGAACCTCGCCCCATGCAGGGCGAAGTCTGTCGTTGATAGCGCATCGGGGGTAGGGTATGGTGACGAGAAAGACGGAGGCCGCCGGGCCGGCTGTTGTGCGCAGCCAGCAAGCGATGCCGGCGGACGGCGCGGGCGCGGAAGTGATCGATGCCGGCCTGTACCGGCCCAACCTGCATTACCGCGTGCTGCAGTTCACCAACCCGGAAGCGCGCTATGCGGCGGCGCTGCGGCTGGTGCACGACACGCCGGGCGCCGGCATCGTCCATGTGGACACCATGGCCACGGCCGAGCGCCTGTGCCGCCAGCTGCGCGACGCGGGCGACAGCGCCTGCAGCTACCACGGGCGCCTGCCGCCGGCCACGCGCCGGCTGCGGCTGCGCCAGTTCCGGCAGGGCGCGCGGCGCGTGATGGTGGCCACCCCCGCCTTTGGCGGCGGCATGGACCGGCACGATATCCGCTTCGTGATCCACCTGCGCCTGCCCGCCAGCCTGCAAGCGTATTACCGCGAATCGGGCCGGGCCGGGCGCGACGGGCTGCCGGCCCAGTGTTCGCTGCTGGCCCTGCCGCATAGCGGGCGCGGCGCGACGGCGCCGCTGGCCGCCTATCTGCAGGGCGGCGCCTGCCGCTGGCAGCTGCTGCTCGACGGCCTGGGGGCCGCCGCGGAAGGGTGGGATGCCTGCGGCCAGTGCGACCATTGCTGCGGCCCCGATGCCGACTTGCCGCTGCCGTTGCCAGCCAGGGCCCTGGACCTGGCCGCCCTGCTGACGGTGGCCGGCGAACGCATCGCCATCGCGTTTCCTGAGGACAGCAGCAAAACGTTCATGGCGGAATTCGTGCAAGCGCGCTGAAGCTAAGAGATGCTTACCGCCGCGTTGATACCGCCCGCCGGACTGCTCCTACAGCCACACTTGGGCATGTCCTATGCCCGGCCGATGGGTCATGCACTAACATGAATGCTCCTCCTACCGGGCGCCGGGCCAGCCAGTGAGCCGGCCCGGTGTCCGTGCAGAGGCTTTTCATCCACCCATCTGCAAGGATGCATGACATCAGGAGCACATCATGGCCACCTCAAACCAGGATAACCCCGGCAGCAAACAAGGCAGTCAGGGGGGCAGCAAGCAAAGCGACACCAGCAAGCGCGGGTTCGCCTCCATGGACCCGGCACAGCAGCGTGAAATTGCCAGCGAAGGCGGCCGGGCCGCCCATGAGAAAGGCACGGCACATGAATTTACCTCGGAAGAGGCACGCCGGGCCGGCAGCATGAGCCACAAGAACGACCAGGGCAGCAAACAGAGCAGCACCGGCAGTAGCGCTTCGCGCAGCGGCGGCGGCAGCAGCCAGAGCGCCACGCGCGAAGATGCCGAGCGTAACGAGCGTAGCGGCAACCGTTCCGGCGGCAATACCAAACCTTAAGCCCACCACCATGCCGGCCAGTCCGGACATGTAAGAAAAAGGAATCCGCAAGCGTGCTTGTGGATTTCTTTTTTTGCTTGCGGGCGCCATTTGGGCGTCCCATGATCTGCCTCCTGTTGCGTACTCCCCCAGTTGCGCTAGAGTAGCGGGCGGGCAAGTCCCGATCCATTCCACGGTTGACTTTGCAAATGATAATCATTATCATTTGCCGATTATGGCCGGGCGCTATGGGCTGTCCGGCTCCGCTCCGCACCACGCACGCATAAAGGACGTCAATTGAGCGCATCACAGGCCGCACCGTCGCGGCAGGCCAGCCGGTCCGTCTGGCTGCGGCAGCTGCACCAGTGGCACTGGATCAGTTCCGCCCTCTGTCTTCTGGGCATGCTGCTGTTCAGCATCACCGGCATCACCTTGAACCATTCCGCCCAGATCGAAGCCCGGCCCGTCGTCACGCGCCTGCAGGCCACCTTGCCCGCCGCGCTGGCCGCCAGCCTGCGCAGCGCGGCGACCGGGCAGGACGGCGCCAAGCTGGCCCTGCCGGCCGCGGCCGAACAATGGCTGGGCGCCACCTGGCGGCTGCAGGTGGCCGGCCGCGCGGCCGAATGGTCGGCCGACGAAATCTACCTGCCCCTGCCCAAGGCCGGCGGCGACGCCTGGGTGCGCATCGCGCTCGACGAGGGCACGGCCGAATACGAAAACACGGACCGCGGCTGGATCTCGTGGCTGAACGATGTCCACAAGGGCCGCAACACGGGGCCGGCGTGGAACTGGTTCATCGACGCCTTTGCCGCCACCTGCCTCGTGTTCTGCCTGACTGGGCTGCTGATCCTGAAATTCCATGCCGTCAACCGGCCTTACACCTGGCCCATGGTGGGGCTGGGGATCGTCGTGCCGTGCCTGATCGCACTGCTGTTCATCCATTGATTCGTCTAACAGGTATCCCATGAAACTACGTTATTCCATCGCCCTCAGCGTGCCGCTGATCAGCGCATCGGCCCTGGCGGCCGACTTGGCCGTCAAGATCGACGTGCCGCAACTGAACGTGGCCGAATATCACCGGCCCTACCTGGCGGCGTGGATGGAGAACGCGGAGCAGCAAGTGGTGGCTAACCTGACCGTGCTGTACGACGTGCGCAAGCCCAACCAGGGCGGCGCCAAGTACCTGAAGGACTTGCGCCAGTGGTGGCGCAAGGCGGGGCGCGACCTGGGCGTGCCGGCCGACGGCGTGAGCGGCGCCACCCGCGGCCCCGGCGAATACACGCTGACCTTCCCCGTGGCCAAGGCCGCGCTCGACAAGCTACCGGCCGGGCCCTACCAGCTGGTGCTGGAAGTGGCGCGCGAGGCGGGCGGACGCGAGCTGGTCAAGGTGCCGCTGCAATGGCCGCCGAAAGCGGCGCAGACTCTCACCGCCCACGGCAAGGAAGAGCTGGGCGCCGTGCAAGTGCAATTGAAACCGTAAGGATCACCATGCTCACCTTGAAACGTACGCTGGCCGCGCTGGCCCTGGCTAGCCTGGCCCTGAACGCCCATGCCCACCGTCCATGGCTGCTGCCGTCGTCCACCATGGTCGACAGCAGCGACCCGTGGGTGACGGTCGATGCCGCCATTTCGGAAGGCTTGTTCGACATCGACCACCAACCCCTCAAGCTGGACGGTATCGTCGCCACCGGCCCGGACGGCGCCGCCGTGACGCTGGAACACGCCGTCACGGGCCGGCTGCGCAGCACCTTCGACCTCAAGCTGGCCAAGCCGGGCACCTACAAGGTCAGCCTGGTGACGCAGATGGTCATGGCCAGCTACAAGGATGGAGCCAGCGGCGAGCTCAAGCGCTTTCGCGGCACGGAACAGGCGTTCGCGCACGACGTGCCGGCCAACGCGCCGGGCCTGACAGTTACCCGCAGTTACGGCCGGCTGGAAACCTTCGTTTCGGCCGGCAAGACGGACCTGGCCGTGTTCAAGCCCACCGGCGTGGGCCTGGAACTGGTGCCGCTGAGCCACCCGAACGACATGCGGACGGGCGAACAGGCCCGCTGGCGTTTCCTGCTCGACGGCAAACCGGCGGCCGGGCTGGGCTTCAGCCTGGTGCCGGGCGGCGTGCGCTACCGGGGCACGCTGGGCGAGATCCGGCTGGCCACGGACGCCAACGGCGAAGCCGCTTTCACCATTCCCGCCGCCGGCATGTACCTGGTCAGCACCAGCTGGCCGGCCGCCGCGCCGGCCGCGGCCGGCCAGCCGCCGCAGCTGCCGCCCCGCCGCGTGACCTACGCGGCCACGGTGGAAGTGCTGCCCCAGTAAGGGCCGGACTCCGTGATGCGCCGGGTATTGCTGCCGCCCCATATCGACCCTGAGGCCGCGCCGGCCGGCGCCACCGTGCATACGCTGGCCGGCCACAGCATGGGCACGGGTTGGACCGTGCGGTTGGCCCTGCGCGGCGCGCAAGCGCTGCCCGCGCTGCGCCTGGGGTTGCAGCAAAAGCTGGATCGGGTGGTGGCGCAGATGAGCCACTGGGAGGCGGACTCCGACCTGGGCCGCTTCAACCGGGCCCCGGCCGGCAGCTGGCATGCGCTGCCGGCGGAATTTTTCCACGTGCTGGCGTTCGCCCAGGGCGTGTATGCCGCTTCCGGCGGGGCCTGCGATCCGGGCGCCGGCGCGCTGGTCAACCTGTGGGGCTTCGGGCCGGAAGCACGCTACGACCAGCCCGGCTTTACGGCGCCCAGCCACGCGCAAGCGCGCGCGCTGCACGCGGCGCAGGCGGGGCTGGCGCTGGAACTCGATCATGCCGGCCGGCGCGCCCGCCAGCCGGGAGGGCTGCTGCTGGACTTGTCGGCCGTGGCCAAGGGCTATGGCGTGGACTGCCTGGCGCGCTACCTGGACGGGCAGGGCATCCGCCACTACCTGGTCGAAGTGGGCGGCGAACTGCGCGGCGCCGGCGTCAAGCCGGACGGGCAGCCATGGTGGGTGGCGCTGGAACACGCGGACGGTGCAGCAGCTAGCAATGCCATGTCCGGCGCTGTCGATGCCGCCGTCAGCGACGACGGCGCAGCCTTCAGTGACGATGGTGCCCCCTTCGTCGAGGACGGCGCCATCAACAACGCCGGCGGCGCAGCGGTGCACGCTGCCGGCATGGCCACACCTGCGCCCCCGGCGCCGCCCGATGAACTGCTGCTGGCCCTGCACGGCCTGGCCGTCGCCACCTCGGGCGACTACCGGCGCTATTTCGAGCACGAGCGTCAGCGCTATCCTCACACCATCGACCCGCGCAGCGGCCTGCCGATCGCCAACGGCCTCGCCTCCGTCACCGTCGTGCATGCGCAGTGCATGGCGGCCGACGCCTGGTCCACGGCGCTCACCGTGCTGGGACCGGAGGCGGGCATGGCGCTGGCCGAGCGGCTGGGCCTGGCCGCGCGCTTCGTGCGGCGCGGCGCGCACGGCTGGACCGAAACCCTGAGCAGCGCCATGCGCGCCATGCTGGAAGACTGATGCTGACCAACGATCCCCTACGCCTGCTGCTGGCCGCCGCGCTGCTGGCTGCGTTCATCCTGATTTGCCTGGCCCCGCTGCTGCGCGTGCGCCGCCAGCGCCGCGCGGCGCGCGAGGCCGCCGCCGCTGCCGCCGCGAGCCGCGCCTGCCTGGTGGTGCACGCCAGCCAGAGCGGCAGCGCGGAAGCACTGGCGGCGCAGACGGCCGCCACCTTGCAGCTGGCCGGCATGCCGGTGCGCCTGTGCGCGCTGGCCGAACTCGACGCGGCCCAGTTGCGCCAGGCCGAGCGTGTGCTGTTCGTCGCCAGCACCAGCGGCGAGGGCGATCCGCCGGACGCCGCCGTTCCCTTCGTCAGCCGCGTGATGGGCGGCGAACTGGATCTGCCCCGGCTCCATTACGCCGTGCTGGCGCTGGGCAACCGCCACTATCGCCACTTCTGCGGTTTCGGCCGCGCGCTCGACGCCTGGCTGCAGCAGCAGGGCGCGCAGCCGCTGTTTCCCCGCATCGAGGTGGACCGGGGCGACGCGGCCGCCATCACCGCGTGGCGCCATCAACTGAGCACCCTGGCCGGCACCAGCGACGCGCCCGACTGGGAGGCGCCGCCGTTCGCGCCGTGGCGGCTGGCCGCACGCGAGCTGCTCAATCCGGACAGCGCTGGCGCGCCGCTCTACCACCTGGAACTGGAACCGCAGGACGGGCCGCTGCCGCAGTGGCAGTCGGGCGACCTGGCGCAGGTGGCGGCGCCGGCCGACGGCGACCATCCGCGCACCTATTCCATCGCCTCCATCCCGGCCGACGGCCGCCTGCATTTGCTGGTGCGCCTGCACACCCATGGCGACGGCAGCTATGGGCTGGCGTCGGGCTGGCTGGCGCTGCAGGCCGCCGTGGGCCAGACGGTGCAGCTGCGGTTGCGGCCCCATCGCCGCTTCCGGCTGGAGCAGAACAGCGAGCGGCCGTTGATATTGATCGGTAACGGCAGCGGCATGGCGGGCCTGCGCGGCCACCTGAAGGCGCGGGCGCAGGCGGGACAGCACCGCAACTGGCTGCTGTTCGGCGAGCGCCACGCGGCCCACGATTTCCACTACCGGGCGGAGCTGGAAGCGTGGCAGCGTGCCGGCGTACTGCCGCGGCTGGACATGGTGTTCTCGCGCGACCAGTCACAACGCCTGTACGTGCAGGACCGCTTGCTGGGCAATGCCGACGAGCTGGCCGCGTGGGTGGAGCAGGGAGCGGCCATCTATGTGTGCGGCAGCCTGGAGGGCATGGCGGCCGGCGTCGACCAGGCGCTGGAACAGATACTGGGCCCGGTGCGGCTCAGCGCCTTGACGGCGGACGGACGCTACCGGCGCGACGTCTATTAAGCTGCGGGCGAGCGCAAGCGCGCACCGGCGGGCGCACAAGCGCGCGCATGTGCGAGGGGCTGACGTGGGCGCGCGTGCGCGCGGCATGAGGGGAGCGGGGACGTGAGCTTGCCCGCCCGGGCTCGCGCGCAAGCGTGCGAACCGCGGCGCGCGGCGGTGATATTGTGTGTACTTTCTGCGCCACCCTACGGCCTATAGTGAAATGTCACCTCCATCGCGGCGCCGGGACCGGTACCGTGATGCTGCGCCGCTGTCGCCGCCGCGCCGGCTCCCGCGCGCAGGGAGTTTGCCATGCCGACCGAAGCCATCGCTGCAGCGCCCGACGAACTGCGGCAAAACCTGATCCGCAAGCTCGATAGCCTGGGCTATGGCGCCAGCGCCGATTTCACGCTGGCGATGGAGCGCTTTCGCCGCGCCGAAAACCTGCAGCAGACGGACGACCCGTGGCCGCGCCTGAATGCGCGCGCCGGCACCGTGTTCAGCGAAGTGTTCCAGTTCGAGCTAGACGCGCTGGACGGCGACCTGGGCGGCGCACGGCCCGCCCGCCTGTCCGAGGTCTACCGCCGTGCCCAGCGCCACAAGCTGGCCGGGCTGGCCTTTTCCGGCGGTGGCATCCGCAGCGCCACCTTCAACCTGGGCGTGCTGCAGGCGCTGGCCGAGCTGCGCCTGCTGCGCGATTTCGACTACCTGTCGACCGTGTCGGGCGGCGGCTACATCGGCGGCTGGCTGTCGCGCTGGATCAAGGAACTGGGCGGCGAAGTGGCGGCCGTGGAGCAAGCGCTGGCGCCGGACGGCCCCGGTGGCGCCGCCCGCAGCGAGCCGGTGCCGGTGCAGTTCCTGCGCCAGTACAGCCATTACCTGACGCCGGCCAGCGGCATGTTCAGCGCCGATACCTGGACCCTGATCTGCACTTACGCCCGCAACACCTTGCTCAATCTGAGCCTGCTGACGGCATGGCTGGCGGCCCTGTTCCTGCTGCCGCGCCTGCTCACTGCCCTGGTGGCGCACGAGATGACGGACCCGGGCCGCTACACGGCGCCGTGCGCCGTCGGCCTGTTCCTGCTGGCCGTGTACTTCATGGCGCTGAGCATATCGCGCAAGGGCCGGCCGCCGCCGGGCAGCTGGCTGCCGCAAGACCAGGGCAACGTCCTGCTCTGCATCTGCCTGCCGCTGATGGTGTCGGCCTTCCTGGGCAGCCTGGCCGTGTGGCAGTACCACGTGCAGCTGATCGCGTTCTGGGACGACCTGCCGGACGGCCTGGCCCAGTATCCCTACAGCTGGCTGCTGCTGCCCGGCGCCGTGTATTTTCTCGTCTGGGTGGCGGGCTGGGGCACGGCGCAGTGGCTCAACCATCGCGCCGCCCAGCTGATACCCCAGGGCGAGACGGACCCGCCGTCCAAGATCTGGCTGGAAGGGCTGGGCCATTTGCTGTGCGCGGTCGGCGCGCTGGGCGTGGCCACCTTGCTGCTGCTGAAGACGCTGTCGATGGCGCACCGGGCCGGTCCCGTGCCGGTCGATGCCGTGCAGCTGACCAGCCTGGGCATGCCGCTGCTGCTGGCCCTGTTCGGGGTGACCATCACGCTGATGATAGGCCTGATCGGCCGCATGTACCGCGACCCCAGCCGCGAGTGGTGGGCCCGCCAGGGGGCCTGGACCTTCATCTTCAGCCTGGGGTGGCTGGCCCTGTTCATGTTCGCGTTCTACCTGCCGCCGCTGCTGGACTGGGGCTTCACCCAATACTGGCGCACCAGCAGCGCGGGCGCGGCGCTGACCACGCTCGTCACGCTGATTGGTCTCAAGTCCAGCAGCGGCAGCGCCACCGGCAAGCCCGGTTCGCCGTCCCGGCTGGAACTGGTGGCCAAGGTGGCGCCGTATGGCTTCACGCTGGTGATCGTGGGCGTGCTGACTATCTGGCTGCAATTCCTGGTGGCGCCAGCCCTGGTGCAGCGGGCCGCCAGCGCACCGCTGTGGGCATATTACGATGCCTATTTCGCTGCCACGGTCGGTGCCGCTCAAGGCCACGTGCTGGTGCTGCTGGCCACCTTCAGCGTGGTGGCGCTGGTGCTGGGCTGGCGGGTCGACATCAACAAGTTCTCGCTCTACATGATGTACCGCATGCGGCTGGTGCGCGCCTATTTCGGCGCCAGCAATCCGCAGCGCAGTCCCCATCCGTTCACCGGCTTCGACCCGGCCGACGATCCACCCCTGCACTCACTGCTGCGCAAGGCCGACCCGGCCGCGGCGGCCCCGCTGCAGCGGCCCTATCACCTGATCAATGCGGCGCTCAACATGGTCAACGGCAAGGAGCTGGCGTGGCAGACCCGCAAGGCGGCCGCGTTCTGCCTGTCGCCCGGCTACAGCGGCTACGACATGCCGGCCATGCCGTCGCCGGACCGGCTCACGCCCGGCAACCACCGCGGCTGCTACCGGCCCAGCGAGGATTACGCGTCGCGGCCGTCCATGTTCCGCGACGACGATGCCATCGTCAAGCTGGGCATGGCGGTGGCCGTGTCGGGCGCGGCGGCCAGTCCCAATATGGGCTACCACTCGTCGCCGCCGCTGACCTTCCTCATGACGCTGTTTAACTTGCGGCTGGGGCGCTGGTCGCCCAACCCCATCAAGGAAAAATACTGGCAAAGTTCGTCGCCCCGCATCGGTCTGCTCAGCATCCTGGCCGAGTTGTTCGGGCTGACGGACACCAACGCCGACTTCCTTTACCTGTCCGATGGCGGCCATTTCGAGAACCTGGGTCTGTACGAGCTGGTGCGCCGGCGCTGCCGGCTGGTGGTGGCCGTGGACGCCAGCTGCGATGAAAAGTTCGTGTTCGAAGACCTGGGCAATGCCATCCGCAAGTGCTACACGGACTTGCACGTGCCCATCGTGCTCGATGCGCGCCGCATTGTGCCGCCGGTGGGCGGCGGTGCGCTGGGCGCCAGCTTCGTCACGGGCCACATCCAGTACCGGGCGGCCGACGGCCGGGGCCAGGATGGCGTGCTGCTGTATATCAAGCCGGCCATCACGGGCGGGGAGAACGCGGACGTGCTCAACTACAGCAAGACCCATCCCGAGTTTCCCCACCAGTCCACGGCCGACCAATGGTTCGATGAAGACCAGTTCGAAAGCTACCGCACGCTCGGTTGCCAGATCGCGCGCAGCGCGCTGTCGGCGGCGGCGCAAGGGGCGGCTGTGCGGGCGGCCGACGGCACCGTGTTGCGGCACCGGATAGGCCGGCTGGCGCTGTTGCTGGCGCGCATGCATCAGCCGGCCGGCGCGCCCCAGCCGGCCCAGCCCGCGCAGCCGCGCCGGCCATTCATCGAACGGCGCCGCTCGCAGCATGGCACGGCCCGCGGCGCACCGCAGGCGTTGCCGGCCATGGTAAGGCGGCTGCGCATGCCGCCGGCGGCCGGCGTGCGCGTGCGGCGTCGCCAGCCGGCGCCGCCCGTACTGCATTGACGGGGCGGCAGACGGGATGGCGAGCGGGGCGGAAAAGCCGGAGAGCGGGCGACCGCTTTAATGGGCGGCACCGCCTGGGCGCCCCAACAGCCGGCCCAGCAACGTGACGTTACCGCTGCGTTCCAGCTTGCGCTCGACGACGGTGGACCACTGTTCGGCCAGCTGCTGGCAAGTGGCGCTGAGTACGGGCGCCAGGCCGGGCAGGTCGGACAGGGCGTGCAGATGGCGCTCGATGACGGAAGCGAGCTTGACGCAGGCGCCATCGTCGGCCGCGCTGGCCGTGTAATGCGACATCAAATGCAGCACGGACGACAACATCAAGTCCGGTGCTTGGGCGCCCGGTTCAGGCGCATGGAAAATCGGATTGCAGTGCTTTGGAGTCATGGAAGTTCCTGCCGGCTAAGAGGATGGATCAAGTCATCAAATGAGAATGATTCTCATTTGTATTATTGGGCGAAGTGAACGGAAATGCAAGTCCTTTCTCGCCGTGGGGCAGGGTAACCATAGTGAGCGTGGCTCCGCCGGGAACCGGGAAAATGGGGAAAAATGGGGAGGAAAAATGGGGACGTACCCCATTTCCCAAAATCGGAAAAATGGGGACGCCCATTAGCCGCCCGCTGTCAAGGGACGAATTAAGGCTTCCGTGCTGGCGTGGCACAGGGTAGTT